>NZ_JBHSOF010000059.1:0-47367 GCF_042656005.1 Kitasatospora misakiensis | reverse complement strand
GGTCCTCGCCGTCCCGGCACCCGGCAGGCGTCCGTCGAACTGGAACCTGTTCTCACCCGGCCCGCGCCGGGCCGGTCGGCCCGGCGGATAGAGTCGACGGGCAGGACAACTCCATCCCGCTTCTCCTTCCGGGGAAAGCCGGTGCGAATCCGGCGCTGACCCGCAACCGTGAGCCCGGCGCGCCCCGTCCGCCGGCGAGCCGGAGTGCCCGGGGAGAAGCGAGCGGCCCACGCCGGGCGGACCACCGCCGGGCACCGTCGAGGTCTACGGAACGGCCGGCCCCCGGCCGGCCCCGCTCATCGAAAGGCACATCTCCGATCATGCTGACCGCCGCCCGTCTGGGCGCCGCCGCCCTGACCGCCGCGCTGCTCGCCGGCACCGCCGCCGCCCCGGCGTTCGCCGACGTCCCGAGCCCCACCGCGACCCTCGGCGCCGCCCCGCTCCCCGACGGCCTGTACGGCAAGGGCGACCCCACCTACGACGCGGTGTGGCGGCAGTCCCTCGCGCTGACCGCGCTGAGCGCCGCCAAGGTGACCCCGGCCGACTCCGCCGTCGCCTGGCTGACCGGGCAGCAGTGCGCGGACGGCGGCTGGCCCTCGTACCGCGCCGACGCCTCGGCCGCCTGCGACCCGGTGTTCGAGGACAGCAACGCGACGGCGCTGGCGGTCCAGTCGCTGATCGCCCTCGGCGGGCACCAGGACGCCGTGGACAAGGGCGTCCAGTGGCTCAGGACCACCCAGAACGCGGACGGCAGCTGGGCCTACAACCCCGGCAACCCGGGCGACGCCAACTCCACCGGCCTCGCCGTCAACGCCCTGCTCGCCGCCAAGGTCGACCCGGCGACGGTCGCCAAGGCCGGCAAGAACGCCTTCGACGGGCTCGCCGCCTTCCAGCTCGGCTGCGCCGCCCCCGCCGACCGGCGCGGCGCCTTCGTCTACCAGAGCGCGCCGGACGGCACCCCCGCCGAGGTGAACGCCCTGGCCAGCGGGCAGGCCTCGCTCGCGGCGACCGGCGGGAGGCTGCCGGTCGCCGGCGCCAACCGGAGCGACGCCGCCCCCAAGGCCCTGGCCTGCGCGGACGGCGCCGCCACGGCCGTCCCGCGCGCCGACTCCGGCGAGGCGGTCGGCGCGTACCTCGCCGCGCAGCTCGCGGGCGGCGACCGGCACCTGACGCTGACCACGCCCGGCGCGCCCCCCACCCCCGACTACACGGCCACCGCCTGGGCCGCGCTCGGCCTGGTCCAGGGCGGGCACCCGCAGCAGGCCGCGGCCGCCGTCGACTGGCTGGCCGAGCAGGGCGGCACCTGGACCAAGGGCGGCACCGACGCCGCCGCCACCGCCACCCTGGTGCTGGTCGCCCAGGCCGCGCAGCGCGACCCGGCCGCCTTCGGCGGGGCCGACCTGGTCAAGCAGCTGACCACGCTCGGCCCGGCCCCCAAGGCCGCGGCCTCCGCGCCCGCCTCGGCGAGCCCCTCGGCCGCGGCGAAGAAGAAGGACGGCGGCATCAGCACCTACTGGACGCTCGGGATCGGCCTGCTGATCGGCATCGGCGGCGGTCTGGTGCTGAGCCTGCAGCGCAAGCGCGGCCCGAAGCTGTGACCACCCCCGGCCGGCCCCCGGAACCGCCTCCGGCCACGGCGGCGGGCCCGGCCCCGACCGCCGGGGCCGGTGCGGCTTCGGGCCCGGCCGGTACGGTTCCGGCCGCCCCCGGTGACACCGCTGCCGCCGGTAGCGACGCGGCGGCGGCCGAGGCCCAGCGGCGGGTGGTGCGGGCGGCCGTGCGGTTCCTGGCCGGGCTGATCACCGGGGTGCTGATCCTGCTGCTGATCGGCGCCGCGCAGGCCCAGGCCGCCGGGTACCGCTACTGGTCGTTCTGGCGCTGGTCCGACGGCGGCTGGGCGTACCAGCAGCAGGGGCCCGCCGTGCACGTCCCGGCGGACGGCGCGGTCGACGGCTGGCGGTTCGCCGTCAGCCCGGACGGCGGGCGGGACGCCGCCCGGCCCGGGACGGCCGGGGACTTCGCCGCCGTCTGCGCCGGTACGCCGGCGGAGCCCGGCCGCAAGCGGGTGGCCGTGGTCCTGGACTTCGGCGCCGCCGCCGACGCGCCCGGCCGGGAGACCCCGCCGGAACCGCGGACCGTCTGCGCCGTCGTCCAGCCCCGGGCCAGCTCGGCGGAGGTCCTGGCCACCGTCGCACCACCGCTGCGGTACGACGGCAACGGGCTGCTCTGCGCCATCGCCGGCTACCCGCGGGCGGGCTGCGGCGACCAGCTCGGCGCGGGCGACCGGCCGACCGACGGCGGACAGCCCTCGGAGAGCGCCGCTCCGACCGCCGCAGGCGCCTCCCCCGCCACCGGCGGCCCCGTCCTCGGGGTGGGCGCCGGCCTCGCCCTCGTCCTCGTCGTGGCCGCGGGCGCCGCCCGGCAGGTACGCCGCCGCCGCTAGGAACACCCGCCCTCTCCCGTCCACCCCTCCGGCCCGACCCCCTGGACCCACCGTGCCCCCACCCCGCCCCGCCCGCCGCCGCCCGGCCGCCGGCCCCCGCCAGCTGCACCCGGGGGCCTGGTGGCTGTGGGCGCTCGGCCTGGGCGCGGCCGCCACCCGCACCACCAACCCGCTGGTCCTGCTGCTCCTCGCCGCGGTGGCCGGCTACGTGGTCGCCGCCCGGCGCGGCGACGCGCCCTGGTCGCGCTCCTACGGGGCGTTCCTGCGCCTCGGCCTCCTGGTGCTCGGCATCCGCCTGCTCTTCGCCGTCCTCCTCGGCTCGCCGATCCCCGGCACGCACGCCCTGTTCACGCTCCCCGAAGTCCCGCTGCCCGCCTGGGCGCAGGGCGTGCGGATCGGCGGACGGGTCACCGCCGAGGGGCTGCTCGCCGCGCTGTACGACGGGCTGCGGCTGGCCACCCTGCTGGTGTGCGTGGGCGCCGCGAACGCCCTCGCCAGCCCGGCCCGCCTGCTGCGCACCCTCCCCGGCGCGCTCTACGAGGCGGGCGTCGCCGTCGTGGTCGCGATGACCTTCGCCCCGAACCTGGTGGCCGACGTGCAGCGGCTGCGCGCCGCCCGCCGGCTGCGCGGACGCACCGACCGCGGCGTCGCCGCCGTGCTCAGCGTCGGACTGCCCGTGCTGGAGGGCGCCCTGGAGCGTTCGGTGGCGCTGGCGGCCGCGATGGACACCCGCGGGTTCGGGCGCACCGCCGAGGTGCCGCGCCGGATCGCGGTGCTCACCGCCACGCTCACCCTGGCCGGCCTGCTCGGCATCTGCCTGGCCGCGTACGGGTTGCTGACGGCGGGCGGCGCCGGGTGGGCGGTGCCGGTGCTCCTGGTCGGCCTGGCCGCCGCCTTCGCCGGGCTGCTGCTGGGCGGCCGGCGTTCCGTCCGGACCCGTCACCGGCCGGATCCGTGGGCGCTGCCGGAGTGGCTCACGGCCGGGTCCGGGGTCGCGGTGGCGGCGTCGACGACCTGGCTGGCCGCGCTCGACCCGCTCGCCTTCGCCCCCACCGTCGTCCCGCCGACCGCGCCGGTCCTGCCGGTGGCCGCCGCCGTCGCGGTCCTGCTCGGCCTGCTGCCCGCGTTCGTCACTCCGGTGCCCCCGAGCACCACCGGAGCCGCCACCGCCCTCGCCTCGGCCGCCCGCACCGCCCCGACCGAGCCCGGGAGGACTTCGTGATCACCTTCGACCAGGTCGGCGTCCAGTACGCCGACGCCGCGGCCCCCACCCTCAGCGGCGTCGACCTGACCGTCCCCGAGGGTGAACTCTGCCTGCTCGTCGGCCCGTCGGGCTCCGGCAAGTCGACCCTGCTGGGCACGGTGAGCGGCCTCGTGCCGCACTTCACCGGCGGCGTGCTGCACGGCCGGGTCACCGTCGGCGGACGCGACACCCGCGACCACCGCCCGCGCGAACTCGCCGACCTGGTCGGCACGATGGGCCAGGACCCGCGGGCGCACTTCGTCACCGACACCGTCGAGGACGAACTCGCCTACGGCATGGAGTCCTTGGGCCTGCCGCCGGACGTGATGCGGCGCCGGGTCGAGGAGACCCTCGACCTGCTCGGCCTGGCCGACCTGCGGCAGCGGGCGCTCGGCTCCCTCTCCGGCGGCCAGCAGCAGCGGGTCGCCATCGGCTCGGTGCTCACCGTCCACCCGCGCGTGCTGGTCCTGGACGAGCCGACCTCCGCGCTGGACCCGGGCGCCGCCGAGGAGGTGCTGGCGGTGCTCCAGCGGCTGGTGCACGACCTCGGCACCACCGTGCTGATGGCCGAGCACCGGCTGGAGCGCGTGGTCCAGTACGCCGACCAGGTCCTGCTGCTGACCCCCGGCGCGCCGCCCGTGCTGGGCGAGCCGGCCGAGGTGATGGCGCACTCGCCGGTCCACCCACCGGTGGTCGGACTGGGCCGGCTGGCCGGCTGGCGCCCGCTGCCGCTCACCGTCCGCGACGCCCGCCGCCGGGCCGCCGGCCTCCGCGCCCGACTGGACGGCCACCGCCCGGCGGAGGCACCCGCGCCCACCACCACCGGCACGCCCCTCGCCACCGCCTCCCGGCTGGTCGTCCGCCGCGGCCCCGTCCCGGCCCTGCGCGGCGTCGAACTCGCCCTCCACGCAGGCGAGATCACCGCCCTGATGGGCCGCAACGGCGCCGGCAAGTCCACCCTGCTCGGCGCCCTGGTCGGCCTGCACGCACCGGCCTCCGGCTCGGTGACCGTCGGCGGCCGCACCCCGCACCGCACCCGACCCGCCGAACTGATCCGCCACGTCGGCCTCGTCCCGCAGGACCCGCGCGACCTGCTGTACGGGGAGAGCGTCACCGCCGAGTGCGCGTCCGCCGACCGCGACGCGGGCGCCGAACCCGGTACCTGCCGCGCCCTGGTCGAACGGCTGCTGCCCGGCCTCCCCGACGCCGTCCACCCGCGCGACCTCTCCGAGGGCCAGCGCCTGACCCTGGCCCTGGCGGTGGTGCTCACCGCCCGCCCGCCGCTGATCCTGCTCGACGAACCCACCCGGGGCCTCGACTACGCGGCCAAGGCCCGGCTGGTCGCGATCCTGCGGGGCCTCGCCGCCGAGGGCCACGCCGTCCTCCTCGCCACCCACGACGTCGAGCTGGCCGCCGAACTCTCCGACCGCACGGCCGTACTGGCCGACGGCGAGATCGTCGCGGACGGGCCGACGCCCGAGGTGGTGCTCGGCTCACCGGCGTTCGCCCCGCAGGTCGCCAAGATCCTCGCGCCCGGGCCCTGGCTCACCGTCCACCAGGTCGCCGAGGCGCTCGCGGGAGAGGCCTCGTGACCCGCCCCGTTCCCCTCGGCCGCCGCTCGATCGCCGCCCTCGCCCTGGTCTCCCTGGTCGGCGTGGCCGGCTTCGGCTGGCCGCTGCTCGCCTCCACCCGCTCGGCGCTGGTGGGCCACTCCGCCGACGCCCCCTGGCTGTTCGCCCTCCTCCTGCCGCTCCTCCTCGCCGTCCTCGTCGCCCAGATCTCCGAGGGCCGCGCGGCGGGCGGCGGCGCACCGGGCCTGGACGCCAAGTCGGTCGCCCTGCTCGGCGTGCTCGCCGCGGCCGGCGCCGCGCTGCGCCCGCTCGGCGCGGGCACCGCCGGGCTGGAGCCGATGTTCTTCCTGATGGTGCTGGCCGGGCGGGTGCTCGGGCCGGGCTTCGGCTTCGTACTCGGCGCACTGTCGATGTTCGCCTCCGCGCTGCTGACCGGCGGCGTCGGGCCCTGGCTGCCGTTCCAGATGCTCGCCATGGGCTGGGTGAGCCTCGGCGCGGGCCTGCTGCCCGGCCCGGCCCGACTGCGCGGACGCCCCGAGCTCGCCCTCCTCGCCGCCTACGGCGCGGTGGCCGCCCTCCTCTACGGCGTGATCATGAACCTCCAGGGCTGGCCGTACATCGCCGGCCTGGCGAGCTCGATCTCCTTCGTCCCGGGCGACCCGCTCCCCGAGAACCTGGTCCGCTTCGCCGTCTACTGCCTCACCACCTCGCTGGGCTGGGACCTCCCGCGCGCCGTGCTCACCGTCGTCCTCTGCCTCACCCTCGGCACCCCCGTCCTGCGCGCCCTCCGCCGGGCCACCCGCCGCGCCGCCTTCGCCGCCCCGGTCGCCTTCCGGCCGCCGGCTCCCCCACCCGGCAGCACCCCGTCGACCGAAGGGGTGAACCACACCCCCCGCCCGTGACGGGCGCCCCCGGGCGATCCCACCGCACACGAAGATCTCCACCGCCCCCTCAAGAAAGTGGAGTCGAACCCGTGCCCACCCTCACCCGATGTCTCACCCGAACGGCAGCCGTCGCCACCACCGCCCTGGCCCTCGCCGCCGTCACCGCCCAACCCGCCGCCGCGGTGACCTTCATCGGCCGCGACGTCCCGACCACCGTGACGATCGCCCCGGGCGCGACCGACATCGTCCCGTGGACCTACCAGAACACCGGCGGCCCGGGCACCCTCCCCGCCACGGGCATGACCGCGACCTTCACCGCCCCCGGCAGCACCACGTTCACCCCGCAGACCACCGTCCCCACCGAATACAGCGCCAACGGCGCCAACTGGGGCAGCAACAACGTCGGCCTGCGCAACTGCGCGCTCGGCAACGGCAACCGGACGCTCACCTGCGAGGGCTACGGCCGCAACGGAGGCCGCAGCGGCTGGCCGTCCAACGGCTACTTCCGCTTCTTCCCGCAGGTCACCGTGGACGCCGGCGCGCCCGGTAACACCACGCTCCCGCGCGGCAACGGCAGCTTCACGTACACGGACCCGAACAACGGCACCGAGTACACCATCACCGACGGCACCCTGAACGTCGCCACCCCGCCCCGCCGCCCGAAGGGCATGTGCCTGGACGTCGGCAACACCCGCAACAACGCCGACAACGTCCGCATCTGGCGGTGCCTCGACCACACCAACCAGCGCTTCGTCCTCGACGAGGGCCGGATCAAGGTCGCCGACACCCTCGGCACCGGCGGCCCCGAGATGTGCCTCGACGCCGACAACACCGGCACCAACGGCGACAACGTCCGCATCTGGGCCTGCGAGTACTCCCAGGCGGCCGACACCAACCAGACCTGGCTGCTGCGCCGCGGCTCGGTCGTCCTGGAGTCGACACTCGGCACCGCCCACGAGATGTGCCTCGACGTCGGCAACGCCCGCAACAACAACGACAACGTCTTCCTGTACACCTGCGGCGCCACCAACCCCAACCAGAAGTTCCTGGTCGAAGACGGCTACATCAAGGTCCGCGACACCCTCTGACACACCCCTGCACGGGGCGGGCGGCAGCCGACACACAGCTCCCCCGCCCCGCACGCCCCCTACCTCGCGTATGGCCTGAGCAACTCCAGCAAGCTGGGGACAGCCTGCAGCGCGAGGGTGTCGCCGGCAGGGAGCACGAACTCCTCGCCCGCCCTCGCCGGGGCGGCGAGGGCGGGCGTCGGAAGAGTTCGGATGCGGATTCACTCAATCAGCGCGTGCGTTTCGAACTCCTCGAACACAGTGATGGTCACAGCGACGTTCACGGGCGTCGGCGAGTCCGCGTGCAGCATGAACTCGACGCCTTCGGCCTCGTCGTCGCTACCGTGCGGAACGACAGTAGTGACGAACACATCCGGCCCATGGACACGCAACCTGACGTTCGGATCGAAGAATCCGTCCCCCGGCTCCCAGAGACCGGCCGTGGCCAACACAGCGGACTTCGGGGTGATCTTGAAGCCGGGCAGGTTCAGATTGTGCGCTGCCCTGCCCTGGAAGTTCCTGATGAAGACTCGCGCGGACCTGGACATGCGCGCTCCCCTATCAGATCTCATGCAGTGGGGTTCACAAACGGTGACCTCGACACGAGGTCGACTGACACATCGAAACTTGACCCTCTACGGGCACCACCCCCAGTCTCCCAAACACACCAGCCACCCGCACCCCGGCACATGCACGACACCGCGGTGCGCCCCGGACCGGTCGGTCCGGGGCGCACCGTCTTACAAGATGGGGGTTCAGCCCTTCGGAGTGGCGGACTGCACCACGTCGAAGGACCACAACGTGGAGCCGCTGGAAGCGGGCCGCTGAGGAGCCTCACCACCCTCGGCCGCCGGCCGGTGCGCGGCCTGCATCGGACCGGCCAGCCAGGCCTGGAACGACTCCTCGTCCCGCCACCGCGTGTAGACCAGGTACTGGTCGGTGCCCTCAACGGGCCGGAGCAGCTCGAAGTACTCGAAGCCGTCGGAGTTCTCCACCGCACCGGCCCGCGCCCCGAAGCGCTTCTCCAACTCCTCCCGCCGCTCAGCGGGGACGGTCAGAACATTGATCTTTACCACGCTACCCACATGACACCTCTCAAAATCAATGGTCAGCCTGGGTGGCGACCCAACATTGATCACGTGCGAGCTCGAAGGTCTCGCCCGAGGCACAGCGTACGAAGACCAACGCCTCTATGCGTCACGAGACCGGGGCAACACCGGACATGTCGAGGACATCGGCAAGCCCGGTTGGGCAGGACTTCCAGTCGAAGCATCCGCCGCTCCGAGCGGGATTCCGGCGCCGACCCGACCTCGGACAGGCGGGGGCGTTCTGTTGGCTCGGGAGAATATTCGAGAATCAGCGCCCACCTCGGGCCGATCCCACGGCATCCTGAACCAGCCCGATCGACAGCGAGGGGAGCGGCTGTGAGCCGACGACTGCGGTACATCGGAAGCAACTCGGGGAACAACGGATGCCCGACGCTCTACGAGGACGTCGAGACCGGGGAGGTGCTGGTGCAGGGCGAGGCCGTCACCGATCCCGACGAAGTGGCTCAGCTCCGCAACATCAAGCCCGGCGAAGGGTTCGTAGTCGTGCCCCGCGTGCTGCTCGCCGACTTCGCTCCGCGAGACGTGGGCCGAGAGCCCGTGCTGATCGGCTTCGAAGAGTTCGACAGCATGTTTGAGAACTTCGAGCACACCGCCTTTCGGCTTGAGACCCGTCGCAGGTACAGGTCCGACGAACGGACCGAGACCTACCGCCGGTTCGCTGCCGGGCAGGCGGCCGGATGGGATCTGGAGGACTCCTGGTGCCGTTCGCGCCGCGAGCAGGTGGCCCTCGGCAAGCGGTTCGAGCGGGTGAGGGTCATGGACGGCCCGCCCACCCCGGGGCAGCGGTACCTGCTCGACAACGCCCAGCGGAACAGTGCCGTCGGCGAGGACATCCGGTACCTCTGGCGCGCCGACGCCGATCGCCTCGGCCTTCCGGCAGAGGACACCTGGCTGTTCGACTCACGCGTGATCGCCCTGCTGCACTTCGACCCCGATGACGATCTGACCGGCGTGGAGCTGATCACCGACCCGCTTCAGGTGGCGCGCGCCTGCCAGGTGCGCGACGCCGCCTGGCACTTCGCCACACCGCACCGGGCGTTCAGCGCTGAGGTACCGTCCGGCGTGTGAGCACCGACTTCCAACAGGCCCGAATCGCCCTCGGTCTGCGGCTTCGCGAACTGCGCGCCGAGGGTGGTCTCACAGGGCGGCAACTGGCCGAGCACCTGGGCTGGACACAGTCCAAAGTCAGCAAGTTGGAGACCGGCCGACAGACCGCCACCCACGAGGACCTCAAGGCGTGGGCGGCGGGGGTGGGCCAGCCCGGTACGGCATCCGAACTGGCGGCCAGGCTACGGGCGTTCGAGTCGCACTCGCGCTCCTGGCGACGGCAACTCGCGGCCGGGCACAGGCCCGTACAGGACACGCTGACGGTCGAGTACGAGCGGTCGACGGTCATGCGCGCCTGGGAAGGCTCCATGATCGTCGGCATGCTCCAGACGGCCGACTACGCCCGCCACGTGTTCAACGCATACGTCGACCTCCACCAGTCGCCGCGCGATGTCGAGGAGGCCGTACGGGCCCGGGTCCGACGGCAGGAAAGCCTCTACCGGCCGGGCAAGCAGTACCGCATCCTCATGTGGGAGGCCGCGCTCCGCGCCCAGCTCTGCCCACCCGCCGTGATGGCCGCCCAGCTCGACCGGCTCAGCGGCGTGATCGGCCTGGACACCGTCACCCTGGGCATCGTGCCGTTCGAGGCTCAGCTCACTCTGCCGCCCGCCAACGGCTTCTGGATATACGACGAACGGCTCGTCATCGTCGAGGACTGGCACGCGGAGCTGTGGCTGGACGAGACGGAGCACGTGGCCCTGTACTCCCGCGTGTGGGAGCGGCTGGCCGGCGCAGCCGTCTTCGGCTCGGATGCCCACAGGGTCCTCACGCGGTGCCGTAGGGCACTCGGGGCCGCCTGAGGAATCCCCGCGAACACCGATCGCAGGTGCTGGAATATTCGAGAATCGCGGACCCATCGGCGATTCCCGCATGCCTAACGTGCTGGCCGAGGACTTCTACCGGCGCGGGAGTTGAGCGATGAGCACCGACATGTGCCCCGTATGCATGTGGTTGGACGGCAGGGCCCAGGAGGCGTTCCGCGCCCCGGAAGGGTGCGACCACTCGGCACTGACCGACGTCCGGGTGCTGCGCCGACGCCACGCCGAGTCCGGGGAGTGCCTGAACCCGGCCGGTGCCGAGTGAACGGCGCCCAGGACGGCCCACAGTCAGCACCGGACCCGTGGCCCCCTGAGCGGCCCGCCGGCAGTCGGCCGGTCCTCACCCCCGAGGAATTCAGCGATGCGCCGTTGACGACCGAGCAGCGCCGACGACGCTCGGCGCTGCTCGCCCGGGTCCGCGAGGCCAACCACCCGAGCCTCTGAGCTACACCTCACACGATCCACGGCGGTGCGACCTTGTCGCCGCTGTCCAGGTTGTGGGCCGTGGACGGGGCGGGGGAGGCGACGACGGCGGTGAAGCCTTCGGTGGTGTGCAGCCGGCGTGGGGTGTCGGCGGGGAGGACGAGGGTGTCGCCGGCGGTGAGGGTGAGTTCCTCGCCGTTCAGGTCGACGACGGCGGAGCCGGTGAGGAAGGTCCACACCTGCTCGGTGTCCATGGCGTGACGCGGGCCCGAGCGGGCCGGCTGCATCTCGACGCGCCACATCGCGAGGCCGGTGCCGCCCTGGGTGGGCGAGGCGTGGGTGGTCATGACGGCGTTGGGGGTCTCGGTGCGGCGGGCGTCGGTGCTGCGGATGACGGACAAGAGTGGGTAGCCCCTTTATGATGGACAACTAGGTTGTCTATATAGTCAATGAGGTTGTCGATCGTGTCAAGGGATCACCAGCAAGACGTGACGCCGGGTTACGAACTGCCGTTGCGGCTGCTCCTCGCGTTCCGGACGATCATCGACGAGCTGCACGAGCGGCTCGCCGGCGAGGGGCATCCGGAGCTGCGGCCGATGCACGGGTTCGTGTTCCAGGCGATCGGGCCGGACGGCACCACCGCCGTCGAGCTCGGCCGCCGGCTCGGGGTGTCCAAGCAGGCGGCCGGCAAGACCGTCGAACAGCTGGAGCGGCTCGGGTACGTCGAACGGGGCAGCGATCCGGCGGACGCGCGGCGCAAGGTGGTCCGACTGACGGCACGCGGGGTGGACTGCCTGGTTCGCTCGGCCCGGATCTTCGAGGAGCTGCGCCGTGAGTGGGTCGGGCAGCTGGGCGGGGAGGAGGAACTCCGGGGCCTGGAGGACGCCCTGCGGGTGCTGGCACCCGGAGATCCGTTCCGGTTGGACACGCCGAGGTGGCTCGGGACGACGTGAGGAAGAGGAGAGAAGAGAGGAGAGAAGGCGTCAGAAGGAGCGGCCCTCGCCCTGATACGGCGGCTCGTGGACGACCGGGTCGGGGCGGTCGCGGCGGTCGGCGCACAGGGTGGAGGCCAGCCGGGTGAGCAGCTCGGCCAGGTCGTCGAACTGCTTCTCGTCCCAGTCGCCGAGGAGTTCGGCGAGCTGGGCCCGCCGGGCGGCGACCAGTTGGACGGCCGCCGCCTCGCCCGGTTCGGTGAGGCGGAGCGGGAGGCCGCCGGTGCGGGAGGCCAGGCCGCGGCCCTCGACCTCGCGCACCGCCTCCTCGATCACCGCGAACGGGACGATCCGGCGCTCCGCCAGTTCAGCGGGCTCCACCGAGCCGTGGTGGTGCATCTGGAGCAGCAGCCAGCTGGACGCGGGCTTGAGGTCGAGCCCGGCGGCGGCGGTGATCCGTTTGAACAGGTCGCGCCGCGCCTCCCGGGTGGTGAGGACGGACAGGGCCCGGCTGATCTCGTCCAGCGAGGAGCGCTCGACCGGGTTGAGGCCGATGGACTCGGAGAGGTCGGGGGCGGTCACGGTGGTCCGCAGCTTCTGCTCCCGCAGGAACAGCGAGAGGACGAAGGCGACCACGGCCACCGGCACCGCGTAGAGGAAGACCCGGGTGATCGACTCGGCGTAGGCGTGGTAGATCTCGCCCTGGATCCCGGCGGGGAGCCGGTCGATGACGCGCGGGTCGGAGGTGATCGCCCCCGGGCTGAAGCCGGGCGGCAGCGGGACGCCGGCCAGGACGTCGTTCAGCCGGTCGTTGAGCCCGGAGGCGAAGATCGTGCCGAAGACGGAGACCCCGAAGGAGGCGCCGATGGAGCGGAAGAAGGTGGCGCCGGCGGTGGCGACGCCGAGGTCCTCGTAGCCGACGGAGTTCTGCACGATGAGCACCAGCACCTGCATCACCAGGCCGAGGCCGAGGCCGAAGACCAGGAAGTAGCAGCTCATCGTGAAGGTGCTGCTGTGCTCGTCCAGCAGGGAGAGCAGCAGCAGGCCGACGACGGTGACGGCGGTACCCGCGATCGGGAAGATCCGGTAGTGACCGGTGCGGGCCACGATCTGACCGGAGCCGATCGAGGTGACCAGCATGCCGATCACCATCGGCAGCATGTGGATGCCGGACATCGTCGGCGAGACCTTCATGACCACCTGGAGGAAGGTCGGCAAATAGGTGAGCGCGCCGAACATCGCGAAGCCGACCACGAAGGAGATGACGGCCACCAGGCTGAACGTCCGGGAGCGGAACAGCCGCAGCGGCAGGACGGGCTCCTCCGCGCTCCGCTCCACCAGGACGAAGGCGACCAGCAGGACCAGGCCCAGCACCCCCAGCCCGACGATCTGCCAGGAGCTCCACTCCCAGGTCGTCCCGCCGAGCGAGGTCATCAGCACCAGACAGGTGGCCACCGCGGCGATCAGCACGGTGCCCAGGTAGTCGATCCGGTGGCTGCGCCGGACCTCCACCCCGTGCAGCACGGCGGCGATCACCACGAGGGCGACCACGCCGATCGGCAGGTTGATGTAGAACACCCAGCGCCAGCTGAGGTTGTCGACGAACAGGCCGCCGAGCAGCGGGCCGAGCACGCTGGTGACCCCGAAGACGGCGCCGAAGAGGCCCTGGTACTTGCCGCGGTCCCGGGGCGCGACGAGGTCCCCGACGATGGCCTGCGAGAGCACGATCAGACCGCCGCCGCCCAGGCCCTGGACGGCGCGGAAGGCGATCAGCTCCCCCATGTTCTGGGCGATGCCGCACAGCACCGAACCCAGTAGGAAGATCACGATGGAGGCCTGGAAGAAGACCTTCCGGCCGTACATGTCGCCGAGCTTGCCCCAGAGCGGGGTGGCCGCGGTGGAGGCGAGCATGTAGGCGGTGACCACCCAGGACAGGTGCTCCAGCCCGCCGAGATCGCTGACGATGGTGGGCAGGGCGGTGGAGACGATGGTCTGGTCGAGCGCGGCGAGCAGCATCGCCAGCAGCAGGGCTCCGATCGGCACCCACAGGTTGCCCGCGGTGACCCCGGGCGGTCCCGGCTCGCCCCCCGGGCCCGGCACGGAGCCGCCGCCGGGACCCCGCTCGGACGCGGCGATCGGATCCGTCATGGCGTCTCCGTATCCCTCACAGGTCGACAGATGATCAGTCCCAGCCACCATGCTGTCAGAAATGCACCGGTTTGCTCCGTTCAGTTGAGCCGAACGTAAGTGCAATCGGTGACAGGGCCTTCACACTCGCACACCGATCATTCATCAAACCCCAACCCCCACCAACCGGCACAAGGCCCCCACACCGGTCCGTACACCCCTGTCCCCCCTCGGGGACGTCCTGCATAATCAGGCCCGTCCATCACCTGAACACGAGTCCGATCGGCCGACGAACGACCGCACGACTGACCGAGACCGCGACCGAGACCGACCGCGACCGACCGCGAACCGAGGAGGGCCGGCCGATGCCGGACCAGCACTGCCCGACGTGCGGCACCGCACGATCCACCGGGTGCGGCTGCCTCCCGACGGACCGCGGCCTCGACGACACCGCCGTCCTGCCGCACCTGGAGGGCCCGCCGCTGGTCCGTCCGTACGTGGCGCAGGCGGTCGACCAGGTCGTGGACGGCCCGCCCGACCAACCGGCCGCGGGCCCGACGGCGGCCGACCCGTTCGGCACCGCGGTGCTGCCCCCGGCCGCTCCCCCGCTCGGGCCGGACGCCGACGCGTACGCGACCACCGTGCTGCCCCCGGTCGTCGCCGCCCCGCAGTTCCCGCCGCAGCCGCAGACGCAGCCACCGATGAAGCCTCAGCCGCAGGACGAGCTCGGCGTGTTCCCGTTCACCCCCGGCGACCCTGACGACGCGGCACCCCTCGCCGGCCGGGCCGCACGGCGCGCGGCGGAACAGGAGAACGACCGCGGCCCGCTCACCCGCCGCAAGGGCCTGCTGGTCGCGGCCGGAGCCGGCCTACTGGCGCTCACCGTCGGCCTGGCGTACGCGGTCACCTCGTCCGCCGACCCGGAGGACCGGGCCGCGCCCGCGCCCAGCACGACGCTCGGCCCCGCGCCGGTGGACCCGACCGCCCCGGCCCCGCCGAGCCCGAGCTCGCCGCCGCCCACCAGCGACACCCCGACGCCCACGCCGAGCCGGACGAGCGCCAAGCCCTCGCCGACCCGGTCGACCGCCAGCACCCCGCCTCCGGCCGCCCCGACCGGCCCCGCCACCACGGCGGCCCCCGCACCCCCGGCCCCGGCTCCGCCCGCGGACCCGGTCACCCCGCCGACGGCCCCGAGCCCCACCACCCCGACCCCCGCGCCGACCACGACCGCGCCCGCGACGCCGCCCCCCACCGCCACGCCCGCCCCGACCCCCACCGTGCGCGTGCTGCAGGCCGGTATGCAGGGCGCCGACGTCCAGGCCATGCAGCAGAAGCTCGCCCTGGTGCTGTGCTGGATGGCCTCGAACATCCCGGTGGACGGCTACTTCGACGGGGACACCGAGTTCTACGTGGGGTACTTCCAGAGCGTGCAGGGTGTCCGGGGCGACAAGAGGGGCGTCTACGGGCCGAACACCCGGGCCGCCTTGGAGAAGCGCACCGGCTGCTGACCCCAGGACGGCCCAGACGCAAAGAACGCCAGACACAAAGAACGCCAGACGCAAAGAACGGGAAGAACGACCCCGAACGCCCCGTCAGCCCGTGATCGCCCGGACGATGCTCACCCCGGCCATCAGCACCATCACCCCCGCCGCGACCCGGATGATCACCTTCATCGGCACGTGCTTCAGCAGCTTCTGCCCGCCCAGGATCGCGATCCCCGCGACCGCGCACAGCGCCAGCCAGGCGCCCAGCCCCACGGCCAGCGGGTCGGCGTACTTGGCGGCCAGGTTGGCGGTCATGATCTGCGTCAGGTCGCCGAACTCGGCGATCGCCACGACCACGAAGCTGGCCCCGGCGACCTTCCAGAAGCTGTTCGCGGACGGCTCCTTCGCGGCGTGCCCGTCCTCCTCCTCGCCCCCGCCGTGGAACAGCAGCATCGCCGCGCCGGCCAGGAACAGCACTCCGGTGACACCCTCCACCCAGCGCTGCGGCAGCAGTGAGAGCAGGTGCCCGGCGACCAGAGCGATGCCCACCTGGAGGGCGAAGGCGGCGGCGATCCCGGCGAAGACGTGGCTCGCCCGGTACTTGGCGCCGAGCATCAGGCTGGCCAGGGCGGTCTTGTCGGGCAGTTCGGCCAGGAAGACGATGCCGAAGGTGATCGCGGCGACGGTCAGACTCATCGGGGGTGGTGTCCCTCGGGTTGGGGCTGCCGGACCGCGGGCAGCTCCGTCAGGGGTCGCTCCGGCCCGACAGCGCTGGTGGAAAGCGGCGTGGAGGCACGGACGCGCCCACGCTCACAGCACTGCGGCCGAAGGTCTCGCCGGCACCCGTCGGACCGTGTCGCGATCGTGGTGCCCCGGGCGCCGGGCCCCGAGGGGCCAGTATGTCGACGGTCCGGTGGAGGGCTACTCCCCTTCAACGCCGCCCAGCCTACCCGATCACCTCCCCCACCCGTCCGGCCCGGACCAGCCCCCGGCCGACCAGCTCCAGCACCACCACGACCGCCGTCGTCTCCACCGCCAGCAGCCCCACCAGCACGAACAGCTGCACCGCGCCCGCCTGGACCGGCGAGGCACCGCCGAGCAGCATGCCCACGAAGGCGCCCGGCAGTGTGACCAGCCCCACCGTCCTGGTCTGGTCGAGCGCCGGGACGAGCGAGGTGGCGGCGGCGGTGCGGCAGATCTCCATCCGGGCGTCCCGCTCCTCGAAGCCGAGCGCCAGCGCGGCCTCGACCTCGCCGTGCCGCTGGCGCAGCTCGTCCAGGGCGCGCCGCCCGGACAGCGAGGTGGCGGTGAGCGCGCCGCCGATCAGGATGCCGGCGACCGGGATGACCGACAGGCCCTTCGGCGGCAACAGGCCGCTGCCGAGCAGCAGTACGAGCACCGGCAGCACCCCGGCGCCGATCGGCGCGGCCGCCCAGAGCCAGTCCCGGCCGTCACCGGGCGCCATCCGCCGCCCGGCGGTCCGCACCGCGACGGTGAACATCAGCAGCACGAAGAGCGCCGACCACCACCGCGAGTCGACCACCCAGGTGATCACCAGCGCGACGGCGGCGAGCTGCGCCACCGCACGCAGCCCGGCCCGCAGGACGGCGCGCCCGTGCCCGAGCCGGCCCCACCCCGCGACGGTGACGGCGGCCAGCAGCAGCACGGCGGTGGCCGCGCCGAGCCCCGGGGTGACCGGCAGCAGCTGTCCCCCGTCGGCCAACGGGGCGGCGGCCGCCCGCTGCGGCACGGGTCAGATCCAGCTGGTGAACCACATCCGGTCCTGCCAGGACGACATCGGGATCACCTCCGCCGTGTACAGCGGGTAGAAGAAGGCGAAGCAGGCCATGATCGCCAGCACGACCAGCCCGGCGCCGGCCGCACCGATCCGCCGCCGTTCGGGCGGGCAGCCCTCCGGCCCGAGCATCGCGCCCAGCATCTGCGCGACGGCCAGGCAGAGGAAGGGGACGAGCACCACCATGTAGAAGGAGAAGACGGTCCGCTCCTGGTACTGGAACCACGGCAGGTAGATCCCGGCCACCGCGCACAGCACCGCGCCGGAGCGCCAGTCCCGGCGGAAGGCCCAGCGCCAGAGCAGGTAGACCAGCGCGAAGCAGGCCGTCCACCAGAGCAGCGGGGTGCCGAGGCCGAGGATCTGCGCCGCGCAGCCGCCGGACGCGGTGCAGCCGCGCTGGCCGGCCGGCACCTGCTCCCAGTACATGGAGACCGGCCGGCCCTGGACCAGCCAGCTGAACGGGTTGGACTGGTAGGTGTGCGGGCTGCTCAGGCCGGTGTTGAAGTCGTACATCTGCGAGTGGTAGTGCCACAGGCTGCGCAGCGGCGCGGGCACCCAGCCCATCGGGAACCGCGGCAGCGGGACGCCGAGGAAGCTGTCCGGGGACAGGCCGGCCCGGTCGTCGGCCCAGTGCCGGTCGAAGCCGCCGCCGGTCGCGCCGCTGCCGCCGCCGGTGGACAGCCAGCTGGCCCAGCCGCCGAGGTAGACGACGAACGCGGTGCCGACCGTGGCGAGGAAGGCGGGCGGCGCGTCCCGGCGGAGCATCGAGCGCCAGGGGCGGCGGGCGCCGGCCCAGCGGCGGCCGGAGTGGTCCCACAGGACGGTGAGCACGCCGAAGGCCGCCAGCACCATGACGCCGTTCCACTTGACGCCGGCCGCGGCGCCCAGGCAGGCCCCGGCGGCGATCCGCCAGGGCCGCCAACCGAGCCGGACGGTGTCGCCGCCGCGGTCGGGGAGGACGGCGGCGAGCCGGGCGCGGGCGTGGTCGCGGTCGATCAGCAGCGCGCCGAAGGCGGCCAGGACGAAGAACATCTGGACGCCGTCGAGCAGGCCGACCCGGCTCATCACCAGTTGGAGGCCGTCGACGGCCATCAGCAGGGCGGCGGTGCAGCCGATCAGGGTGGAGCCGAAGAGCCGGCGGCCGATCCGGGCGAGCATCAGCACGGTGACGGTGCCGAGCAGCGCGGTCATGAACCGCCAGCCGAAGGGGTGCAGGCCGAAGCCCCACTCGCCGAGGGAGATCACCCACTTGCCGAGCGGCGGGTGGGCGATGAACTCGGGCGCCGGGGTGAGCGGGATCTGCTGCGGGACGGCCAGGATCTGCTCGTTCGCGTGCTCCGGCCAGGTGCCCTCGTACCCCTGCTTCAGCAGGGACCAGGCGTCCTTGGGGTAGTAGGTCTCGTCGAAGACGAAGGCGTTGGGGTACCCGAGGTTCCAGAACCGCAGCAGACCGGCGAAGAGCGCCACGGCGATCGGCCCGAGCCAGTCGGAGCGGGCCGCCGCCAGGCGGAGCGGCCCCCGCCGCTCCGGCGCCGGGACGGCGGGGGCCGCCGACGGAGGGTGGGTGAGCGCCGCTTGCGTCATGGTCTCGGTAGCCTCGCCGATTCGCCGTTCTCGCCGGTACCGGCCCCGGTGGGGTCGGCCCGGACGGTCAACAGCCACCGACACTATGTGCCGGTGGGCGCGAAACCAAGCGCGACGGGCGCCGGACAGGTGACCTGTCCGACGCCCGTTCGGGGCTGTTCCGCCGCGCGGGTCAGGCGGCGGTCTGGAGCTCCCGGACCGGCCGGGCCGGGGTGCGGACCGGGGCCGCGGGGGTCCGCTCGTCCGCGGCGGGGGCGCCCTGCGGCGCGTTGTCCTGGGCGGCGGTGAGGTACGGCCGCAGGCGCAGCGCCAGGACGACGATCAGCACGGTGCAGCCGGCCATCGCCGCCAGGTAGAGCGGCCAGGTGCCGGAACCGACCAGCAGGACGCCCACGGCGGGGCCGACGGCGATCGCGATCTGCTTCACCAGGGCGTACCCGGCGTTGTAGGTGCCGAGCAGCCGGGCCGGGGCGAGATCGGCGACGATCGGGCCCATGGTCGGCGCGAGCAGCGACTCGCCGACGCCGAACAGGGCGTAGATCGAGACGATCGCGACCGTGGCGGCCATCGCCTCGGTCCGGATCAGGCCCGCGACCAGGGCCATCGCCCAGGCGCCGAGCCAGACCACACCGGCGGCGGCCATCGCGGTGGTGCGCCGGCGGCGGGCGGTGATCCGCACCACGAACATCTGGAGCACCACGATGGTCAGCGCGTTGGCGCCGATGGCGATGCCCAGGGTGGACGGGGCGGTGCCAACGGTGTCGGTGGCGAAGGCCGCGACGCCGGACTCGAACTGGCCGTAGCAGGTGAAGAAGATCAGACCGGCGAGCACGCAGAGCCGGACCATGGCCTTGTCGGCGAGCAGGGCGCGCAGGCCCTGCGGGCCGTCGGCCGCGTCCTGGACGAGCACCGGCGCGGCGTTGGGGATCCGGGCGGTGCCGGTCACCAGGGCGAGGCCGAGGAAGGTCGCGGCCTCGATGGTGAACAGCCGGGTCAGGCTGGCCGGGTCGGCGACGTCGACGATCTGCCCGCCGACCAGCGCGCCGATGCCCATCCCCAGGTTGACCAGGGTGAACTGGAGCGCGAAGGCGTGCGAGCGGGTCGCGGCGGTCGAGCAGCGGACGATCATCGTGGCGAGCGCCGGCTGGCAGGTGGTGACACCCGCGCCGAACAGGAACGAGGAGACCAGCAGCGCCGGGGTGCCGGTGGCATGCCCGAAGGCGAACGCGCCGACGGAGGCCAGCGCGGCGCCGGCCAGCAGCACCGGGCGCGGCCCGTACCGGTCGATGCCGCGGCCGGTGAACGGCAGGACGGCCAGCGCGGCCAGCGCGAAGACGGTGAACACCATCCCGGCGGCGAGCGAGCCCAGCCCGCGCACCTGGTCCACGTACACGAACATGTACGGCATCGTGAAGCCGCTGCCGAACGCGCTGAGCGCGTTCCCGATCTGGACGCGGCGCAGCGGGCCGCCCGCCCCGCGTCGCTGCTGCCTCTGCTGCTTCACCGTGCCGGTCACCGTGCACATCCCTTCCCGTGGACTCCGCCCCGTCAGGGCTTCGTCAGTTTTCACTGGATACTCTTAAGACCGGAAGACTTAAGAGCTAAAGTTCGACATTGAAGTTTTAGCATCGGAAGAGTGCGGAGTCAAAGGCTTAAGGGGTGCAGCGCGCGTGCGACACTGGTCCGCATGACTGCAGAGAAGCCCGCGCCGGCCACCGCCCGCGAGCTGGGCATCGCCGAGCAAGTGGCTCTCTACCAACGGGAGTTCCCCATGGTGGACCCGCAGGTGGAGACCATCGTGCAGACCCTCTCCCGGGTCGCCCGGCGGATGGCCGTCGCCTACGACCGGCAGCTCACTGTGCTCGGAATCACCTCCGCGGAGTGGGAGGTGCTCAAGGCGCTGGTGGTGTCCGGGAGCCCGTACCGGCTCGGGCCCGGCGAGCTGGCCAAGCGGCTCGGGCTCACCCCGGCCGCGATGACCCACCGGATCGACCGGATGGTGACCGAGGGCCTGGTGACCCGGGAGCGGGACGAGGCCAACCGGGTCCGGGTGATCATCGAGCTGACCGACCTCGGCCGGGACAAGTGGCTGGAGTCGATGCGGATGGCCGCCGTCTTCGAGGAGGAACTGCTCCAGGACGTCGTCGGCGAGGACCGCGCGGTGCTCTCCGGGATGCTGGCCCGGATGCTGCGGCGGATCGAGGAGAGCCGGCCGGACGCCCCGGGGCGCGCCGGCGAGCAGAGCTGACGCGGCCCGCGGTCGCGCACGGCAGAACGTCCGGCCCGTCGGGGGACTCCCCCGGCGGGCCGGACGCGTTTCGTGCGGTGGGTGCGAGGGTCCGTCAGGCCCTCGGCGGATCGGGCTCCGGTCAGCAGGGGCCGTTGTCGGCCCAGACGCCCCACTGGCCGCTCAGCGACGGGTCCTCGCCCTTGGTCCACCACTTGTTGGTGTAGTAGTGGCCCTTCCAGGAGACCTTGGTCGAGGTCGCGTAGGTGGCGGCCGCGTCCCAGCTCGGGGCGGCGGCGCAACCGGCCGGGGTGGTCGGCGGCGTCGTCGGCGGGGTCGTGGGCGGAGTGGTCGGCGGAGTGGTCGGCGGAGTGGTCGGCGGCGTCGTGGGCGGCGTCGTCGGCGGGGTGGTCACCGGCGGGGCCGGGCAGCCCGCGGCCGAGCCGTTGGTGGCCTCGACCATCTTGTCGAACAGCGCCGTCCTGGTGCCCAGGTCGTACAGCGAGAAGGCGAAGGAGCCGCCGAGGCCGTTGCAGTGGGCGTAGTCGATCTTCGCCTGGATCGAGCGGGAGTCCTCGCCGGTCCAGAAGGTCGAGCCGTCGTAGAAGTACGTGGTCTTCGCGGTGTCGTCCCAGAAGGTCTTCGCCGGGTTGTCGACGAAGCCGGTCAGCTCCTTGTACATCTGGATGCCGGGGACGTTGCCCGAGAGCGCGGCGCCGGCGGCCGGGCCGGTGGCGGGCTGGAAGAGGCCGTTCTTGCCGTTGTTCTGGACGCCGGTCCAGCCGCGGTAGTAGAAGGGGACGCCCACGTTGATCTTCTTCGCGGGGAAGCCGCCGGGGATGCCGTAGTCCGGGTCACCCGCGGTGTAGGCCTTGATGGCCGCGTCGACCGAGTACTTGCCGTTGCCCGGCTTGGCCGGGGTCATCGGGTCGTTCGGGCCGGAGTAGATCGGCGCCTGGTGGTTGGTCGGGCCCTTGGCGTCCCAGGCACCGTGCATGTCGTAGGTCATGATGTCCAGGAACGTCAGGTACTGGCCGATCCTGTCGGTCTCGACGTTCCGGATCTTGTCCTGGCCGGCGCCGACCGCCGCCGCGGTGGCGTAGGTCTTGCCGTCGGCCTTGCCCTGCGCGTCGAGCTGCTCGCGCAGCTCCTTCAGCAGCAGGGTGAAGTTCTGCTTGTCGTTCGGGCTCTCCAGGTTGCCGGTGTGGCCGCCGCCGCCCGGGTACTCCCAGTCGATGTCGATGCCGTCGAAGACGCCGGCCGCCGAGCCCGGGCCGCCGTAGCCGGCGTCGACCGGCAGGTTGCCCTTGATGAACATGTCGATGCAGGAGGAGACCAGCTTCTTGCGGGAGGCGTCCGTGGCGGCCGCCGCCGAGAAGTACTTGGAGTACGTCCAGCCGCCCAGCGAGATCAGGATCTTGAGGTTGGGGTTCTTCGCCTTCAGCTTCTTCAGCTGGTTGAAGTTGCCCGCGATCGGCTGGCCCCAGACGTCGCCGGCGCCGTCCACCGAGATGTCCGGGCCGAAGCTCTTCTGGTAGTCCGCGAAGGCGTCGCCCGCGCCGTCGCCGGCGTTCGGGTTGTTGTCGTCCTGGTTGGCCGCCTTGGTGGCCTGGAAACAGGAGAGGTTGGTCGGGTGGATGTTGGCGAACGAGTAGATCAGGTAGTCCAGCTTCCCGGCCACGCCGGTGTCCTGGATGGTCTTCGGGTAGTACGCGTTCGCGTAGATCGACCACTGGTCGAAGTAGGCCACCTTGATGCCGCCGCTGGTGGCGGGCGCGCCGGTGGAGTTGGTGACGGCGGCGCTGGCCGTGGCGCCGCCGGTGAGCGCGAGACCCGCGCCGAGCAGCAGGGAGGCCGTGGTACCGGCGGCGATCGCGGTCAGGCTCTTGGACCGCTTGCGACGGCCGCCCTCCTGAACCGGGGCCCCGGCCCTTTCGATGCGTGAACGGAGCATGGGTGCGTGACTCCTGGTCGTGGGGGATTCCGCCGGGCCCGGGAACGCGCGCACGGGTGGGGCCATGCGACCGGGACATGACAGAACGGGATGGGGGAATCGAACGGGGACATGCCTTCGACGGACGCCGGGTATGCCGAACCGGCGCCAACGGCGGACCGTTGACGCCGGTTCAGGGGCTCCCTGCACCTGGGCACTAAAATGGACTAGACCAACTAACCCGTCAAGGGGTGCTGTCGCGCCTTGAGCCGCCGTTAAGGTTCCCCGGGAACCGGGCCGGGCCGTTCAGGCCCAGGTCGCTCAGGCTCAGGCTCAGGCCGCTCAGTAGCTGAGGGCATTGGCGACCACGGCCTTCACCGAGCCCGAGAGGTCCCGGTTGCTGCGCGCCTTCACCTCGGTGCTCTTCCCGGCCTCGACGTCCTGCACCGTCACCGCGGTCGCGTCCAGCACATTGCCGCTGTCGTCGGTGAAGTTGACCTGGATCACGTACCGGTTGCTCTTCTGCTGATCGTGGTTGGTGACGGTCAGCGGCACCTCCGCCTTGCCGTCCACGAAGGCCACCGCCCCCACCGCGACATCGGCCTTCGCGTCCAGGCCGCCCTTGACCTCGGCCAGCACCGAGGAGGCCGCCGCCTGGGCCGAGGAGGCCGCGGAGGCCAGCTGGGAGGAGAGCCCGCCGGCCGCCGAGGCGAGCGCCGAACTCGCCGCCGAGGCCGCGGCCGAGGCCGCTCCCGCGATGCCCGACCCGACCTGTCCGGCGGCCGAGGAGATCGCGCTGCCCGCCGTACTGTCCGAGGAGCAGCCGGCCAGCGCGTCGGCGCCCAGCAGGGCGTCGCCCACGACCGCGGCCAGCGCGCGGCCCGGCCGGTGGACGGCGGGGGCCTGCGGGTCCCCGGCGGTCACCCGCGGCGGCGCGGCCGGACGCGGGGTGGCCGCCGGACGCGGGGTGGCCGCCGGACGCGGGGTGGCGGCGGTCGCGGTCACGGTCCGGCGGGGCGGAGCCGCGGTGCGGCGGGGCGGCTGGCGATCCATCGGGAGTCCTCGATTCTGGCCGGCGCCGGGGGCCCGGCGCGCCTCCCCGCCCACCTTCCGGGGGCCGGGAGACGCCCGCCAACAGGGCTGATGCGTTCGGGTGAGCCCCCGTCTCAGGGCCTCGGGCCAGCCCCGGCCGGGCGGTGCCGGGGCGCGGGTCAGGGGCGCGGGTCAGGAGAGCCCGGAACCGTCCTGGGTGTCCGCCTCCACCGCCGCACGCTCCTCCGCCAGCCGGACGGCGTGCCGGCGCCGGGCCACCACGCCGTACGCGGAGGCCGCGCTGGCCGCGAAGGCCAGCACACCGACCCACGCCTGGTCGAAGGCGTGCCCGGTCAGGTGGTCGATCGAGTACCGGCCGGGACCGGCCAGACCCAGCGCCAGACCGGTCGCGCCGAGGAACGCCGGGTACTCGTAGCCGCCGGACATCACGAAGAACCCGGCCGGCGCGTGCACCGCGACGGCGCCGGCCATGGTGCCGGCCACCACCGCGCCGGCCGCCGGGGTGGCCAGCCCGACCAGCAGCATCGCGCCGCCGCCGGCCTCGCCGAGGCCGGCGGCCTGGGCGCTCTGGCGCCCCGGGTGGAAACCCATCGCCTCCATCGCCTGGGCGGTGCCGTCCAGGCCGCCGCCGCCGAACCAGCCGAACAGCTTCTGGGTGCCGTGGGCGATCAGCACCCCGCCGACGGCACCGCGCAGGGCCAGCAGACCCAGGTCCTTACGGTTCAGAGCCATGTCGAAGTCTCCTTCGGAAGCCCTCCGCCGGACGGAGGAGTGGTCCGGCTTCCATGGCACAGGAAACCGCCGGTCCACTCGACCCGGGGCGGCCGTTCGGGCGAATGACGGGGGGAACGGGAATATCCGGCCGGGGGCGTGGCGGCCCGGCGGCGGTGATCGTCGCGGCCATGCTTGGCCCATGTTCGTCTTCAACCTGAGCAGCGCCTTCATCGCCTTCTTCGCCGTGGTCGGGCCGCCGAAGGTCCTGCTGTCCTTCGCCCGGCTGGCCACCACCCGGAGCACCGCGGAACTGCGCCGCCTCGCGGCGTGGAGCACGGTCATCTCGGCGCTGATCGGCGTGGTCATGGCCTACAGCGCCGACTTCGTCACCTCGCTGTTCCACATCAGCGACCAGTCGCTGCAGCTCGCCGGCGGCCTGATCTTCTTCGTCTACGCGGTCGCGCTGGTCTTCGGCGTCCACCTCGGCGCGGGCGCCGACGAGACGGACGAACACCTGGCCAACCCGCTGGTGGACGGTATCCGCGAACTGCTGCTGCCCTACCTGGCCAGCCCGCTCGCGGTCACCGCGGTGCTGGTCGCCTCGCTCGCCAAGGACGACTGGGGCTGGTGGACCACGGTGGCCGGCGCGTACGTCGCCGTAGTGGTGATCAACTTCTTCTGCGTCGCCGCGCTCGCCCCGCTGATGCGGCACACCCACCGCACCTCGCTGGAGGTGCTCTCCCGGCTGCTCGGCCTGCTGCTCGCGGCGGTCGGCGTCGAACTGTTCCTGAACGGCCTGGCCGGGCTCGGCCTGCACCTGCCCGACGGGCACTGAGCCGCACGCCGGGCAGGGCAGGGGACAACGGGGAGCGGGTGGCTGTGGCCAGCCGGCCGCGGCCGGCCGCGCCCCAGGCCCCGCCCGTGCCGGGCCCGGCTACGGCACGACGACCGGGCGCCAGGGGACGGGGCTGGAGAGGATCATCGAACTGGCCGGCTGGCCGTAGGCGCCGAGGCGGTCGATGAGGGCCTCGAATTCGGCCATCGCGGGCACGGCGACCAGCAGGGCGCAGCAGGCCCCGCCGGTGACCCGGTGCAGCTGGAGCACCTCCGGCCACCGGGCCACCTCGGGGTCGCGCAGCACGCAGCGCGGGCCGTAGCACTGGATCTGCACCAGCGCGGTGATCGGCAGGCCGGCGCGGGTGAGGTCGATGTGGGCGTGGTACCCGCTGATCACCCCGTCGGCCTCCAGGCGGCGGACCCGTTCGGCCACGGCGGGTGCGGACAGGCTCACCCGGCGCGAGAGTTCGTTGTAGGAGAGCCGGGCATCACCCTGCAGCTCGTCCAGCAGGCGGCGGTCGACGGCGTCCACGGTGGCTCCTGAAGGTGTGGTGCGGGTGTACTCCGATTGGCCGGATCCCGCCGCTTTGCGATCGTGAAGAGGATCGGAAAAACACCTCTTGTACGACAGGCACGGCTGCGGTTGCCGTGCCCGCCGCCCATTCAAATGCGGGACCGGGGCACCGCACAATGGGGTCCCGGCAAGGACCGGGGCGACGGGACCGAATCCCGGGCCCGTCCGGTGGTTCCGTCCGCCGGTGACTTCAGGAGGGAATCGGTATGGGGCACGACACGGTGGAGAAGCCCAACCTGTCGTTCGGTCGGGCCGGACAGCCGGGTCGGGGCACCCCGTACGCGCGCTACGCCCGGCTGGACGAGCTGCACAGCCTCCAGCACCCGCTCAGCAAGGAGCCGGCCGAGCTGTCGTTCATCGTCACCACCCAGGTGATGGAGCTGCTCTTCGGCCTGCTGCGGCACGAGTGGACGATCGCCCAGCACGCGCTGCGCGAGGACGACCTGCCGACCGCGCTGGCCGCGCTGCGCCGGGGCACCCACGCCCAGGACGTGCTGGTGGAGTCCTGGGACCTGCTGGCCACGATGACCCCGCAGGAGTTCAACTCCTTCCGCTCGGTGTTCGGCGAGGCCTCGGGCTTCCAGTCCTCGGCCTTCCTGTACCTGGAGTTCCTGCTCGGCAACAAGAACGCCGCGCTGCTGAAGATGTACGACGACAGCCCGGCGGCCCTCGCCGAGCTGACCGGGGCGCTGCGCTCCCCCGGCCTGTACGACGACGCGCTCGCGCTGCTGGCCCGGCACGGCCTGGACGTGCCGGACACCGTCTCCGAGCGGCGCCACCAGCGTGACGAGGCCGTCGCGGCCGCCTGGCGGCGGGTCTACACCGAGGCCGGGTACGCCGAGCTGAAGCCGCTGGCCGAGGCGCTGCTGGACGTCGCCGAGCGGGTGACCCGCTGGCGCCACCGCCACCTGATGGCGGTCAAGCGGACGATGGGCGCCAAGCCCGGCTCGGGCGGCTCCAGCGGCCTGACCTGGCTGCGCCGCTCCGCCGAGCAGGACGTCTTCCCCGAGCTGTGGGAGATCCGGGACGGGATGTGACCGGCGCCGCCCGGGCATGAACCGGGCGTCGGAATCCTGTGGGCCGCGGGCACCTGGCCGCGGGCACGAACGAAGTACGGGAAAGGGCAGGGCATGATCACGCGCGAGGAGTGCGCGGCGCTGGACGCCGCCGATCCGCTGGCGGCGTTCCGCGAGGACTTCACCCTGCCGCCGGGGGTGATCTACCTGGACGGCAACTCGCTCGGCGCGCTGCCCGTCCGCACCCCGGAGCGGGTGCGGGCGGTGGTCGAGGAGGAGTGGGGCCGGGAGCTGATCCGCAGCTGGAACGACGCGGGCTGGTTCGAGCAGCCGTACCGGCTGGGCCGGCGGATCGCCCCGCTGGTCGGCGCCGCGCCGGAGGAGCTGGTGGTCTGCGACACCACCTCGGTGAACCTGTTCAAGGTGCTGACGGCGGCGCTGCGTCTGCGCCCGGGCCGGTCGACCGTGCTCGGCGACGGCGCGGCCTTCCCCACCGACCTCTACATCGCCGAGGGCGTGACCGGCATGGTCCCGGGCGCCCGCAGCCTGCTGGTCGACCCGGCGGAGCCGGACGCGCACCTGGACGGCGAGGTCGCCGCGGTCGTCCTCTCGCACGTCGACTACCGGACCGGCGAACTGCTGGACATGCCCGGCATCACCGCCCGGGTGCAGGCCGCCGGGGCCCTGATGATCTGGGACGTCTGCCACTCGGTGGGCGCGGTGCCGGTCGAACTCACCGCGAGCGGCGCGGACTTCGCGGTCGGCTGCACCTACAAGTACCTGAACGGCGGGCCCGGTTCGCCGGCCTTCCTGTACGTCGCCGAGCGGCACCTGGCGGCCGGGCCGCTCCAGCCGCTGAGCGGCTGGTTCGGGCACGCCCGCCCGTTCGCCTTCGAGCCCGGCTACGAGCCGAAGGCCGGGATCGGCCGCTTCCTCACCAGCTCGCCCTCGCTGCTCGGCCAGGCCGCGCTGGAGGCCTCGCTGGACGTCTGGGAGCGGGCCGACCGGGCCGCCGTCCGGGCGAAGAGCCTGGCGCTGACCGATCTGTTCATCAGCCTGGTGGAGGACCTCGACGGGATCGAGGTGGTCACCCCGCGCGAGCACGACCGGCGCGGCAGCCAGGTGGCGCTGCGGCACGCCGACGGCTACCCGGTGGTCCAGGCGCTGATCGCCCGCGGGGTGATCGGGGACTTCCGGGCACCGGACCTGATGCGCTTCGGCTTCACCCCGCTCTACCTCTCGCACACCGAGGTGTGGGACGCCGCGCGGCACCTGGCCGAGGTGCTGGAGAGCGGCGAGTGGAAGGACGAGCGCTTCTCCCGCCGCGGCGAGGTGACCTGAGCCCTCCGGCTCCCGTGACAGCGGCCCCGCACCCGATCCCCCCGGGTGCGGGGCCGCCCGCGTCACAGCACCGTCAGCTCCTCGACCAGCCGCCCGTAGACGGCGAAGGCCGGCTTCGGCGTGTAGTCGTCGCGGAGCAGGCCGAAGCGGTGGAACAGGCCGGGGTCCGCGCTGTCCGCGTCGCGCAGGCCGAAGTGGCCGTAGCCGGTGAGGTTCAGCTCGTCCGCCAGGCCCGCGACCGTCCGGACCACCTCCGCGACCACCTCGGCCTGCCGCCGCTCCGGGCGGTCCGGGCCGGTGGGCCAGCCGTGCTCGCAGATCCGGACCGGCACCGCCGGGCCGATCCCGGCCCGGGTGACGGCCTCCCGCCGGAAGGCGGTGAGCACCGCCGTGACCGCCGCGCCGAGCTGCCCGCCGGGGAGCGGGCGGAAGACGTCCGGGAAGAAGTCCAGGCCGACGTAGTCGAGCGCGCGGTGGAACCGCTCGTCGGCCAGCGCGCCCAGCTCGGACCAGAACGGCTCGGCCGGGTCCGGGCTGAAGGCCGCGTTGAACCCCACGGCGAGGTCGAGGCCGAGCGCCAGCGCCTCCTCCTTGGCCGCGACCACGCCCTCGACCAGCGCCCGGAGGACGTTCGGGACGGAGCCGTCGAGCATCGGCGAGTCGACGTTCGGCTCCTCGCAGATCTGCAGCGTGCCGATCCGCTCGCCCTCGGTGCGGACGGTGTGCCGGACGAAGTCCGTCCAGCCGTCCAGCCGGCCGCCGGGCGCGCGGAACTGGAGCACCAGGTCGAGCCGGCGCCCCTCCCCCGTGTACCGCTCCGGCTCGGCCGGGGTGGGCGGAGTGGCCGGCCCCGCCGGGTACGAGCGGTAGGCGCGGACGAGTAACGCGGGTGCCGCGCCCTGGAGTTCGCGCAGCGCGGCGGTGATCCGCACCGGGTCGTCCGGGCTGACGGGGGCGATCACGCGGCTCTCGTCGCCGATCAGGCCACCGGGGTAGATGCCGAAGGTGAAGGTCATGGGCCCCACCGTAGCCGATATTTTTGGTGTCACTGCAAGTTTGGTGCGGCACTATGATTCCCTATGATTCCCGTATGGGACTTCGCGAGGAGAAGAAGCGGCAGACCCGGACCCTGCTGGCCGACACCGCGACGGGACTGTTCGCCGAGCACGGGTTCGAGCAGGTCACGGTGGCCGACGTGGCCCGGGCCGCCGGCGTGGCCGTCAACACGGTGTTCAACTACTTCCCGACCAAGGAGGACCTCTTCTTCGACCGCCAGGAGGAGGTGGTCGCCCGGCTGGCCGGGGTGGTGCGGGAGCGGCCGGCGGGCGCCTCCCCCGTCGGCGCCGTCCGGGCGGAGCTCCTCGCCGGACTCGACGCCGACGAGCCGACGTACGGACTGAGCCCGCACGCCGCGGCGTTCTGGCGGACCGTCGAGAACAGTCCGGCCCTGCGCGCCCGGCTGCTGGAGCTCGGCGAGCGGGCCGAGGAGGCGCTCGCGGCGACCCTGGCCGAGGAGGCCGGCGCGGCCCCCGGCGACCCGCTCGCCCGGCTGGTGGCGGGCGCGCTCGCGGGGGCGCACCGGGCGGCGCTGGCCGAGGTCCGGCGGGGCGTGGTGGCCGGCGAACCGGTGGACGCCGTCCGGGACCGGGTGGTGGCCGCGGTGACGGCGGCCTTCGGCCTGCTGGCCACGGGTCTCGCCGGGTGGCCGGCGGGGCAGGACGGGCAGGGCGGGCAGGGCGGCTGAGCGGAATGACGCCGGGGCCGCCCGGTCGGGAGGACCGGGCGGCCCGGGGGTACGGCGAGTGCGGTCGCGGTGAGCCGTCAGTTGTGGCGGCCTCGGCGACGGGCGGCCAGGACGGCGAGGCCGCCGAGGGCGAGCAGGCCCGCGCCCGCGAGGCCGAACACCACCGGGGCGTTGCCCGCGCCGGTCGAGGGCAGCTGACCGCCCCCGCCGCCGGGCCCCGGGTGGTGACCGGTCGGCCGGTGGCTGCTGGGACCGTGGCTGGTCGGACCGTGGCTGGTGGGCGCCGCGCTGGACGAGCCGGACGAACTGGGCGAGGTGGTCGGACCGGTGGGCACGGCGGAGCTGGTGGTCGGGGCCGGGGAGGTCGGGGTGGGCGTGGTCGGCGCCGCGGAACTGGTGGTCTCGGTCGGAGTCGGAGTCGGGGTCGGGGTCGGAGTCGGCGAGGTCGGCGAGGGGCTCGGCGTCACCTCGCAGTCCGGCAGGTCCCCGTCGAACGGGTAGCTGTGGATCTCGTAGCCGCCGCTGCCGGTCTGGACCAGATTGCCCGCCAGGTAGACCCGGCCGTTCATCCCCGGCATGGAGATCGTCGTGGTGCCGGCGGGGTTGCCCGCCATCACCGAGCCCTGGAACTGCGCGCTGCCGAGGATCTGCGCGCCGGTCGACGTGGGGAAGTTCCACATCAGCCTGGAGCGCATCGCGGTGGTCTGGTCGCCGACGAGGCCGGTGCCGGTGTAGGTGTTGATGACCGGGGCGGCCGACAGCATGTTGACCACGACGGTGGCGCCGGCCGGGATGTTGTCGAAGACCAGGCCGATCGGCCCGCCGGTCGGCGAGGCGAGGTTCCCGGCGACGTTGAAGACCTGCTTCATGCTGCTCCCGTCACCACGGAAGGTCGCCGAGCTGCTGGTGGCGAGGACGGTGCCGGTGGCGGCGGCCCGGCCGACGCAGGCCGAGACCTCCTCGATCCGGGTCAGCACCGACCGGTACGGCGCGGCGGCGTCGGCGTCCTGGATCTCCTGGCCGGTCGGGTCGATCGCGACCCTGCCGGTGAGCGTGCCCGCGTACCGCAGGTTGCCGAAGGCCTGGCCCTTGGAGTCGCTGCCGCCGATCAGCAGGCGGTTGCCGGGCAGCACGGCGACGCTGCCGCCGACGGTCAGGAAGTCGCTGCCGTTCGGCGGGACGACGCGCGAACCGACACCGACCACACCCACGTTGAAGGCGCCACCGCCCTGGCTCTTGTCGACCGTGAAGTCCCCGAGGGCGACGATCTTGCCCTCGGCCTCGGCGGCCCGGCCGGTCACCGTGTAGTCGCCGCCGGTGAAGACGTTGATGGTGGCGTCCCGGCCGCCGAAGTCCCCGTTGTCCGGCGGCGACAGCCAGGTGCCGGAGCAGCCCGGCCCGCTGCACGGGCCCAGCGGCGGGGCCAGCGGCGCGGCCGCACCGACCGTCAGCACCGCCGCCAGCGGCAGGACCGCGACGGCGGTCGCCACCGCGATCCGGACGGTCGTCCGCCCGCGCGGGGCCGGCGGACGCTCCACGGCGGTTCTGCTGTGACCCGGCGCACCGGTTGCCTGGCCCTGACCCATCGACACATTCCTCCGCGCAGCGAAAAAGGCAGGTGGAGCGGCACCTGCCAGGTTCCAGTCGATCCTGGACCTGGATCATCCCGGTGCATTTCCGGAGAATCCAGAGATTCGGGATATCCAATAGCAAATCGGGCGATCCACACCCTACAGACCATCAGCACCCCGGCCGAAAATCCTCCGGCCGGGCGAGCCGACCGTGTCCTCCCGGGCCGCGCGCGGCGGCGCTAGGTTGAGGGCATGACTTCCTTCTCGGGCATGACTTCCGACGCGATCGCCACCGTCGCCACGAGCGCCGACGTGCTGCGCCACCCCGAGGCCGGCGAGCACCTGCTCACCGCCGTGGAGAAGGAGCGCGCCGCCCGGTTCCGGCACGAGTCGGGGCGGGTCGACTTCGTCGCCGCGCACGTCCTGGTCCGGCTCTGCGCCGCCCGGCTGCTCGGCGTCCCGGCCGCCGCACTGGTCCTCGAACAGCAGTGCCCCGACTGCGGCAAGGGTGACCACGGCAAGCCGTACCTGTCCGACCGTCCCGGGATCTCGGTCAGCCTCTCGCACACCAAGGGCGTGGTCGCCGCCGCCGCCGGGCACCGGCCGATCGGGGTCGACGTCGAACGGACCGACCGCGGCGGCACCCTGCTGGACGTCGCCCCCCGGGTGCTCGCCGCCGAGGAGCTGCGGCAGGTGAAGGCGCACACCGACCCGGCGCGCGCCTTCCTGCGGCTCTGGGTCCGCAAGGAGGCGCTGATCAAGATCGGCCGGACCACCCTGGACGGCCTCGCCGCCGTCGACCTCTCCGGGCTCCCGCTCGACCTGCCCGGCGGCCGGCCGCTGCTCGGCCGCTTCGAGGGGCTGCACCTGCTCGACTGGGTGGACGAGCCGCACGGCGCGGCCGTCGCGGCGGTCTGCGAGCTGCCGCCCCGGGTGGTGGAGCTGGCCTCCCTGTAGCTCCTGACCTGGGTGGGGGCCGGTCGGATAAGCGGTGTTAGCGTCCTGGACGGGGCGAGGAGAACCGTCCGCCCCGGCTGCCCGCGCCGCGACCGCCGACGGGGCCGCCCCCGTTGAGTCACAAGGGTGCCCCGCCATGGCCAAGTTCCTGCTGAGCCTGCACGTCCTCGCCTCGGTGCTGTTCATCGGCCCGGTGGCCGTGGCCGTCAGCATGTTCCCGCGACGGGCCCGGGCCGCGCTGGCCGGCGGGCCCGAGCAGGCGGCGGACGCCGGCGTGCTGCGGGTGCTGCACCGGATCACCCAGGTCTACGCGCTGCTCGGGATCGCCGTGCCGGTGCTCGGCATCGGGCTGGCCCAGGTGATGGACGTGCTCGGGCAGTCCTGGCTGATCGTCTCGATGGTGCTGACCGCCGTCGCGGCCCTGGCGCTGCTGCTGTTCGTGCTGCCCGGGCAGCAGGCCGCGGTGGACGCCCTCGCCCTGGACGCCGACTCGGAGCAGCACGGCAAGGCCGTCCGCGGGCTGAAGCCGCTGCCGATGACGGCCGGGGTGTTCAACCTGCTCTGGGCGGCCGTCGTGGTGCTGATGATCGTCCGGCCGGGATCGACCACCGGCGCCTGACGCCCCGGCGACCTGCACCTCCGAGGTCATGCCCCGGGCCCGCTCACGCGGCGGGCACCGGCCGGGCGCGGTCGATGATCGCCTCGACGTCCGGGCCGGGCGGCAGGGTGCCGAACGCGGCGCCGTGGTCGCCGCCGAGCCGGGAGGCGCAGAACGCGTCGGCGACCGCCTGGTCCCCGTACCGGACCAGCAGCGAGCCCTGGAACGCCAGTGCCATCGCCTCGACCAGCCGACGGGTGCGGTACTCCAGCTGGTCGAGGTCGGTGAGCCGCTTGCGCAGGGCGGCGACGGCGGCGTCGAGCCGGCGGTCCGCGCCCGCGGCGGCGTCCAGTTCACCGAGGAGGGCGTCGACGGTCTCCGGCCGCCCGGCCATGGCGCGCAGCGCGTCCAGGGCGGCGACGTTGCCGGAGCCCTCCCAGATCGAGACCAGCGGCGCCTCGCGGTAGAGCCGGGGCATGCCGGACTCCTCGACGTAGCCGTTGCCGCCCAGGCACTCCAGGGCCTCGGCGGCGTGCGCCGGACCGCGCTTGCAGACCCAGTACTTGGCGACGGCCAGGCCGAGCCGGCGGACCAGCGCCTCCTGCTCGTCCCCGGCGAGCGCCGCGTCGGTGGCCTGGGCGAGCCGCATCGCCACGGTGGTGGCCGCCTCGGACTCCACCACGAGGTCGGCGAGCACGTTGCGCATCAGCGGCTGGTCGACCAGCGCCTTCCCGAACGCCCGGCGGTGCAGGGCGTGCTGGACGGCCCGGGTGGCGCCCAGCCGCATGCCGGAGGCGGCGCCGATGGTGCAGTCGAGGCGGGTCATGTTGACCATCTCGATGATGGTCCGGACGCCGCGGCCCTCCTCACCGACCAGCCGGCCGTAGGCCTCGTCGTACTCGATCTCGGCGGAGGCGTTGGACCGGTTGCCGAGCTTGTCCTTGAGCCGCTGGAGGTGGAGCCGGTTGCGGCTGCCGTCCGGCAGGACGCGCGGCAGCAGGAAGCAGCTGAGCCCGCCGGGCGCCTGGGCGAGGGTGAGGAAGAGGTCGGACATCGGCGCCGAGGTGAACCACTTGTGCCCGGTGAGCCGGTAGCTGCCGTCGGGCTGCGGGACGGCGGTGGTGGTGTTGGTGCGGACGTCCGAGCCGCCCTGCTTCTCGGTCATCGACATGCCGGCGATCAGACCGCGCTTGCCGTGCGGCTCGCGCAGCCCGTAGTCGTACGCGGTGGCGGCGAGCAGCGGCTCGAACTCGGCGGCCAGCGCCGGGGTGGCGCGCAGGGCGGGCACGGCGGCGTAGGTCATCGAGACGGGGCAGGTGTGGCCGGCCTCGACCTGGCCCCAGACGTGGAACTTGGCGGCGCGGGCGGTGTGCGCGCCGGGCCGGTCGTCCCGCCAGGGGGCGGCGTGCAGGCCGTGGCCGACGGCGGTGCGCATCAGCTCGTGCCAGGACGGGTGGAACTCGACCTCGTCGATCCGGTGGCCGAAGCGGTCGTGGGTGTGCAGTACCGGAGGGTGCTCGTTGGCGAGGCGCCCCCACTCGGCGGCCTGCTCGGAGCCGGCCAGCCGGCCGAGTTCGCGCAGCTCGGGCTCGGCCCAGCCGGCGCCGGCCCGGTGCAGGGCGGCGAGCAGCGCGGGGTCGGCGGCGGCGTCGTGCCCGTACGGGAGCGGGACCTGGTTGGTGACCTCATGCGTCGCTGTCATCGCGTTCTCCAAGCGCTCGGAGGGTGAAGGAGACCAGGGCGGGGACCACGGCGTCGGGGGTGGTCCGGGGGTCGGCCGGGGGTGCGGCGGCGAGCGGGCCGGTGAGCGCCTCGGCGGTCGCGCCGACGATCGCGGCGGCGGTCAGCTGCGGGTCCTGGGGCGGCAGTCGACCGGCGGCGAGGGCGGCGGCGATCTCGGCGGCGAGCACGTCGCGGAAAGTGCGGCGGAAGACCAGGCGCTCGGCGTTCACCACGGTGTCGGCCGGCTCGACCAGCAGCGCGTGGGCGAGCCTGGGGGCCCGCAGGGCGCGGGCGGCGAAGGTCTCGACGACCGCCGCGATCCGTTCCTGCGGGGTGTCGTGCCGGGCGACGGCATCGTGGACGGCCGCCACCTCCCGGTTGACCACCCGGCGGAACAGTTCGACGGAGAGTTCGGCCTTGCTCGCGAAGTGCCGGTACATCGAGCCGGTGGCGATCCCGGCCCGCTCGGCGACGGCGGCCATGCTGCAGCCGCCGTAGCCGCGCTCGGCGAGCAGGCCGACCGCGGCCTGGAGCACCGCCTCGCGCTGGGCGTCCAGGCGGGCTTGTACGGCGGGGGTGCGTCGGTAGGCCATGGAAGTATTGAAGCACTGATTCACTGCTTCGGGGAGGGGCCGCGCCGGCTCCGGGCGCGGCGGCCTGCGCGCTCAGGAATGCCGGAGGGCCGCCCGGTGGACGGGCGGCCCTCGCGTACGGGAAGGGGTCGGTCCGGACTACAGCCGGACGCGGTCCTGCTTCAGGCCCTCCTCGTCCAGCGGGCCGATCGGCGGCACCTGGTACCGCCCGGTCAGCGCGCGGGCCGAGGCGTCGGCGCCGAGGCCGGCCCACTCCAGCACCTTGGCGGTGGCCGCCGCGGACTCGGCGGCGGGCAGCTTGCCGATGTTGGAGCCGTGGTTGCCGCCGGGCACCGTGTAGACGTAGCTGTCCTCACTGCCCCGGCCGAGGCGGAACGGCTCGGCGCCCCACGGGTCGTTCTGGCCGTAGACGTAGATGATCCGCTCGGCCGAGGTGCGCACCCAGCGGTCGATGTCGCGCATCGCGGAGGGGTCGAAGCGCATCGGGATGCTGCGCGGCACGTAGGTGCGCGGCGCGTACAGCTCCTTGTAGTCGTAGTGCAGCAGGCCCTTCAGCTGCGAGACGTCGAAGGAGGGCGAGCCCAGCTCGGTGCCGGCCTGGTAGTAGTACGCGGTGTACCCGGCGAGCGCCTGGTCGCTGTTGCCGGTGATGCCGGACTGCGTGTCGAGCCAGGCGTACAGCGCGTCGTCGGTGCCGGCGGCGCCCGGGACGTTCACGCAGTCGGCCGCCATGCTGTACTGCCAGAACGCCCAGACCGAGTCCAGCACGGCCAGCTCGTACGCCCGGTCGGCGCTGCCGATGGTGGTGAAGGTGGAGCCGGCGACGGCGTTGTCCGCGGCGTAGCGGGGCTCCAGCCGGTCGCGGCGGGCCAGCAGTTCGCGCTGGGTGGCGGTCAGCGCGGCCCGGCACTCGGGGGTGCCGACGTTCTGGAAGAACCGGGTGTACGCGGAGTCCTCGCGCTCGTCGACGTCGTTCGGGGCGACGTAGGCGATGGTGCCGGCCACGTCGTCCGGGAAGAAGCGGCGGTGATAGGTGGAGGACATGCCGCCCTTGGAGCCGCCGGTGGACAGCCACTCCTGGTGGTAGATCCGCTTCAGCGCGGTGATCAGCCGGTGCGCGTCGGTGGCGGCCTGCCGGATGCCGGCCTTGCTCCAGTCGGCGGGCTCGGGCCGGGACGGCGTGAAGTAGCGGTACTCGATGGAGACCTGGTTGCCGTCGACCAGGCGGGCCGGCTCGGTGCGGGACGGCGTGGTCCGCAGCGTGTAGCCGTTGGTGTAGAAGACCGTCGGCCGGTCGTAGCCGCGGTGCAGCACGCTCAGCCGCTGCTGGAAGGTGCCCAGCCAGGGGCGGAGGTGGTCGATCGGCTGGGTGTAGGTGAGCAGGAAGTAGCGGTGGCCGGTGGTGGTGGGCTGCTCCTCGGTGACGGTCATCCCGGGGATCCCGGCCAGGCGGACCTTGATGTCCGCCGACGGGTCGTCGGCGAGCGAGGAGGCGGTGCCCTCCGCGGTGCCCTCCGCAGTGGCCTCCGCAGTGCCCTGCGCGGTGCCCTCCGCGCCGCCCCGGGCGAGGGCGGTCGGGGCCAGCCCGAGGCCGAGCAGCGGTATGAGCAGAACGGCGACCAGCAGTCTTCTGATCGAGGTGGTCATCAACTCTCCATCGGGTCAACGGAACTGTGCGGTGCTGTGGTCCGTACTCTCCGGCAGTCGGCGCGCGGCCGCCGGGCGGACCGGCCGTCCGGTAGACGGCCGAATGGGCCACCCGCCGGTCGCGGATGGCCCATCGGGGAGGAAGTGCCGGTCAGGGGCGCGGCAGGGTGCAGCCGGCCTTGGTGAGGTCGAGCTTGTTCCCGGTGGTGAAGCAGGCGGGGATGGTGTACGTCTCCTGGGCGTAGCCGATGCCCTTGCGGACGGTCACCGCGCCGCTCTGGTCCACCTCGCACGGGTTGTTCAGGGTGCAGCGCTGGCCGTCCTCGTTGGAGGTGTTGTTCACCGCGACGACCTGCCCGCTGTTGGCGTCGACCACCGGCGAGCCGGAGGTGCCGCCGATGATGTCGCAGGTGGAGGTGTAGCGGAGGGAGTCCTTGAAGGTCCAGTCCGCTTCCTTGAGCCGGTAGGCGAAGCCGTCGGCCGAGCAGGAGTAGATCTTCTTCCAGTACCCGGAGACGACCTTGATCGAGCTGCCCTGGACGGGGTGGGTGGCCGCGACGGTCAGCGGGGCGATGCCGTAGCGCGACTGGATCGCGGCGTACGTGGTGTTCAGCTGGTAGATCGACACATCGGTGTCGGTCATGGTGCCGTAGACCATCTTGCTGGCCCGCAGGGTGCCCAGCGATCCGCCGCTCGCGTTGAGCAGCGTGAAGCTGCGGCTGGAGGACTGGTTGACGACCACCTGGCCGGCGCCGGGCATACCGGACTCCAGGCAGTGGCCGTTGGAGAGCACCAGCGCCGGGTCGTTGGCGGTGGAGCTGGCGAACCGGATCAGCGAGCCGGAGCAGTTGCTCAGCGCCACCGTGCCGGCGAAGGTGACGGCGGCGAGCTTGCCGGCCTGCGGCGAGGCCGCGTCGGCGGCACTGCCGACGGCGGCGGTCTCGGCGACGGCGGCGGGGGCGGCTTGGGCGGCGGTCACGGCGGTCGCGGCAGGGGCTCCCGCGAGGGCGGTCGCCCCGGCGAGCAGGAGCGCGGCGAACGTGCCTATGAGCGGCTTCTTCATGAGAGACCTCTCGGTGTGGGGGTGCCCCAAAGCTGGCGCGGACATGACGCCTTGTCAAGAGCCGGGCAGCCGCTCGTGGGCAGGAGCACCGTGATCCGGCCGCCGGACCCCGGTACTGTGACCGGAACGGCGAGAAGACCATCTGGGGGGCTGACATGACCGGTGACACCCACGCGGACGACGCGCGGAACGAACGGACCGGAGGCCGGCTGCTCGCGGTCAGCGACCTGCACGTCTCCTACCAGCAGAACCGCGACCTGGTGGAACAACTGCGCCCGGGCTCACCCGAGGACTGGCTGATCGTGGCCGGTGACGTGTCCGAGTCCACCACCACCATCCGCTGGGCGCTCGGCCTGCTCGCCGAGCGCTTCGCCAAGGTCATCTGGGCGCCCGGCAACCACGAGTTGTGGACCCACCCCAACGACCCGGTCCAGGTGCGCGGCGTCGAGCGCTACGAGCACCTGGTGGAAATCTGCCGCGAACTCGGCGTGGTGACCCCCGAGGACCCCTACCCGGTGTGGACCGGCGCGGGCGGCCCGGTCGCGGTCGCCCCGCTGTTCCTGCTGTACGACTACACCTTCCGGGCCCCCGGCACCACCACCAAGGAGGAGTCGCTGGCCGTCGCCTACGAGACCGGCGTGGTCTGCGCGGACGAGCGCTTCCTGCACCCGGACCCGTACCCGGACCGCGACTCCTGGTGCCGCGAGCGCGTCCGGCTGACGGAGAAGCGCCTCGCCGCGCACGACCCCGAGCTGCCGCTGGTGCTGGTCAACCACTACCCGCTGGTCCGGCAGCCCACCGAGATCCTCTGGTACCCCGAGTTCGCCCAGTGGTGCGGCACCGTGCTGACGGCGGACTGGCACCGCCGGTTCAACACCGCCACCATGATCTACGGGCACCTGCACATCCCCCGGCGGACCAGCTACGACGGGGTCCCGTTCGAGGAGGTGTCACTCGGCTACCCGCGCGAGTGGGGCCGCCGCGGCCTGCCGGACCCGCTGCTGCGCGAGGTGTTCCCGGACGCGTGAGGCGCGCGGACGTCGCTCCCGGGGCTACTCCGCCTCCGGGGGCGCCGTCCCCGCCTCCGACGGGTCCTTGCCTGCTGGCACCACCGTCAGCTCACCGTCCGCCACCTCCGCGACCAGCGTGTCGCCCTCCCGGACGGTGCCCTCCAGCAGCAGGTCGGAGATCCGGTTGTCCAGCTCCTGCTGGATCGTGCGGCGCAGCGGCCGGGCCCCGAACTCCGGCTGGTAGCCGAGGTTCACCAGCAGTTCCTTGGCCTCGTCGGTCACCTCCAGGCCGATGTCCTGGGCCTTGAGCCGGCGCCGGGTGCGGTCCAGCATGAGATCCACCACCCGGAGCAGGTCCTCGCGGGTGAGCGCGTGGAAGACGATCACCTCGTCGATCCGGTTGAGGAACTCCGGCCGGAACCGCGCGCGCAGGTCCCGCATCAGATCGTCACGGATCTCGCTGACGTCGCCCCCGTGGTCGAGGATCCGCTGCGAGCCGATGTTGCTCGTCATGATCACCACGGTGTTGCGGAAGTCGACCGTGCGCCCCTGGGAGTCCGTCAGCCGTCCGTCGTCCAGCACCTGGAGCAGCAGGTTGAAGACGTCCGGGTGGGCCTTCTCCACCTCGTCGAAGAGCAGCACGCTGTACGGCTTGCGGCGCACCGCCTCGGTGAGCTGGCCGGCCTCGTCGTAGCCGACGTACCCGGGCGGGGAGCCGACCAGCCGGGAGACGGTGTGCTTCTCCTGGAACTCGCTCATGTCGAAGCGGATCATCCGGTCCGGGTCGCCGAACAGCAGCGCGGCCAGCGCCTTGGCCAGCTCGGTCTTGCCGACGCCGGTCGGCCCCAGGAACAGGAAGGAGCCGGTCGGACGCTCCGGGTCGCCCATCCCCGCCCGGCCGCGCCGCACCGCCTGGGCGACCGCGGTGACCGCCCGGTCCTGCCCGATCACCTTCTCGTGCAGGTGCTCCTCCAGCCGCAGCAGGCGCTCGCGCTCGGTCGCGTTCAGCTCGGCGACCGGGATGCCGGTCCGGCCGGAGAGCACCTGCGCGATGTCGTCCGCGGTGACCTCCACGACCCCCTCCCGGTCCTCGGCGACCGCGGCCAGCTCGTCCTCGGTCTGCCGCAGCTCGGTCTTCAGATTGGCGGCCCGGACGAACTCCTCGTCCGCCACCGCCTCCTCCAGCTCGCGGCGCAGCTTGGTGATCCGGTCCCGCACCGGCATCGCGACCGTCGAACCGCTCAGGCTCCGCAACCGGACCCGGGCGCCGGCCTGGTCCAGCAGGTCGATCGCCTTGTCCGGCAGGAAGCGGTCGCTGACGTAGCGGTCCGACAGGGCGGCCGCGGCGTCCAGCGCCTCGTCCGTGAACCGCACCTGGTGGTGCGCCTCGTAGGCGTCGCGCAGGCCCCGGAGGATCTCGACCGTCTCCTCCACACTCGGCTCGGGCACCAGCACCGGCTGGAAGCGGCGCTCCAGCGCGGCGTCCTTCTCCACGTGCCTGCGGTACTCGTCCAGGGTGGTCGCGCCGACCACGCTCAGCTCGCCGCGGGCCAGGGCCGGCTTGAGGATGTTGCCCGCGTCCATCGACCCCTCGCCCCCACCGCCCGCCCCGACCACGGTGTGCAGCTCGTCGAGGAACAGGATCACGCTCTGCTCGGCCGCCGTGACCTCGTCGATCACGTTCTTCAGCCGCTCCTCGAACTCGCCCCGGTACTTGGAGCCCGCCACCAGCGCCGTCAGGTCGAGCGTGACGACCCGCTTGTCCTTGAGGCTCTGCGGGACGTCCCCAGACACGATCCGCTGCGCCAGGCCCTCCACGATCGCCGTCTTGCCGACGCCCGGCTCGCCGATCAGCACCGGATTGTTCTTGGTCCGGCGGGAGAGGATCTCGACCGTCTGCTCGATCTCCTCGGCCCGGCCGACCACCGGGTCCAGCCGACCCGCCCGGGCCTCCTCGGTGAGGTCCCGCCCGTACTCGTCCAGCGTCGGCGTCGCACTCGGCCGCGCACCACCGCCCGCACCGCGCTCGCCGCCTACCCCTCGCCCGTCCAGCACCGTACGCAGCGCGTCCTGCGACGGCGCCGCGTTGCGCAACGCCGCGCCCGCCCCCGAGCGCTCCTCCTCCAGCAGCGCCCCGAGGATGTGCTCCGGCCCGATGTACGAGGCCCCGGCCGCCTGCGAGCGCGCGTGCGCGGCCAGCAGCGCCCGCTTGGCCGCCGGCGTCAACGCCGGCCGCCCCTCCTCCACCGACCCCTGCGCCCCGGACGGCAGCGCCTTGTCCAGATCCCCCGCCAACCGCTCCGGATCCACCCCGGCCCGCTCCAACATCCGCCGCGACGGGTCCACCCGGGTGGCCGCCCACATCAGATGCCCGGTGTCGAGATCACTGCTCCCGTCCTCGACCGCCCGCCGCGCCGCCGACGCCAACAGCTCCTGCGCCGACTCACTGAGCAACCGCCCGATCGGCACCCGCTGCACCGCGGGCGGGGAGGCCAGCGGACTCATCCCGAAGAACCGGCTGAGCAGATCGGAGAACGGGTCGTTCGACCCGAACGGCGGCATGGTCACGGAGGATCACCTCTCCCAAGCGTGGTGCGCCCACACAAACACACCCCACCCCACCCCGCCTCCCGAACACCACCACCCCCACCACCCCCACAACCACTCCCGCACCCTCGGGGCAGCCCCGCCGCCTCCCGCTCCCACGAGTGCGAGGCGGGGCGAGGGAGCAGGGCGGCTGTCACAAGTCGGGCCGCTGTCCGGTCTTAGGGGATGACCGAACGGTGCGACCCATCGCGCCGACGACGTCTTCAGGTACCGCTCCTCAAGTAGCAGCGACCATGCCGTCAGCAAGGACCCGGCCGCAGGCAGTTGAGCATCGGAGGAAGAGAGAGGTTCAGGTTGAACGAGACAGGGGCGAGTGGGATCCCCCTTGCGCCCGGTGGAGCGCCGGTGGTTGGGCATCTGCCCGGGCTGGCGCGGGGGCGGGCGGTGTTTCTGCAGGGGTTGCGGGGGTGCGGTGACGTTGTGGAGATGCGGCTGGGACGGCGTTCGTTCTACGTGCTCAATGCCCCTGAGGCCATTCATGACGTGCTGGTGACGCAGAGCGGCAGGTTCAGCAAGGGCATGCTGTTCGACCGGGTCCGGCCGTACATCGGCAACGGCCTGGCGTCGTCCGACGGGCCCTTCCACCTCCGGCAGCGGCGCGCTCTGCAGCCGGCGTTCCACCGGGAGCGGGTCGCCCGGTACTCGGAGATGTTCACGGAGGTCGCCGGGGCGCGGGTGGGTGGCTGGCAGGCGAAGCGGCGCATGGACATGAGCCAGGAGATGCGCGAGCTGGCCGTCGCGATGCTGATGCCGACGCTCTTCCCGTTCGCCGAGGGGTCGGAGACCGGGCGGGCCATCGAGGATCTGGGCGCGCGCGTCAGCGGTGACCTCGGGGTTCTCGTCCGCGGTGTCCTTCGGGCCACCATCCTGCCGCCGGCGCTGGCCGTCCTGCCGACGCCGGCGCGGCGGAGGTTCCTGACCTCGGCGGCGGCCCTGCGCCGGCTCGCCGAGTCGGCCGTACGGCAGGCCCGCGGCAACCCGGAGAGCCATGGCGTGCTGGCGCTCATGCTCGCGTACGAGGGCGGCATGTCGGACGAGGAGGCGTGCGACGAGCTGCTCACCTTCCTGGTCGCCGGCGTCGAGACCACGGCCACCACCCTGTCGTGGGCCCTGCACGCCCTCGCCCGCGATCCGGGGATGGCCGACCGGATGAGCGAGGAGGCGCGGGCGGCCGAGCCGGGCGTCGTCACCCCCGCCGTCCTGCCGTACACCGCGCGGTTCGTCCAGGAGGTGCTGCGCCTGTACCAGCCCCTGTGGTTCATGGGGCGGCGCGCCCTTCAGACCGTGCGCGTCGGGCGGTACGAGATCCCGCGCGGGGCCGAGGTGGTCTACAGCGCCGCGACGCTGCACCGCGACCCCGCCCACTTCCCGGACCCGCTGCGCTTCGACCCCGACCGGTGGCTGGCCAGGCCGGAGAAGAGCCTGCCCCGCGGCGCCTACCTGCCGTTCGGCGCCGGCAACCGGAAGTGCATCGGCGACGGTTTCGCGTGGGCCGAGATGCTCGCCGCGCTCTCCGCCGTCACCAGGCGCTGGCATCTGCACCCCGCGCCGGGGCACCGGGTGCGGGCGGTGGCGGACGCGCAGATCCACCCCGATGCCCTGCCGATGTCCGTCACCCCGCGAGCAGCAGGCTGAACAGGAGAGTCGATGCTGGAGTTCCATCTGAGTGAGATCGGTCTGTTCGACACCGCGCGGACGCTGGACGGTCGCCTGCGGGGACTGACCCGGTTCCGCCCGGAGACCGCGCCCGAGCCGCTGGACAAGGCGGAGTTGCTGGAGATCGAGGGCGACTGCCGCCGGGAGCGGCTCGCGCTGCTCGACGCCACCGACGAGGCGTACCGGAGCAGCGCGCAGGGCCGTGCCTTCGCCTCGTGGCTGGCCGTGGCCGGGCCGGCCGAGCTGATCTGCACGCGCAAGGGCGACACGTCACTGGAGGACGTGCACCGGTACGTCGTCCGGGACGCCGTGCAGTGGCTCACCCTGTGGCTGGCCGGGTACCGCCGGGATCCGCTGTGGCACGCGATCGCCAAGGCGGTGGCGCTGATGGCGGTCCTGGACGACATCGTCGTCCCGCCCCAGGACGTGGCCGGCGGCGTGCACCGGATCGGGGACGAGAGCCTGGGCGAGGTACTGGACCGGGTGAAGGTGCTGGGCGGCGACCGGGACGCGCGGTGGCTCGCCCACGCCTACCAGGAAACGCTGTTCAGCGCGCGGATCCAGTTCCACGAGAAGTGGTCCACCGCCGCACCGAGCATGGCACCGCCGGGCCACCTCGACGCCATCCAGGCGTACGTCCGTGAGCCGGACACGCTGCGCGCGAGCATCGTACGGACCTACGCGGCCGAGACCCTGCCCGTCATGCACCTGATCGCGTACTACTTCAGGCTCCCCTTCGACGACTGCGACTGGGCGGCCTTCATCTCGGCCAGCGTGGCCCAGACCCTCGGTATGGACATCTCCAAGGACCAGTACGGCGTCGGCGTGAAGGAACCGACCAACTTCGGCGTCCGCCCCGGCCGACGCGAACGGGAGAACATACGGCACCGCACCGAACTCCACCGCACGTTCCTGCGCCTGACCGCCTACTTCCAGGACGCCACCGACTTCCCCGCCACCGTCTACGACCGCTACTCCCGCGTCTCCCTCTCCTACGCCGGACTCGTGGACCGCTACATCGAACGCCGCCACATGGCCCGCCTCCCCATGAACGACACCCTGTCCACCGTCGTGGACGACGTCCTCACCGGCGGCCGCTAGGAGGCCATCTGGAGGCCGCTGGTGACCTGTACCGACAGGGCTGTACCGACGGGACCTCGACCAAGGAGCGCGCGATGAAAGACATGACCGTTCCCGATCTTCACGGAAAACTCGCCGTGGTGACCGGCGCGAGCGACGGCATCGGCCTCAGGCTGGCCGAACGGCTCGCCCGCGTCGGCGCCGACGTCGTGCTCCCGGTCCGCAACGCGGCCAAAGGTGCCGCAGCCCTTGAACGGATCCGGGCCGACGCGCCCGGGGCGAAGGTCTCCACCCGCGTCCTCGACCTCGCCTCCCTGGCCTCGGTGGCGGACCTCGCCGACACCCTGCTGGCGGAGGGAAGGCCCGTCGACCTGCTGATCAACAACGCGGAGTGATGGCCCCGGCCACCCGGCACACGACCGCGGACGGCCACGAGCTGCAGTTCGGGACCAACCATCTCGGCCACGCGGCACTCACCGGTACGCGCCTACAACCTCTCCAAGCTGGCCAACCTGCTCTTCGCCATCGAACTGAACCGTCGCAGCACCGCGAACGACTGGGGCATCGTCAGCAACGCCGCCCACCCCGGGACCACCTTGACGAACCTCTACGCGTCCGGCCCGAACCTCGGCCGCAGCCGCCCCGCCCCGCCCCCCATGAAGCGATCATGCGACGACTCGCCGGCTGGGGCGTCTTCGTCCACTCGGCCGACGCCGGGACGCTTCCACCGCTGTACGCGGCCACGAGCCCCGACGCCAAGGGCGGACTCCTCTACGGCCCTGACGGCTTCGGCCAGTTCACCGGCGGCCCGACCGAGCTGACGATCTACCGATCGGCCCGGAGCGAGGCGGACGCGGCACGGCTCTGGCAGCTCTCCGAGCGGCTGACCGGGGCGGCGTTCGGAACCGCCTGACCGGTCCGCCACACGTCACACGTCACACCCACTCTCCTGTCACAAATCGTGGGCCCGCTCGGTCAATAGGGTGCATCCGCTCCACACGGCAAGGGAGATCACCGTGGAATCACGTCTCAACTACTTCGGCCACCCCCTCGCGGGGAAGGTCCTGAAGCACATCAACTCGGCCGCCAAGGTGGTCTCGGACTCCACCCTGCCGACCACGGTCCAGGAACTGGTGAAGATCCGCGCGAGCCAGATCAACGGCTGCGGCTTCTGCACCGACATGCACACCAAGGACGCCCTGCACGCCGGGGAGAACGCGCAACGTCTCCACCTGGTCGCGGCCTGGCGCGAGGCCAAGGTGTTCACCGACGCGGAGCGCGCCGCCCTGGAGCTGGCCGAACAGGGCACCCGCATCGCCGACGCGGCCGGCGGCGTCACCGACGAGGCCTGGGCGAACGCCGCCAAGCACTACGACGAGGACCAACTCGTCGCCCTCATCTCCCTGATCGCCGTCATCAACGCCTACAACCGCATCAACGTCATCAACCAGCAGCCCGCCGGCGACTACCAGCCCGGCCAGTTCGGCTAACCCGGGACGGCGCAAACTCGCCGCGCCACTCAACGTTGAGGGCCGCCCCCCTACCGGGTCGGCCCTCAACCTTCCCGCGTACGAGAGCGGTCGGCGGCGGCGAGCCGACGCGGGCCCAGGTAGTAGGAGAGAGCCGCATGTGACGGGCCGTCGGAGACCTCTCCTCCGACCAGGAGCTTGATCACCTCGGACTCCGGCAGCCACTCCACCCGAGCCGCCTCCGAGATGTCCTGCGGCTCGCCGACGTGGATGCAGCCGGTGACGTGGTAGCTCCGGAAGTGGGCGTCGGAGATGCCGGCCATGGCGTCGTACTCGGTCATCAGCTCGACGCGACCGGGCCGCCAGCCGGTCTCTTCCTCGACCTCGCGCGCGATCGCCGCGGCGGGCTCCTCACCGGGCTCGGCCCAGCCCGCCGGGACCTCCCAGCCCCACCGCCCGGTGATGAACCGGTGCCGGTAGATGAGGAGGATCCGACTCTCGCCGTCGGTGACGACGGCGGTGGTGGAGGCCCGGGGCATCCGCAGCACGTGATGGTCGACCCGGCCGACACCGGGGATCTCGACATCGTCCAGCCAGACCTCGACCCAGGGCGAGCCGTAGACCTGCCGTCGGCCGTAGACCTGCCACTCCGCTGCCGCCACCGGGCCCTCCTCACCTAGGTGCGAGTTGCTTTCTCGACTCTCTCACGCGCGCGGCGAGCTCCTGCACGGGCCTCTCTGCCGCCCACGGAGCGAGGGCTTGCTGGAGCGTCCGGGCCCGGAGGATGAGCGGCTGGACGACAGTGGCTCCGGCGAGGTCGAGGGCGGTGTGCGCGGTGGCGCACGCGGCGTCGAGGTCTCCTTGGGCGATCCGCACCTCGGCGAGGTCAAGGGTGAGGACAGCTCAGCCCTTAATGTCGGCAGCGGCGGTGAACCGCCGGCCGGGATCCAGTCGAGGCACGTCGGCGGCCAGTGACTCCCTGGCCGGCGCTTGGCGAAGCGCCGGCCAGGATCGCACGTACACCCTTGATCGCGCCTCGAGAATCTGACCATCGGGGCCCAAGAGCGCGCCGAGGTGGCCCACGACCACCCCTCCCCCTCGACGTGAGCGCCCCCGGCCGTCCAACCGGCCGGGGGCGCTTCCATGTCCGCCCGACCCCTGACCTGCGGGAACGCCATGATCGTTTGGGGGAAATTCAGGGGCCGACTCCCCCGAGCGAGCCATCAAGCAGGCCCAGATGCCCTACAGGCAACCTGCATACACGACTGCGGCCCAGGCCAGGACATCTGTCCTGGCCTGGGCCGCAGCCTGCGTTCACCTGTTCACGAGGTGGGCGCGGACGGTTTCGAACCGCCGACATCTGCTTTG
>NZ_JBHSOF010000058.1:0-47640 GCF_042656005.1 Kitasatospora misakiensis | reverse complement strand
CGCGGGCGGCCGCCGCTGCCGAGGCCGCCCGGATCGCCGCCGCCGCTGCCGCCGACGCGGCCCGCATCACCCGCGAGGCCGCCCGTCCGCTGATCTCCGCTGCCCCGTTGGGTGGAGCGCGGTGAGCCGGGTCGGGAAGTTCTGGCTGATCGCCGGACTGCTCGCGGTGGCCACGCTCGCATTCCGCGTCTCCTGGAACGCGCTGCGCGACGTGGCGTCCGCGATCGGTGCCGACTACACCGCCGCTATCGTCTACCCGCTGGTGGTCGACGGTCTGATGGCGTTGGCGCTGGTCGTCGCGCTGGTACTGACCGACGCGGACCGTCGGTTCGCACTGCGGGTGCTGGCCGGGTACACGGCCGCGTCGCTGGTGCTCAACTACGTGCACGGACTCGTGCCGACCCTGCACGGCGGCGGTCGGGTCCGACTGGCCGAGTGGGCGCCCGCGCACTGGGCGTTGGTCCTGCTCGCGTCGTCGCTGCCGGTCGGGTCGATCTACTTCGGGTCGGACCTGGTGGCGAAGGTGCTGCACGCCAAGCCCAAGGCCGACAAGTCGGGCCAGACCATGACGAATCGGTCGGTGTCTGACCTGCACGAATCCGGCGCGGCCGATCCGGACCCGTCGGTGTACCGGTCGCCCGACCCCGCACCCGCCCCGGTGCCGACCACCGCGCCCGTTGGGCCGACCGCCCCGCCCGCCGCGGCGGAGCCGCCCGCACCGGCGTCCAAGCCGACCGCCCCGGCGGCGGCACGGCCCCGTCGGGCCACCGGCACGGTTCCGCAGTCGGCCCGCACGACCCGACCCAAGCGCACGGCGGACCAGCTGCTCGCCGAGGCACGGTCGGCCACCGCCGACTGGACCGACGCCGAACTGACCGCCGACCGGATCCGGGTGGAGCTGCGGACGTCGGCCACCAATGCGCGGACCCTGCGCGCCACCCTCAAGGCCGACCGCGCCGAGCAGCCCGCCCCGGTGGCCGCCGAGGCGGAACGGCCCGCGCTGCACGCCGTGCCCGACCCCGCGCCCACCGCCACGGGCGATACCCCTGCCGACAGCATCAACTCCCCTGAGGAGCAGGCATCATGAGCGCCATCGCGGCGACGCAGGTGAGCGCCGCCGGCGCCCTGCTGGCGATCCTGTCCGCCCACCGCACCTTGCCCACCCCGGCGGCCGAACTGGTGGAGACCCGCCTGTCCGGCGGCGACCTGGCGTGGGGCGTGCGCCTGTCCCTGCACAACGGTCTCGACCACTTCGAGCAGTGGCGGGCCACGCTCTGCCTGCCGGCGGCCGACGTCGACCACCGGCACAGCAGGAGCAGCACCCTGGCCTGGCTCATCGTCATCGGCACGGTCCACGGCGTCCCCGTCGAACTGGTCGGCTACTACGACCCCGCCCCCGGCGAGGAGGAGCTGTCGTGAGCACCGAGCCCGACCGCAGCGCCGCCGCCTACGCGCTGGTCATGATGCTGACCCGGCACGAGCGGCTGCCGCCGCCCGAGATCGACGTGTACGAGTACATGACCGGTTCGGGTGCCGAGGGCTGGGGCGTGCGGCTGGTCCTGCGCGACTCGATCGGGAAGTTCGAGCACTGGCGCGAAGCCCTCGACCTGGAGCCGGTCGTCGACTTCGAGCGTTGCCACCAGAGCGTGTGGCTCACCGCCTCCGGTGAGTACGAGGGTGTGCGGGTGCACCTCCTCTCGCTGGCCGAGGTCCCGCTGGTCGACGGCGCGGGCGAGTAGGCCGTGGCCGGTCCCCGGTTCTGGGACCCGGCGGGTGAGCGGCACGGCGGCATGCCCACCTACCCGTGGCGCATGGCCCCGCCCGACCTGCTCACCCGCCGCCAGCTCCGCGCCCTCGGCCTGCGGCCCGGCGGTCAGCCCGTCGCCGCACAGATCCTCTGGCGCTCCCGCCTCACCACGGACCCGCGCCCCGCGTACCTCTACCGCCTCGCCCTGGCCAAGCCGGTCCGGCCGATGACGCCGGGCCGCTGGCGGGCCCTGGCCGCCGCCAACCGCGCGCGCCGCACCTGCCCCGCCTGCGACACGGACGCCGGTTACGTCCTGCCCGCGCACCTCGGCATCTGCCTGCCCTGCGCCGACGGCCTTCCGCTCGCGGCCTGACATCCCACAACTCCCTTACACCACAGCGTCTTTGGAGTCACCATGACCGAGTTCACCGAGATCGTCCCCGCCGACCGGCGCGACTGGTCGGCGCCCTGGCCGCAGTACACGCCGCTGGACGTCACGCCGGAGGAGCTGCTGCCGGAGGCGCTCGGGCGGGAGGTCCCGTTCTGGGCCGAGGGAGCGGCCACCCCGGACGCCGTGCCCGACTGGGCCCAGCGCCAGGCCGCCGCCTTGGTCCCGTACCAGCTCGACGCCCGCGGCTGGCCGCTGCACCCCGCCGGCCGCACCGGCCGCACCGGCAGGAACCTCGGCAAGTGGGGCGAGAACGCCGCCGCCGACCCGATCGTGATCGCGGGCACCGGCACGGACCGGCGGATCCTGCTGATCACCCGCAGCGACATCGGCGTGGAGGCGATCCCCGGCGGGATGGTCGACCCCGGCGAGACCGCCCCGGCCGCGCTGGTGCGCGAGCTGCGCGAGGAGACCGGAGTCGACCTGAGCGACCACCGGCCGGTCATCCTCGGCACGGCGCTGGTGGACGACTGGCGCCAGTCGGACCACGCCTGGGTGGCGAGCACCTCCGCCCTGTACGTCCTGCCCGCCACCGTCACCGCGACGGCCGCGGACGACGCCCTCGACGCCACCTGGTACCCGGCGGACTCGATGGCCGCCCTGGAGAGCGCCATCGCCGCCGCCGGCCGCGCCCTGTACGCCGCTCACCGGCCCCTGATCACCCGCGCACTCGCCCACCTCGACCAGCAGTAAGGGGAAAACCCGTGTCCGACCAGTTGTTCATCGCCTACATGGTCGCGTTCCAGCTCTCCGTCAAGCACACCGCCGGCTGCGGGCCGTGCCTGACCATGCAGCCCTGCCCGGCCGGTGACCCGCTCCACGACGACTTCGCCGCCAAGCAGGATGCCTGGACCGCCGAGCAGCGCGTCCGGGCCGCCAACGAGCGCCGCCGGGCCAAGCGCCGGGCCGACAGCCGCGCCCGGATGGCCCGCCACGCCGCGCACGAGCTGGTCGCCCACGGCCAGTGGGTGAACGGGGCCCCGACCGCGACCCCGGCCTCCGTCGCCCGCCGCGCCAGCGCCATGTACAGCGGCCACCTCAAGGGCGAGCTGATCACCACCACGGAGGCCGCCGCCGCCCTCGCCGCCGCCCTCGGCAACTGACCTGTTCAGCACTGTCCCGGGACGGCCGTCCTGCTTGCCGGCGCGTCGACCGTCCCGGGTCCTTTCCCGCACCACATCGCAGTGAGGAAGGAACACCCAGTGAACCAGCACACCCCGGGCCCGGTGCCCGGTGACGACGCCGAGAACGAGATCTTCGAGCGGCTGTCGGCGGAGATGGCCGCCGAGGGGCTCGGCGTCGTCGACCTCGACAAGGCCCGTGCCGAACGCCGCCCCACCACCACCACTCTCGCCGACGACACCGACCCGGACACCGACGACGGCGACGACGAGCCGCCGGTGTTCGTGGACCGGCCGGCCCCGCCGCTGCCGCTGCCGGTGGGCACGCGCCGCCGGATCCTGCCCGCGTGGCTGCTGTCGAAGGCCGAGCTGAAGACCCAACTCACTTACGCCGCCCACCTCGCCGGACACACCACCGCCTACCACGCGGTCCGCACCCCGCTCTACGTCGGGAAGCTCGCCGCCCGCTCCCCCCGCGGCGCCGCCCGGACCATGACCTTCCTCGGCCGGTGGACCTCCGACGCCGAGGGGCAGCCGCTGCGGGCGGCCGCGGCCCGGCGGGAGGACGCCGAGCTGTACCTGAAGCTGTGCCGCCAGCGCGACAACCGCGTCCGCCTCCGCTCCCTGATCAGCCTCCTGGCCTCGGTGTTCGGCCTGGCCGCGGTCGTGGTCCTGTGGGTCATGACCAGCACCGCCACCCTGCTGGTGCTCGCCTCGGCGGTGGTGCTGGCGCTCGGTGTGGCCGGTGCCCCGGTGGACGAGCCGCTGATCACCCGCGCGGTGGTCAAGGCGAAGGCGCCCAAGCTCACCTCGGACATGGTGATCCGGGCGCTGGAGTCGCTGGGGATCGGCGGGATCACCTCCGCCAAGTCCAAGGGATCCGGGATCACGTTCCCGGCGCCGATCATGCGCGACGGCCCGGGCTGGCGCGCGGACGTGGAGCTGCCGCACGGGGTTGAGGTGGCGGACGTGATGGGCCGGCGCGGTCAGCTCGCCTCCGGTCTTCGGCGCCCGCTGGGCACGGTGTGGCCGGAGCAGGCGCCGGGCGAGCACCCCGGCCGGATGGTGCTGTGGGTCGGGGACCAGGACATGGCAACTGCCAAGCAGCCTGCCTGGCCGCTGGCCCGCAAGGGCACGGTCGACCTGTTCGACCCGGTGGGCTTCGCGACCGACCAGCGCGGCAACTGGGTGTCCGTCACCCTGATGTTCATCGCGGGGATCATCGGTGCGGTGCCGCGCATGGGCAAGACGTTCCTGCTCCGCCTGCTGCTGCTGATCGCCGCCCTCGACCCGCGGGCCGAGCTGCACACCTACGACCTGAAGGGCACCGGTGACCTCGACCCGGTCGGCGACAAGGTCAGCCACCGCCACCGGGCCGGGGACGACGAGGAGGACATCGAGTACGCGATCGCCGACCTGCGCGAACTGCGCGAGGAACTGCGCCGGCGCACCAAGGTGATCCGCTCGCTGCCCCGGGACATCTGCCCGGAGTCGAAGGTCACCAGCAAGCTCGCCGACACCAAGTCCCTGCGGCTGCACCCCATCGTCGTCGGGGTCGACGAGTGCCAGGTCTGGTTCGAGCACCCCAAGTACGGGGGCGAGTTCGAGGAGATCTGCACCGACCTCGTCAAGCGCGGCCCCGCCACCGGCATCGTGCTGCTGCTGGCCACCCAGCGCCCCGACGCCAAGTCCCTGCCCACAGGCATCTCCGCGAACGCGATCCTGCGGCTGTGCCTCAAGGTCATGGGGCAGGTCGAGAACGACATGGTCCTCGGCACCTCGGCCTACAAGCGGGGGGTGCGGGCGACGACGTTCACCCGCGCTGACCGGGGCATCGCCTACTACATCGGCGGCGAGGGCGCGGACGCGCAGATCATCCGCAGCGTGTTCGTTGACGCCCCCAACGCGGAGGCGATCGCGCAGCGCGGCCGGGAGGCCCGCGAGCAGGCGGGGTTGCTGTCCGGCCACGCCGCCGGCGGGCAGGACACCGCGCCCGCCTCGGCCGCCCCGGCCTACGACCTGCTCGCCGACATCCTCGCCGTCGTCGGCCCCGGCGAACCGAAGCTGTGGTCCGAGACCGTCGTCGCCCGCCTCGGCGAGCTGCGGCCCGACGCGTACGGCGCGTGGGGCGAGCTGGAGGGACGGGCGAAGGCCGACCAGTTGGTGACCGCGCTCAAGCCCTACGGCATCGCCACCGGGCAGGTGTGGGGCACCACCGAGGACGGCAAGGGCGCGAACCGGCGCGGCATCACGCGCGCCGACATCCTCAAGTCCGTCACCGAGCGCGACAAGAAGCGCGACGCCGGATAGGCCCGAACGGCCGCTAGGTCTAGCGGGACGCCCCGCTAGACCTAGCGGCCCTGCTAGCGGCCCCCATGCGCCCTGGCCAGCGCGCTAGCTCCTAGCGCGCCACCTGCGCGCACCCCGGAAACCGCCCCGGAGGCACCCATGACCCCCCTGATCCTCACCATGCTCGCCGCCGCCCTGCTCGCCGGACTCGGTTACGCAGCGTTGTGCGCCAGCAGTCCGTTCGGCGACTGCCGCAAGTGCGACGGCCTCGGCTTCCAGCTCGCCTACGACCGCCGCGGCAAGCCCAAGCGCGGCAAGCACTGCCGCCGCTGCCAGGGCGTCGGCAAGCGCATCCGCATCGGACGCCACCTCTACAACCTGGCCCACCGCACGTGGCGCGCCGGCACCAACTAGCCCATCCCACAGCCCGCCTTCACCGCCTCGGGAGAACGCTCATGACCGTCACCCTGTCCGTCGCCGTGATCACCGGCGTCATCACCGGCGTGCTCGTGTGGACCAAGCGCGTCGGCGCCGGCACCGCCCTCGTCGTCTGGCTGTCCGGCCTCACCGCCGCTTCCACCGGCCTGGCCGGGCCCGTCAACGGGTTCCTGGCCGCGGTCGTGACCGCCGTCAGCAACCACTGACCGGCCGTGACGACCGCCACCGCCCCGGCCGCGATCCGCCCGCTCGCCGCCGTCCACCTGCGCGAAGCCCTCACCGCCGCCGTCCGCACCGTGCTCGCCGAATCCGCCGCCGAACGGGCCACCCGCACCGCCGGCCCGGACACCGCCCCGCCCGACGGCGGCGAGGGCGCCCCCACCCCGGCCGACGCTCGGCCGGTCCCGCTCGCCATTGTCCTGGCGTTCCCCGAGGGGCGGGTGCGGCGTGCTGCCTGACACCACCACCAGCGCCCCGTGGCGGGGTGTGGACCTGTTCGCCGGTGTCGGCGGCCTCGACCTGCCCGCCCGCGCCCTCGGCGTGCACGTCACCGGGATCGAGAAGTCCCCGGACGCCTGCGTCACCCGCCGCGCCGCCGGCCTCGACACCATCGAGGCGGACGTCCGTGACCACGGCCCCGCCGACTTCCCGGCCGCCCAGCTGCTGTTGGGCGGCCCGCCCTGCCAGCCGTTCAGCGCCGCCGGGAGCGGGGCCGGGCGCCGGGCCCTGTCGGACATCGTGGCCCTCGCCCACCGACTGGCCCAGCGACGACACGTGGCCCGCCACGGCCACACTCCTGAGGCGGACCTGATCAGGTTGGTCCTGGAGCCCCTGCGTTGGGCCCTGGACGCCACGGACACCGGGCGCCCGTTCGAGGCCATCGTGCTGGAGCAGGTGCCGGCGGTGCTGCCCGTCTGGCAGACCTACGCGGACATCCTGCGTGCCGAGGGCTACGACACAGCGACCGGCACCGTGAAGGCCGAGCAGTACGGCGTCCCCCAGACCCGGCGCCGCGCGGTCCTCATCGCCCGCCGCACCGGCCCGGCCACCCTGCCCGCACCCACCCACCGGCCCTACACCAAGGGCACGCCCCGCACCGACGGCGACCCGGGGCTGAGCCCGTGGGTCACCATGGCCGACGTCCTGCCCGCCCGAGGGTCGTTCACGGTGGTCTCGAACTACGGCACCGGCGGCGACCCCGCCCGGCGCGGCCGCCGCACGTCCGCGGAGCCCTCGGCCACGGTCACCGGCAAGGTCTCCCGCGTCCGCGTGCTCGCCGACGACGACACCGAGTCCCGGTTCGACTGGTCGGAGGCCGGCCGTCTGCAGTCCTTCCCCGCCGACCACCCGTGGTCCGGCCGGGACATCGGCCAGCAGATCGGCAACGCCGTCCCGCCCCTGCTCGCCCACCACCTCATCACCGCCGCACTCGACGGCTCCTGACGAGAGGCCACGGACGTGTACGACTACGACTCCGACGACCACGGCTACGACGAGTACGACGGCGACACCGAGGATGCCGAGGACCGGCAGCCCGGGGAGTGCGACCACTGCACCGGCGGCGAGCCCATCGAAACCCCGATCGGGCTCCTGGGCTGTGCCTGCCTGATGGGGCAGGGCGCCGCCCCCATCGACTGCGCCTGCGGCCCCGAGCAGGACTGACCGAGCACCGAACCCCGGGGCGGCCGCATTTGCTGGCCAGCTCACCGGCCGCCCCGGGTCCCTGAAACCGGCACAACCCGATCTCAGGAGACACCAGCATGGACCTCAAGCCGTTCTCCCCGCAGCACTTTCCCGCCCTCGCCGCAGCCCTGCTCCCACTCGCCGGGTGGGGCACGCACGCCGCCGTCCTGCGCCGCCGGCTGGACCGGGCCCGCCGGGACCCGTTGACCGGCCTGCTCACCCGCGAGGGCTTCACCACCGCCGCCGCGCGCCTGCTCCACCGCCCGGACACCGGCGTTCTCGTCGTCGACCTCGACCGGTTCAAGCAGATCAACGACACCCACGGCCACGCCGCCGGGGACGCCGTCCTCGCCGACGCGGCCCGCATCCTCACCGAATGGGCCGGTGACCACGGCATCGCCGCCCGCCTCGGCGGTGACGAGTTCGCCGTCGTCCGCCCCCTCCCCGCCGCCTGGACCGCTGTGCGCATGGGTGGGCTCGTCGGCGAGTTCGCCCGCCCCGTCCACTGGCGCGGCCACGTCCTGCACTACGGCGCCTCGGTCGGTCTGGCCCGTGTCGCCAACCTGCCGGACCGGGCCCTCGACACCGCCCTCGGCGCCGCGGACGTGGCGATGTACCGGGCCAAGCGCGCCGGCGGCGGATGGCAGCAGCACACCCCCGACACCGACCTCGCCACGGCGGAGCGCCGTTGGCGCCGCACCCGCACCGCCGCCTGAACCCAGAGGCAATCGCGTTGCCCGGAGCGGCCGATACATCCCGCCAAGGCTTCCGGCCGCTCCGGTTCCCCCGCTCGAACCGAGATGAGGAGACCACCCAGCATGACCCATCCGACCGTGATCCGGGGAGAGCACCTGCTCGCCGCTCTCTCCCTCGCCGCCGCCGGCGTGCCCGTCCTGCCGCTGCGGGCCGGGAAGGTGCCCTTCGGCAACTGCCCGCGCTGCACCGACGGCGCGTGCGGCGGCCGGCCGAACATGAAGACCCCCGGCCCCTGCGTCTGCCCGGCGCCGTGCCACGGCTGGGCCGCCGCCACCACCGACCCCGACGTCCTCACCGGCCCCGGGTGGGCGCGGGCGTGGCGGGAGGCTGCGGCCGTGGCCTACCACCCCGGCGGCGCGGGCGTGACCGTCGTCGACCTCGACAACGCGGACGCGATCGCGTGGGCGCGCGAGGCTCTGCCCGCCACCCGGACCGTGCCCACCACCCGGGGCGAGCACTGGCTGTACCGGGGCGCGATGCCGTCCGCCAACGCGGTCCGGCCGGGCGTGGACGTGAAGTCGTCCATGTCCTACGCCCGTTGGCTCGGCCCCGGCACCGGCACCATGGCGGCCCTGCCGGACGTCGTGCGCGACCTGATCGTGCGGGAGGCCGCCCCGGTCCGGCCGGCGCCCGTCGTCGCGTCCGCGCCGGGCGGGGGTGGGAAGTGCCCGCACCGCACCCGCACGTTCCTGGAGCGGGGCATCGCCATGGCCGAGCAGCGCATCGCCGAAGCCACCGCCGCCGTGCACGCCACCGTCTTCGGGACGTTCCTGGCGGTGCTGTCCACGCACGGCCGGTGCGGCTGCCTCACCCAGGTCCACGCGGAGCGCCTGTTCGCCGTGGCGCAGGCCAAGGGCGAGTCGCCCCGGCACTGCGCCGACGCGTGGGCGAACGCCTTGATCCGGTTGGGGCTGTGACCGTGGCCGAGGACGAGAAGAACCCCGCGCGGGAGATCATCACCGCCTACGCGCAGGCCCACTTCCGGTACTTCCGCACCGCCGACGGCACCGTCTACGCCCAGCGCAACGACCACCCCGTGGCCCGGCCGATCCGCTCCCAGGGCACCACCGGCAGCCACCGCCAGGAGTTGATGGTCGGCCTGTACCGGGACGGAATCGGCGCCTTCAACGGCAGCGCCCTCAAGGAGGCACTGGACTTGATCGAAGCACTCGCCCTGTCCGAGGACGTGCAGCCCGTCCACATCCGCGTCGCCCCCGGATTCGACGGGGCCACCTGGCTCGACCTCGGACGCTCCGACGGCCTGTCCGTACGCATCCACCCCACCGGCTGGGACATCACCGTCCCCGACCCGCGCGAAGTCTGCTGGCGCCGCACCCAGCTCACCGGCGAGCTGCCGCTGCCGGTGAAGGACACCGACGGCAAGGGCATCGACCTGCTACTGCGGCTGTGCAACTTCGCGAACGCCCAGACCGAGTGCCTGGCGATCGCATGGCTGATCGGCTGCCTGGGACCGTCCGTGCCGGTGCCGGCGCCGTTCCTCACCGGGCCCCAGGGCGCCGGCAAGTCCACCGGCGGGCGGATGCTGGTGCGGATCATCGAAGGCATGAGCGGTGACCTGCGCCGGGCCCCGAAGGACGAGGAGAACCTCATCGCCGCCGTCGCGGCCGGGTGGGTCACCGCCCTGGACAACCTCTCCCACATGGGCCCTGACCTGTCCGACGCGATGTGCTGCATCGTGACCGGCGCCGAGAGCGTCAAGCGCGCCCTGTTCACCGACGGGGACGTCCACCGCTCCGCCTACCGCCGGCCCCTGCTCCTGACCGGCATCGACGTCGGCGTCATCCGCCCCGACCTCGCCGAACGCCTTCTGCCCCTGCGGCTGGAGCGGCCCCGCGTCCGGGTCACCGAGGCGGCCTTGTGGGCGGACTACGAAGAGGCTCTGCCCGTCGTCCTCGGGTCGCTGCTCGACCTCACGGTCAAGGTCCGCGCAGCCGAGGCGGAGACCCCGACCGATCTGCGGATGGCGGACTTCGCCCACCTGTGCGCCCAGCTCGACGCAGCGACCGGATTCGGGGCGCTGGCCGCATACCGGGCCAGCCTGGACGACCTGAACGACGACGTGATCGAAGGCGATCTGCTGGCGCAGACCGTCCTGCGGCACGCCGAGACCATCGAGCCCGGTACCGCGCAGCGCTGGACGTCCACCGAGTGGCTGCTTCGCCTCAGCCGTCTCTGCAGCGGCGACGACGTCCGGGCCCTGCCCAAGGGCTGGCCGACCACCGGCAAGGTGCTGTCCGACCGGCTCAAGCGCCTTCAGCCCACCCTCGCCGCCCGGGGCGTGCTCATCGACGCCGGCCGCACGAAGGAGGGCCGCTACCTCGAAATGGCCCGCCCCGCGCCCGCGCCGACGCACGAGCAGCCCGCGCTGCACTGACCCTGCCGCACGGACAAGCAAGAAGAGCACCGGGCCCCGGGTGCTCTTCTTGCTGTTCGGCGCAGCCGCCCAAGGGTCGTGCCGCGCAGCGGCTCCTCACTTCGCCCTGAGGGGACGCCCAAGTACTACAGGCAGCCCCACCTTTTTCCTAAATAGGAAGACGCTGCGTCACCTGCGTCACGCGGGCCGGAAAACGGCTCCTGACCTGCGCCGGGACGGGTGACGCAGACGGCGGGCCCTGCGTCATCCTGCGTCACCTACGTCACCCGATGACGCAGCCGATGACGCAGCGGTGACGCACACCCCGACCCTTGCGTCACCCAAAACCGCAGGTCAGAAGCCCGAATGACGCTGATGACGCGGTGACGCAGAAATCCCCACCTCGGACAACGCACGCGGCCGGGTGACGCACCCCGCCGTGCCCCGAGCCACACCCCGCAGTGCCCAGCGACAAGCCCCCGGCCCCGCCACCGCCCAGGGAGGGCAGCAATGACCACAACGCAGCTCACGGCCCGGCTTCTCACCGTCCGGGAAGTCGCGGAGATCCTCGGCACCTGGGAGAGCAGCGGCGAGCGCTTCCCTCGCCGGCTGATCGAGGAACGCCGGATCACCTTCGTCAAGGTCGGCCGTCACGTCCGCATCCCGGAGGCCGCCGTCGCCGAGTTCATCGCCGAGAACACCGTCCAGCCCATCCGCGCCCGCCGCTCCACCAGGAACAGGACCGCCGCCTGATGACCGCCAAGAAGAACAGTCGCCGCCGCTTCGGCTCCGTCCGCCAGCTCCCGTCCGGCCGCTGGCAGGTCCGCTACCGCGACCCGCTGACCGGAGAGCTTCGGCCGGACGAGAAGACCTACGCGACCAAGACCGACGCCGAGGTCCGGCTGAGCCAGCTCGAAGCCGACATCACCCGGGAGAAGTGGGTCGACCCGGACGCCGGGAAGGTGAATTTCGGGGAGTACGCGACCAAGTGGCTCAAGGAACGCAAGCTGGAGGAGACGACCCGGGAGCGGTACGAGACTGCGCTTCGGCTGCACATCATGCCGACCCTCGGCCCGAGGTTCCTCGTGGACATCACCCCGGCCCGGGTCCGCACGTGGCGGACCCACCTGCTGGAGTCCGGCGTCGGCGAGCCCACCGTGGTCAAGGCGTACCAGATGCTTCGGGCCATGCTGAACACCGCCGTGGACGACGATGAGCTGATCCGACGCAATCCGTGCCGGATCAAGGGCGCCGACACCTACGACGTGCCCGAGCGCCCGGTCCTGTCCGTCGCCGAGGTCTTCGCCGCGGCTGATGCCATCGCGCCCCGGTGGCGGGCGCTGGTCCTGGTGACCGCGTTCACCACGCTCCGGTTCGGCGAGCTGGCCGCGCTCCGTCGGCGGGACGTCGACCTGGGCGCCCGGCTTCTGCGGGTCCGCAGGAATCAGGCCGAGCTGTACAGCGGGAAGCTGTACGACAAGGCGCCGAAGAGCCGCGCGGGGTTCCGCCCGGTCGCGTTCCCGGACTCCATCGTGGATGCCCTTCAGCACCACATGGAGCACTTCGCGGGGGCAGAGTCGGACGGCCACATGTTCATCGGACCGCGAGGCGGCCGGCTGCGCCGGAGCAACTTCCGGGACGACTGGACCGCTGCGAAGGAACGTGCGGGCATCCCGATGGAGGTCCACTTCCATGACCTCCGCCACACCGGGAACACCATGGCGTCCCAGAGCGGCGCGAGCACCCGGGAGCTCATGATCCGCATGGGGCACAGCACCGCGCGGGCCGCGTTGATCTACCAGCACATGTCCAGCGACCGTGACCGGGCCGTCGCCGACCGGATGGACGAGATGGTGCAGCGGGAGCTGTCGAAGGGGGCTCCGCCGGAGCGTTCTGGCACGGACGTGGCACGGGGTGACCAGCAGGACTGAACAGCAAAGGCCCAGGTCGGAGGGATTCACCCTCTGGCCTGGGCCTTTTCTGCGTTTCGTGCTGTGCCCCAGGCAGGATTCGAACCTGCGACACCGGCTTTAGGAGAGCCGTGCTCTATCCCCTGAGCTACTGAGGCGGGGACGACCGCTGACAGCCTAGCGGATCGGTGGGGAGGGTTGGACGGGACGACCGGGGGCGGTCGGACCGACGGGGGGTCAGGTGGGCCGGGGCGGCGGGGTCACCGGTGCCGGGCCTCGTTAGCCTGGGTGGACGGACCTCGGGGGCGGCCCCGCAGCCGTCCGGCCGGAGAAGCAGGGCAGGGGTGGCAGATGGCGTCGGACGACCGGTGGTACCAGGGACCCGTCCGCCGGGCGTGGCAGGTGGCCGGGCCGGTGACCTGGATCGCCCCGGCGCTGGTCATGCTGGCGGTGGGCGGGTACCGGCTGGGGACGCCCACCCTGTGGCGGGACGAGGTGGCGAGTTGGACGGCGGCCACCCGGCCGCTCGGTGAACTGCTGCGGCTGCTGGGGCACATCGACGCCAGCAACGGCGTCTACTACGTCCTGCTGCACCTGTGGACGGCTCTGTTCGGCGACTCGGCGACCGCGCTGCGGCTGCCCTCGGTGCTGGCGATGGCGGCCGCGGCCGCGTTCACCGCGCTGACCGCCACCCGGCTGTTCGGCGGCCGGGTCGCGGGCGTCTGCGCCGGGCTGCTCTTCGCGACGGTGCCGCTGGTCTCCCGGTACGCGCAGGAGGCCCGCTCGTACGCGCTGGTGACCTGTGCCGTCGCGGCGGCGACCTGGTTCCTGCTGCGCGCGCTGGACGAGCCGACGCTGCGGCGGTGGGTGCCGTACGGCCTGGCGATGGCGGTGGCCGGTTCGGCGCACCTGGTCTCCCTGAGCAGCCTGGTCGGCCAGGCGGCGCTGGTCGCCCCGCACCTGTGGCGGACGGCCGGTCCGGAGCGGCGGCGGCTGCTCGGGCGCCTCGCGACGGTGGCCGCCGCCCTGGTGGCGGCGGTGCTGCCGGTCGCGTTCCTCGGCCACCGGCAGTCGGGGCGACAGCTGGGCTGGCTCGGCCGGCCGACCGTGGACCAGCTGTGGCACTTCGGCGAGCCGCTGTTCGGCTCCGCCCGGGTGTTCCACGTCTTCCTGGTCCTGGCGCTGCTGGCCCTGGCGCTGCCCGGGCGGCGCGGCCCGGCGCTGCGGCTGCTACTGCTCGCGGTGCTGCCGGTGCTGGCGGTCTGGCTGATCTCGCTCGGCCCCACCTCGTACTTCCTGGACCGGTACCTGCTCTTCACGGTGCCCGCCTGGGCGGCGCTGGCCGGTTGCGGGGTCGGTGCGGTGTACGCGGCGGTGACGGCGGCGGCCCGGCCGGGCCGGACCAGGCCGGAGGTGCGGGCGGCGGGGCTGCTGCTCGCCGTCGGGGTGGTGGCGGTGACCGGGGTGGCGGCGCTGCCCCGGCAGTCGCTGGTCCGCTACCCGGGGTCGCACGCGCAGTCCAAGGAGCCGTACCGGGAGGTGGCCCGGCTGATCGAGGCCGGCTACCGGCCCGGGGACGGGCTGGCCGTGCCGATCGGCGACCAGGCCTGGTCGATGGTGGGCCCGGGCGTCTCCTACTACCTGCCGGACCGGGTGCGGCCGTACCCGCTGTTCGTGGCGAGCGGGGCCGTCCGGGCCGGGGACCTCTTCCCGGTGCCGTGCCAGGACCCCGCCAGCTGCACCGGAGCGGGGGCCCGGACCTGGCTGGTCGTCCTGGGTGACACCGCCGATCCGCTGGCCGAGGTACCCGCCGACGAGGCGGCCGCCCTGCGGGCCCGGTTCGGCCCGCCGGAGCAGGTGACGCAGCTGGGCGGGATGACCCTCGCGCTGCTGAACGGCCGCGCCGGGCGCTGAACCCGCGGCCCGCCGTCTCCTGGTGCGGGCGACCCCGGCCCGTACGACCTGGACGCCCCGCGGTCCGGACGCCCCGCGGCCCGGACGTCCCGCGGCCCGGATGCGGCGGAGCGGGGCCCGGGCGACCATGGAGCACGGCGACCAGGTCGGGAGGACGGTCCGTGAGCGAGCAGCCGAGCGAGCAGCCGCCCGACCGGCGGGCCCGGCGGGCGGCCCGGCGGGCGGCCCGGTGGAAACAGCGGTCGGCGGCCCTGGCCGGGTCCGCGCGCGGGCTGCCCGAACAGGTCCCGCTGGTCGGCCGGGCGCTGCGCCAGTTGCTCCGGGTGAACCTGCTCGACTGCGCGACCCGACTGGCCGCGCAGGCCTTCCTGAGCGCCCTGCCCGCGCTGTTCGTGGTGGCGGTGGTCACCCCGGCGGCCGTCCGGGACGGTCTGGTGCACTCGCTGCGCAAGGAGCTGGGGCTGCAGGGCGAGGCGGCCCAGTCCGTCCAGCAGCTGCTCGGGACGGGGCACACGGACGACGCCGGTTTCGGGGCGATCGGCGCGCTGATGACCCTGCTGTCGGCGACGGCGCTGAGCCGGGCGATGCAGCGGGTCTGCGAGCGCTGCTGGGAGCTGCCCAAGTCGGGGACCAGGGTGGCGGCCTGGCGCTGGCTGGTCTGGCTGATGGTCTGGCTGGTCTGCCTGGTCTGCCAGACCCCGGTGCGGGACGGCTTCGGGCTGGGCGCCTGGCTCGGCGTCCCACTCACCTTCCTGATGGCGACGGCGCTCTGGTGGTGGACCCAGCACCTGTTGCTGGGCGGCCGGGTGCGCTGGCTGCCGCTGCTGCCGGGCGCGCTGCTCTGCGGGGTGGCGGTGGTCGGGATCGGGGTGGCCTCGCGGGTCTACCTGCCGAGCGCGATGAGCCGCAGCATCGGCCAGTTCGGGCCGTACGGCGTGGTGTTCACCGCGCTGTCCTGGCTGATCGTGGTGTTCAGCGGGGTGACGCTGGCGATCGCGCTGGGCCGGGTGGTGGCCGAGGAGGAGGCGGTCGCCGGGCTGCTGGGCTCGCGTACCGAGCCGGGCCGGTGGGGCGGCGCGCGCTTCTGAGCCCGGCCCCACGCGACGGGCACGGCCCCGCGCGACGGGGAGCGGACGGCGTGGAGCGGGGCACCGGACGGACCGGTGCCCCGCTCCACGGGCGGCGTGCGGGCGGCGGGCCTCAGAGGGCCCGGGTCAGCCGCGCGAGGATCGACGGCGGGGCGAGCTCGGACTTCAGCACGACCGGCACCTCGACCTTGGTGCTGCCCTCGCCCGACCGCAGCACGCCGATCCTGGTCCCGGCCGTCACCCGGTGGCCGACCTTCACCGGGTCCAGCACCAGGGTGCCCGTGACGCCGGGGAACCCGGCCACTGTGAGGTCCCCGGCGGCGACGACCGGGACGGAGCCGCCGAGACCGTCCTCGACCCGGCCCACCACGTCGCCCTGCTTGGCCAGGGTCTGCCCGGTGAGTCCGTTCTGGGCTGCCTGGATCTGCTTGGCGCTGACGCTCTGCACCACCTTGAGGATGCTGGGCTCGGCGGCGGTCGCCGGCTGGCCCAGGGTGACGCCGAGGATCAGCCGCCGCACACCGGCGATGTCCTTGTAGGCGGCCCACATCAGGCAGCCGCCGGCCGGGGTGCTGGAGCCGGTCTTGACGCCGATGACGCCGGTCTTGGGGTTGATCAGCGTGTTGGTGTTGGAGATCTTCTGGTTGTTGAAGGTGGTGTCCGGGGTCGACACGATCTGCCGGAAGATGTCGTCCTGCATCACCTGCCCGGCCAGCTTCAGCTGGTCCTTGGCGGTGCTCCTGGTCTCCTGGTTGTAGCCGGCCGGGTCGGTGTAGGTGGTGTTGGCCATGCCGAACCTGGCCGCGGTGTCGTTCATCTTCCTGACGAACGCCTCCTCCGACCCGGCGTCCCAGCGGGCCAGCAGCCGGGCGACGTTGTTGGCGGAGGGCAGCATCAGCAGCTCCAGCGCCTGGTACTGGCTGAGCTGCTGGCCCTCGGTGAGGGTGACCCGGGACTCGTCGACGTTGCCGGACTCCTGGGCGGCCTGCTTGTCGACGGTGATCTTCGGACCGCCCTCGCCCTTCTTGAGCGGATGCGCCTGCAGGATGAGGTAGGCGTTCATGACCTTGGTGACACTGGCGATCGAGGCCGGCGTCTCCGGGCCCGAGCTGCCCAGGCTGCCGATCCCGACCACCTCGGCGGCCGACTGGCCCTTGGCGGGCCAGGCCAGGTCGAGCGGGTCGCCGGCGAAGCCGAAGCCGTTCGCCGCGGTCATCCGCACCCTGGTGTCCGGCAGCGGGCGGAGCAGCTGGGCGGTGACCACCACGCCGAGCACCACGGCGAGGAAGAGCGTCCAGACGGTGATCCGCTTGAGCGCGCGGCGCAGCGGCGAGACCGGTCGGGAGTTGAGCGCGGCCAGGACGTCCATCGCCTCGGAGGTGGACTCCGGGAACGGCTCCGGTTCGGGCGCCGGCAGCGGCGGCGCGGGCGGGACCGGCCGCGGGTCGGCGGCGGGCAGTGGCTCGGCGGCCGGGGCGGGGTGCGGCTTCTGCTTCGACTTCGGCTTCGGTGCGGGCTTCGGTGCGGGCGCGGGCTTCGGCTCCGGGTCGGGGCCCGGCTGCGGGACGGGCACCGATTCGGGCAGCGGGCGCGGGGTGGGCGGCTTCGGGGCGGTGTCCGCCTCGGGCACCGCCCCGGCCGGAGCGGCGGGGACGCGCAGGACGCGGGTCCGCTCGACGTTCTCCCGCTTCTCGAACTTCTCGGCCCGCGCGGCCGGTTCGGCCGCCACCGCGGACGACTTGGACGCGGACGCGGACGCGGACGCCGGCTGCCCGTCGGCATCCTCGGCGGCGTCGGCGGGCTCCGCCGGTGCGGTCGGCGCAGGCTTCGGCGTCCGCATGGCGAGACGCGGATCGGTGCCGGCCGGACGGTCCGAGGGCCCGGACTCGACCGCCCCGGCCGCCTCGGCCTTCCCCGCCCCGCCCTTCCCCGCCTCAGACTTCCGGGCCTTCCCGGCCGAGCCGATCGCCGTGGCACCGGAGGGCTTGCGCAGCTCGTCGGGCAGGCGAAGGGCGGTGGTCGCGTCGTCGGACGGCAGCCGCAGAGCCGTCGTCGCATCGTCGGACGGCAGGCGCAGAGCGGTCGTCGCGTCCTCGGCGGGCAACCGCAGGGCGGTGGTCTTCTGGTCCACAGGCATCCGCAGTGCGGTCGTCCGGGTGTCCGCATCCCGGACACGCAGCTGCACCGTGGCGGGCCGGGCCGGGGGCCGCGCCCCGCCGTCGGCGGCGGAGTCCGCGGCATCACCAACCGAGTCGTCCGAGTCGCCGGACGGCGCGTCACCGGACGGGGTGTCGCCGGACGGGGCGGCCGCATCGGCGGGGGCATGGGCGGCGGCATCGGTGTCCGCCTCGGTGTCCGCCTCGGCGGCGGCACCCGACTCGGGCGTCGCCTCCGGCTCCACCACCGGCTCCACCGACGGCGCGGCCACCTCCTCGGCCACCTCCTCGGCCGCGGCGGACCCGGCCGGTTCGCCGTCCCGATCCCGCGCCCGCTCGCCGTCCCGCAGCACCCTGTCGGGGGACTCGCCCACGTAACCCAGCCTCCTCAACGCCCGGCGGGGCGTCGGCGAACCCGATTTCGGGAAGCCGGCACCCCGCCCCGTGTACCTGTACAGTCTCCGCCACCGGCGACCGATTACGGTCGCCCACACCCCGCCCGACCGGCGGTTATTGCCGCGGCACGGCCGCACCGCGGCCTGTTCAACGGTCAGACGCCGGGCCCGCCACGGGTGGTTCCCCCGGTCGATCGCAAGGTCACGATTCGGAGGCGTACTCGACAAGCCCGTGTGAGAGGCGTCACGCTGTTTCCCATCCACGCGGGGAGGCTTGGATGGGCAAGAGCCGCAGAACTGTTCCCGAGGAGCTCTTGCTGCTCGCTTTGGACCCGGCCACGGGCACCACGGCGCAGCCGCAGACCCTCGACCTAGGACTTGCCGGGGCACAGCTCGTCGAGCTGTCCCTGGCCGGACGGATCGTTCCGGAGGGCGATCGGATCGCCGTGGTGCTGCCACGGCCGACCGGGGACCCGACACTCGACCACGCGCTGGAACTGCTGCGACGACGTGGCAGTCCGGTGCGCGCCGCGCACTGGATCGGCGGGCCCCGACTGGGGCTGCGGCAGACCTACCTGGCACACCTTGAGCGGTGCGGCATGGTGACCGCCGTGCCCGGTCAGGTGTGCGGGGTACTGCCGACGACCCGCTATCAGGCGTCGGACGACTGCACCAACGCCGCGATCAAGCAACGGCTGGACACGGCGATCCGCACCGGCGTGCCGCCGGACCCGCGGACGGCCGCGCTCGCCGCGCTGGCGCACTCGGTGGGTCTGGGCAAGCACCTCTACCCGGGCAACGAGGGCCGGTCCTCACGGTCGCGACTGCGCGACCTGATCCGGTACGACCCGCTGGGCGGGATGGTCGCGCACGCCGTGATGGACGTGCAGAACGGCCTACCGAGCCAGCAGAACCGTTCCGCCCAGGCCGGTACGGCGCCGTCGGGCTCGGGAGGCCGAGCCGGGCAGCGCTCGGCGGCCGGGCGCGGTGGCGGCGGAGGAGGAGGCCGGGTCGCGGCGACCCGCGTCGGCGTCCGCTGAGGCTCCGGTCAAGGCTCCCGCCGAGGCTCTCGCCGAGACGGGACCGCCACCGCACCCACGCCCGCAGGCCGGCACCCCGGACCGATCCGGTCCGGGAACCGGCCCCGGCCCCGCCCTCAGGGCCGGCGTCGGGCACCCGCACCACCCGCACCACCCCCGCGCACCGCGCCCGCACCAGCGCGCACGGAGGCGCACGCCGAACCGCTCACGCCCCCCGGGGGCGCCGAGCAACCGGCACCACCCGGCAGTGAGAAGGGGCGGGCGCCCGCGACGGAAGTCGCCGGGCGACCGCCCCTCCGCCGTCCCCCGAGTCGGTCCGGCCCCCACCCGGACCCCCCGGCCGCATACCGCCCCCGCACGTGCCACCAGCACCTGCGCGGCCCCGTGCCGCACCCGACACCACGTCCGTCACGCCGCCGTACCACCACCGGACCGGGGCGGGCCCCTCTACCACTGAGGGGTGCCCGCTGTCTCGCCGAAGCGCTTTTCCGATGATCTGTTCTACTGCGCTCCTGCGATTTCCCGGCGCCGACCTGATCCGGGGTGACATGCTGCTCAACGTCAGGGGGTTGATCCAGATTTCCACCGTGTTCCGAGGACTTCCGTTCCAACGATCACCAGAGGTCCGACCGGAGGTCGACGTGTCCGCGAACATCAATCCCACGGTGCGCCGTCGCCGCCTCGGCTCGGAGCTGCGCAAGCTCCGGGACGGGGCCGGGATGACCGCGGAGGAGGTGGCCGGCCGGCTGATGGTCTCCCAGTCCAAGATCAGCCGACTGGAGAACGGCCGCCGCAGCATCAGCCAGCGGGACGTCCGCGACCTCTGCGACGTCTACAACGTCACCGACGAGGCGATGCGGGCCAGCCTGATGGAGATGGCCAGGGAGTCCCGGCAGCGCGGCTGGTGGCACGACTTCAACGACATGCCCACGCCCTACAGCGTGTACATCGGGCTGGAGGCCGAGGCCTCGTCGATCCGCGCGTACGAGTCCTCCTTCGTACCCGGGCTGCTGCAGACCGAGCAGTACGCCCAGGCCGTGGTCGAGGGCACCCAGCCGGACACCGACGCGCTCGCCGTCCAGCGCCGGGTCCAGGTCCGGATGAAGCGCCAGGACCGCGTCAACGGCGAGAACCCGCTGGGCAGCCTGTGGACCGTCATAGACGAGGCGGTGCTGCGCCGGGAGGTCGGCAGCAAGGAGGTGATGGCCCACCAGCTGAAGCACATGCTGGAGCTGAGCCAGCGCCCCAACATCACCATCCAGGTCATCCCGTTCTCGCACGGCGCCCACCCCGGTATGACCGGGACATTCTCCCTGTTGGAGTTCCCGGAGTCAGCCGATTCCACGGTTGTCTACTTCGAAGGGGTGACGAGTGATCTCTACCTCGAGAAGGAGGCCGACGTGCGCCGCTATACCAGTCTCTACGACCACCTGCGGGCAGCCGCGCTCGGGGTGGCGGAGACCCGCGCACTGATAGCCGACATTGAAGAGGGATACCACCGATGAGCACCGCCTTCGAGAACAGGACGAGCTGGCGCAAGAGCAGTCACAGCGGCGGCAACGGCGCGTGTGTGGAGATCCGGGTGCCGACCGCCGAACTGGTGGCGGTCCGGGACTCCAAGGACCCGGAGGGTCCGCAGCTGCACTTCTCCCCCGAGGCCTGGCACGCGTTCGCCGCCGCCGCGGGTGCCGGAGCGTTCGGCGACCTCTGATCCGCCTCGTGCCGGTTCCCGGCCCAGGTGCCCGTAGCGGTGCCCGTCGCCCTCCCCCGGGGCGGCGGGCACCGCTACGGGCATCCGCGCACCCGGCGGCATGCTCCCGACAAGGGCCCCCGACAAGAGCTCCCGACGAGGGCTCCCGGCCCCCGCCGCGGGAGCGTCAGCCCAGGACCGGGTAGCGGGCCGCCCAGGCCGCGCCCTCGGCGGTCTCCCGGCTGTGCAGCTCGGGCCCGTGCATCAGCTCCAGCACGAAGTCGTCGGCCAGCTCCAGCAGCGCCCCGCGCCCCTCCAGACCCGCCACCAGCCCGGACGGCAGCGCGGTGTCGCCGTGCAGCACACCGAGCAGGTTGCCGCAGATCGCGCCGGTGGAGTCGCTGTCCCCCGAGTGGTTCACCGCCAGCAGCAGCCCGGACCGGATGTCGTGCGCCACCAGCGCGCAGTACACCCCGATCGCCAGCGCCTCCTCGGCCACCCAGCCCTCCCCCAGGGCCTCGACCCGCTCGGCGGACGGCTCGCCCGCCCGCACCGCGTCCAGCGCCGCCCGCAGCGCCGCCGTGGTCTCCTCGTGCGCCGGCCGCTCGGAGAGCAGCGCCAGCGCCAGGTGCACCCCCTCCTCCAGCGTGCCGCCGCGGGCCGCGGTCTGGACGATCACCGCCAGCGCGCCGGCCGAGAGGTAGCCGGTGGGGTGGCCGTGGGTCAGCACCGAGCACTCCACCGCCAGCTGGAACACCAGGCTCGGCTCCCAGGTGGTCAGCAGCCCGAACGGCGCCGCCCGCATCACCGTGCCGCAGCCCTTGGAGTGCGGGTTCTTCGGCGCCTCCAGGGTGCCCAGCCGCTCGGCGTCCGGCCCGGAGAGGCCGGAGAGACAGGCCTGGCCCGGCGCCCGCTGCGCGTACAGCCACTCCTCCCGGCCGAGCCAGCCGAGGTCCGCCCGGCGCTCGTCCGGGCCCCAGTCCCGCTGGGTGGCGGCCCAGCGCAGGTAGGCGCGGTGGACGTCGGTGGGCGGGTGCCAGCTGCCGGTGTCCCGGCGGATGTGCGCGCGTATCAGCCCGTCGAGGGTGAACAGCACCATCTGGGTGTCGTCGGTGACCGCGCCGAGCCGCCCGTACGCGGGGACGTACCCGGTGACGCCCTGCGGGCCGTGCACGGCGCGGATCTTCTCCAGCGACTCGAACTCCACGCCCGCGCCGAGTGCGTCCCCGATCGCCCCGCCGAGCAGGCATCCCCGCACCCGGCTGCGGAAGTCCTGCTGCTGGGCGCGGGACCACAGTGGCATCACGGCAAGCGCCTTTCTGTCCGGGAGCGGGCGGCCGCGCGACGCACGGCCGGTCGCGCGCCCTCGCACTGTATTCGAATGCCCGAACGGCACGGCAGTGTTCCGGCTCCACGGGATCGCCACACGGGATCGCCGCCGGACGTTCCGCCACCGGATGTTCCGCCACCCGCCGACCGGAGGGGGCGGCGGGTGGCGGGCGGTACCGGTGACCGGGGCGGCGGCGATCGGCGGATCAGTCCACCACGGGCAGCAGCTCCGGCAGATGGCCGTCCGAGGCCAGCGCGGCGGCCAGCCGCTCGGCCGGAACCTCCCCGTAGGTGGTGGTGCGCTGCCGGTGCGGCCGCCCGGCCGCCTCGGCGATCGCCCGGAGGTCCCGGACCGACTTGTAACTGCCGTACGCCGAGCCGGCCATCCGCGAGATGGTCTCCTCCATCAGCGTGCCGCCCAGGTCGTTGGCGCCCGAGCGGAGCATCTCCGCCGCGCCCTCGGCGCCCAGCTTGACCCAGCTGGTCTGGATGTTGGGGATGTGCGGGTGGAGCAGCAGCCGGGCCATCGCGACCACCGCCCGGTTGTCCCGCGCGGTCGGACCGGGCCGGGCGATCCCGGCCAGATAGACCGGCGCGTTGGTGTGGATGAACGGCAGCGTCACGAACTCGGTGAAGCCGCCGGTGCGCTGCTGGATCTCCGCGAGCAGCCGCAGGTGGCCCACCCAGTGCCGCGGGGTGTCCACGTGCCCGTACATCATCGTGGACGAGGAGCGGATGCCCAGCTCGTGCGCGGTGCTGACGACCTCCACCCAGGTCGCGGCCGGCAGCTTGCCCTTGGTGAGCACCCAGCGGACCTCGTCGTCCAGGATCTCGGCGGCCGTGCCCGGGATGGTGTCCAGCCCGGACTCCTTGGCCCGCTGCAGCCAGTCGCGGATCGACAGACCGGTGCGGGTGGCGCCGTTGACCACCTCCATCGGCGAGAAGGCGTGCACATGGATCCCGGGGACCCGCTCCTTCACCGCGCGGGCGATGTCGAAGTAGGCGGTGCCGGGCAGGTCCGGGTGGATGCCGCCCTGCATGCAGACCTCGGTGGCGCCGACCTCCCAGGCCTGGGCGGCCCGGTCGGCGACCTGGTCCAGCGAGAGGCTGTAGGCGTCCGCGTCGGTGCGGCGCTGGGCGAAGGCGCAGAACCGGCAGCCGGTGTAGCAGACGTTGGTGAAGTTGATGTTCCGGGTGACGCAGTAGGTGACCTCGTCGCCGACCGTGTCCCGGCGCACCGCGTCGGCGATCCGGCAGAGCGCGTCCAGCGCCGGGCCGTCCGCCTGGAACAGCGCGAGCGCCTGCTCGTCGGTCAGCCGGGTCGGGTCGTCGGCGGCCACCGCGAGGGCGGCCCGGACCTCGGCGTCCGGCCGCTCCGGTGCCCCGGACCCGACGGGGGCGGCCGAGGCCGCCTGCTCGCGGAGCACCTCCCAGTCGCCGTAGACGTCCTCGAAGTCGGCCCGCCGGTCGCCGGTGCGGCCCTCGGTGTCGATGGTGCTGTGCAGATCGGTGCGCCCGTACGACTCCGGCAGGTCCTCCGGCTCCTGCCAGGGGTGCCCGGTGACCACGGCGTCCGGGCGGGCCAGGCCGGTCTCCGGGTCGGCCAGCGCCCGGACGTGCGGCAGCACCCGGGGGTCCAGCCAGGGCTCGCCGTGCCGGACGTACTCGGGGTAGACGGCGAGCCGCTCGCGCAGTTCGAAGCCGGCCGCCGCCGAGCGCTCGGCCAGCCGCTCGATCTGCGGCCAGGGGCGCTCCGGGTTGACGTGGTCGGGCGTCAGCGGGGAGACGCCGCCCCAGTCGTCGATGCCGGCCTCGATCAGCCGCTCGTACTCGCCGTCCACCAGGTTCGGCGGGGCCTGCAGGCAGGCGGACGGGCCCATGATGTGCCGGGCCACCGCGACGGTGGCGACCAGCTCGTCCAGCTCCGCGTCCGGCATGCCGCGCATCGCGGTGTCCGGCTTGGCGCGGAAGTTCTGCAGGATCAGCTCCTGGATGCCGTGGTAGGCCCGGGAGACCCGGCGCAGCGCGAACAGCGACTCGGCGCGCTCCTCGACGGTCTCGCCGATGCCGATCAGCAGCCCGCTGGTGAACGGCACCGAGCTGCGGCCGGCGTCCTCCAGCACCCGCAGCCGGACCGCCGGCTCCTTGTCGGGCGAGCCGTGGTGCGGGCCGCCGGGCTCGCTCCACAGCCGGGTGGCGGTGGTCTCCAGCATCATGCCCATCGAGGCGGAGACGGGCTTGAGCCGCTGGAAGTCGGTCCAGCTGAGCACCCCGGGGTTGAGGTGCGGGAGCAGCCCGGTCTCCTCCAGGATCCGGATCGACATGGCGCGGACGTACGCGACGGTGTCGTCGTAGCCGTGCGCGTCCAGCCACTCGCGGGCCTCCGGCCAGCGGTCCTCGGGCTTGTCCCCGAGCGTGATGAGCGCTTCCTTGCAGCCGAGCGCGGCGCCCCGGCGGGCCACCTCCAGCACCTCGTCCGGGGACATGTACATCCCGTGGCCGGCCCGGCGGAGCTTGCCGGGGACGGTCACGAAGGTGCAGTAGTGGCACTTGTCCCGGCAGAGCCGGGTGAGCGGGATGAACACGCTCTTGGAGTAGGTGATCACGCCCGGGCGGCCGGCCGCCTCCAGGCCCGCGTCGCGGACCCGCGCGGCGCTCGCGCAGAGGTCGCGCAGGTCGTCGCCTCTCGCCCGGAGCAGCACCGCCGCCTCGGTCGCGTCCAGTGCGACACCGTCCCGGGCCCGGCGCAGGGCACGCCGCATCGCGTTGGCGGTCGGAGTGTTGGATGCGTCCATGACGCGACCCTACGCCAGTCCACGTACGTTCCTCGTACGTTCGGAGGAGACGACCCTGAGGGGACATCAGGGTCGGCTGCGACGCGAGGTCGAGCCGGATCCAACCCTGCAGGGCGATGACGCGGGCGGCGCCGGACCGTCTAATGGATACCGAGGGACAGTCGGGCACTGACGGAGGGGTTGGACGGGATGACGGACAACAGGGCGACCGCGGGCGGCGACCGGGCGGACGAGTGGCAGGGCGGGGCTCCCTACCGCTCACGCCGGCGCACCCTGGTGCGGGTGGCCGTGCCGCTGGCGGTCACGGCCGCGATCGCCGCCGGGGTGGGGCTGGTGCCGGCGCTGGCGGACTCCTCGCCGCCGGACCTGCCCGCGCTGACGGCGGAGCAGGTGGTGGCGAAGGCGCTCGGCTCGCAGGCCGAGACGCTGACCGGCACGGTGTCGGTCTCGGCGGACCTCGGTGTGCCGAGCCAGCTGCTGGGTGCCGCGACCGGCGGCTTCGCGGCCGGCGGCCAGGACCGCGGGGCCGGGAACAAGCCGTCGGGCGCCGCCCCGGAGGCGAAGCTCACCGGCCTGCTCGGGGGCGAGCACCGGCTGCGGGTCGCGGTGGACGGGCCCGACCGGCAGCGGGTCGGCCTGCTGGAGCAGCTGTCCGGATACGAGCTGATCCGCAACGGCGACCAGGCCTGGGCCTGGGACAGCAGCAGCAACGAGGCCGTGCACCTGACCGGGGTCCGGCCGGACGCCACGGCGGACGGCCACCGGGGCAAGGCGCCGCTGACCGGGGTGCCGACCACTCCGCAGGAGGCGGCCCGGCAGTTCCTGACCGCGAGCGCGGGCACCACCACGGTCGCCGTGGACGGCACCGTGAGCGTGGCCGGGCAGAAGGCCTACCGGCTGAGCGTGAAGCCCATCGGGTCCGGTTCGACGATCGGCGAGGTCCGGATCGCGGTGGCCGCCGACAACGGTGTGCCGCTGTCGGTCGTGGTCAAGGGCACCGGCGGCGACACGGTGCTGGACGTCCACTTCACCGACGTCTCGTTCGCCAAGCCGGCCGCGAAGACCTTCGAGTTCACCGTGCCCAAGGGCGCCAAGGTGACGGAGCGCAAGGCCGAGGAGGCGCCGCGCGCCGAGGTGACCCCGGAGCAGGCCGAGGCCGCCGCCAAGGGCCTGAACGTGATCGGCGAGGGCTGGACGACGGTGCTCTCCGCCAAGCTGCCCGCCGACGACGTGTTCGTCCCGGCCGAGGGCAAGGGCCCGCGCGGCAAGGGCGGCCACGGTCCGGGCGGCGCGGGCAAGCTGCAGAACCCGCTCGCGCTGGTGAAGTCGCTGGGCAAGCCGGTCGCCGGCGGCTCGCTGATCAGCACCAAGGTGCTGAACGTGCTGGTCACCGACGACGGCCGGGTCTTCGCCGGCGCGGTGACCCTGCCGGTGCTGCAGAGTGCGGCCGGGGTGAAGTAGTGGCCCAGGCTTCCGTAACGGGGGACGTTACGGAGCCGGCCGGGGGGCCGGGCGCGGTGGCGCGCCCGGCCCCCGGTGCCGCCTCGCCGTCCCCCCGCACCGACGACGTGATCAGCACCAGGGGCCTGACCAAGCGGTTCCGCGGCGGCCAGCTCGCCGTGGACGGGCTGGACCTGAGCGTCCCCCGGGGCTCCGTCTTCGGCTTCCTCGGGCCCAACGGCTCCGGCAAGACCACCACGATCCGGATGCTGATGGGGCTGATCGCCCCGACCTCCGGGGTGTCGACGGTGCTCGGCGAACCGATGCCGCAGTCGGTCTCCTCGGTGCTGCCCCGGGTGGGCGCGCTGATCGAGGGGCCGGCGCTGTACGGCTTCCTCTCCGGCCGGGACAACCTGGCCCGGTTCGACGCCGCCGACCCGACCGCCGACCCGCGGACCAGGCAGCGGCGGGTCGCCGAGGCCCTGGACCGGGTCGGGCTGACCGCCGCGGCCGGCAAGAAGGCCCGCGCCTACTCGCTGGGCATGAAGCAGCGGCTCGGCCTGGCCTCGGCGCTGCTCCAGCCGCGCGAGCTGCTCGTCCTGGACGAGCCCACCAACGGCCTGGACCCGCAGGGCATGCGGGAGATCCGGGCGCTGGTCCGGGAGGTCGCGGCCGAGGGCACCACGGTCTTCCTCTCCTCGCACCTGCTGGACGAGATCGAGCAGGTCTGTACGCACGCCGCGGTGATGTCGCGCGGCCGGCTGGTGGTGCAGGGCACCGTCACCGAGCTGGCCGCCCGGGCCCGGGGCCGGCTGGTGGTGCGGACCCCGGACACCCACCGGGCCGGTGAGGTGCTGCTGGCGCACAAGGTCACCGAGATCCGGATCACCGAGAACCGGGTGGACGGCGAGCTGGGCGCGCTGGCCGAGGACGCGCTGCCGGGGCTCTGCGCGGCGCTGGTCGCGGCGGAGATCCGGGTACACGGCTTCGGCGTGGAGCGGGGCACATTGGAGGACGCCTTCGTGGCGCTGACCGGGGAGGGCTTCGATGTCGCGGGCTGAGGCGGTGCCGGTGGTCACGGCTGCGGCGCACGGGCGGCGCCCGCAGACGGCGGCCGGGTTCCTGGCGCTGTTCCGCAACGAGCTGCTGCTGACCTTCCGCCGGCTGCGGACCCTCGTACTGCTGGGGATCCTGGCCCTGCTGCCGGTCCTGATCGGCGTGGTGGTCCGGATCGAGACGGACGGGCCGCGCGGCGGCGAGGGCCCGGCCTTCATCGCGCAGGTCACCCAGAACGGCCTGTTCCTGGTGTTCACGGCGCTCGCGGTGGCGCTGCCGGTCTTCCTGCCGATGACGGTCGGCGTGGTCGCCGGGGACTCGGTGGCCGGCGAGGCCGCCACCGGCACCCTGCGCTACCTGCTGGTGGCACCGGCCGGCCGGACCAGGCTGCTGGCCGCCAAGTTCACCGCCGGGCTGGTGTTCTGTCTGGCGGCGACCGTGACCGTGGCGCTGGCGGCGGTCGCCATCGGGGCGGCGCTGTTCCCGGTCGGCGACGTCACGCTGATCTCCGGCGAGACCATCGGCCTGGGGCCGGCCCTGCTGCGGGCGGCCCTGGTGGCGGCGGTGGTGGCCGCCTCGCTGGCCGGGCTGGTCGCGATCGGCCTGTTCATCTCGACGCTCACCGGCAGCGGCATCGCGGCGATGGCCGCGACGGTCGGCCTGGTGATCACCGTGCAGATCCTGGACAGCTTCCCGCAGCTGCACGCGATCCAGCCGTTCCTCTTCACCCATCACTGGCTCACCTTCGGCGACCTGCTGCGGGCGCCGATGGAGTGGGACGGGGTGCTGAAGAACCTCGGGCTGCAGGCCGCCTACGTGGCGGTGTTCGGCTCGGCGGCCTGGTCCCGGTTCACCGCGCGGGACATCACCTCCTGACCGGCACGGCGTCGGCCGCCCCGGTGGCGGACCCGGCCGTGGTGGCGGTGACGGCGGAGGCGGCGGAGGTCCGGGCCCGGTCGGCCCGGACCCGCCGCAGCGCGTCCCAGGTGAGCACCGCGAGCGCGGCCCACACCAGGGCGAAGCCGGCCCAGCGGGCGGGCGGCATCGACTCGTGGAAGACCGCGATGCCGATCAGGAACTGGAACACCGGCGCCAGGTACTGGAGCAGCCCCAGCACGCTCAGCGGCACCCGGACGGCCGCGGCGCCGAAGAACAGCAGCGGGACCGCGGTGATCAGCCCACTGAGCACCAGCAGCCCGGTGTGCCCCCAGCCGTACTCGCCGGCCACGGTGTGGCCGAAGGTGCCGCGGCCGGTGACCTCCAGGTGGACCAGGTAGCCGAGGGCGAAGGGGAACATGAAGAGGCTCTCGGCGGCCAGGCTCTCCAGCCCGCTCAGCCCGACCGTCTTCTTCAGCAGGCCGTAGGTGGCGAAGGAGAGCGCCAGGGTCAGCGCGATCCACGGCAGCCGCCCGTAGCCGACGGTCAGCACCGCCACCGCGAGCGCGCCGATCCCGACCGCCACCCACTGGGCCCGGCGCAGCCGCTCCTTGAGCACCAGCACGCCGAAGGCGATGGTGACCAGCGGGTTGATGAAGTAGCCGAGGCTGGTCTCCACCACGTGCCCGGCGTTGACGCCCCAGATGTAGACGCCCCAGTTGACCGAGATCACCGTGGCGGCGGCGCCCAGCATGGCGAGCCGGCGGGGCTGGCGCAGCAGCGGGCGGATCCAGCCCCAGTGCCGCTGGACGATCAACAGCAGGACCACCGCGACCAGGGACCAGACCATCCGGTTGGCCAGGATGTCGTCGGCGGCGCCGGGCTCCAGCAGTGGCCAGAAGAGGGGGAAGAGCCCCCAGATGCCGTAGGCGGCGAAGCCGTACCAGAGGCCGCGCCCGGCCTCCTGCTGGGTTGTCTCTGGCATGGACCGTCTGCCCTCCGCGCGCGGGTGTCCAGGCGACGGTAGCGGGCGCGGGGACGACTGTCATCTCCGTATGCGGTTTTTGGTCATGACAGTGCTCACGATGCGGACCCCGGCCCCATCCGCGGCGGGCTGTCGCGAATGGGACCGGGGTCCGAGGGCCGGTCCTTGGAGGCCGGGATCCGGGGGCGGGTGCGGCTCAGGCGCCCAGGGTGGCCCGGACGGTGTCGGCCAGCGGCACGGTCGGACGGCCGATCAGCCGGGCGAGGTCGCCCGGGGTGGCGGCCAGCTCGCCGCGCGCGATGCCGGCGTCCACGTCCACGAGCACCTCGGCGAAGCCCTCCGGCAGGCCGGCGCCGACCAGCACCGCCCGGTGCTCGGCCGAGGTCACGTCCCGGTGCTCGACCGGGCGGCCCGAGGCCTGCGCCAGCTCGGCGGCCAGCTCGGACAGGCCCCAGGCGACGTCGCCGCTGAGCTCGTAGACCTGGTTCTCGTGGCCCTCGCCGGTCAGCACGGCGACCGCGGCGGCGGCGAAGTCCGCGCGGGGCGCGGTGGCCACCCGGCCGTCACCGGCGCTGCCGATCACCACGCCGCGCTCCACCGTGCCGGCGGCGTCGCCGAGGTAGTTCTCGGTGTACCAGCCGTTGCGCAGCAGGGCGTACGGCACGCCGGAGCCGAGCAGCAGCTCCTCGGTCGCCTTGTGCTCGTCGCCCAGCCCGAAGGTGGCCGTCCCCAGGATGCTGGTGTACGCCAGCAGCGCGACTCCGGCGGCCTTCGCCGCGTCGATCACCGCGCCGTGCTGGGCCACCCGGCTGCCGAACTCGTTGCCGGAGATGAGCAGCACCCGGTCGCCGGCCGCGAAGGCCCCGGCGAGCGTCTCGGGGCGGTTGTAGTCCCCCTCGTGGACGCGCACGCCCTGCTTCGCCCACTCCTCGACCTTGTCGGCGGAGCGGACCACCACGGCGATCTCGCTCGCCGGGACGGCTGCCAGCAGCCCCTCGACGACCAGGCGGCCGAGCTGTCCGGTGGCTCCGGTGACGACGTACATGTCCGTGCTCCTCATGGGTGTCGCGATGACTTCGATACTCACCCTAGGGATGGCACTAACTTATGGATAGTACGCACTTTGAAGTAGGGTACTGACATGGAGGTAATGACAGAGGGCCCGTCCTTGCTCGACCGGGTGCCCGACATCTACGACCGCATGTGCCCGTCGCGGGGCGTGCTGGAGCACGTCACCAGCCGCTGGGGGGTGCTGGTGCTGGTGGCCCTGCGGGAGCGCGGGTACCGCTTCAGCGAGCTGCGTCGCCGGGTCGCGGGCGTCAGCGAGAAGATGCTCGCGCAGACCCTGCAGACCCTGGAGCGGGACGGCTTCGTGCTCCGCGAGGCGCATCCGGTGATCCCACCCCGGGTCGACTACAGCCTCACTCCGCTCGGACTGGAGGCGGCCGAGCACGTGTCGGCGCTCGCGCACTGGGTGGAGGCCCGGATGTGCGCGGTCGGCGAGGCGCGCGAGGAGTACGACGGGCGCGCTACGCGGGCGTGATCAGCGCCGCCAGGCCGTCCAGTACCCGGGCCAGGCCGAAGGCGTAGGCGTGGTCGGGGTCGTACGCGGCGCCGTGCGCCTCGCCGGCGGCGGCGCCGACCCGGGCCGCGACGGGGTAGCGCTCGGGGTCGAAGACCCGGGCGAGCAGCTCGGCGTTGGCGGCCCACCACTGGGCGTCGGTCATCGCGCTGTCCTGCTGCGCGGCGCGCTCGTCGGCGGCCATCCGCGCGCAGGTCCCGACGAAGCCGAGGACGTGGGTGAGCGCGGCGTCGAGGTCGACGTCGGACAGGCCGGTGCCCTCGAAGGCGCGCAGCTCGTACTCGTACTTGGCCATCACGCCCGGGCCGAGCGGCGGCCGGCTGGTGGCGACGGCGGCGATCCACGGGTGGGCCCGGTGGAGCGCCCGGTTGTCCTCGGCGACGGCGGTGACCCGGGCCCGCCAGCCCTCGTCGACGGGGGCGGTGCGGGGCACGGCGGCGTAGACGGTGTCCAGCATCAGGTCGAGCAGTTCGGCCTTGCCGGGCACATAGGTGTAGAGCGCCATCGGGGAGACGCCGAGCTCCTGGGCGACCCGCCGCATGGTCACGGCGTCCACCCCCTCGGCGTCCGCGATCACGATCGCGGCGGCGGCGATCTCCGCCGGGGACTTCGCCTGCCGGGGCCCGCGCCGGCCGGGCTTCTCCTCCGCCGACACGCCCCAGAGCAGCGCGAGCGTGCGCGCCGGATCCCCGGCACTGCTGCGGTCACTGGCCATGGGCCGATCCTTTCACGCCGCGCCTGCCGCACCTTTCACACCCGTCGCGCCTGCCGCGTCCGCCTCGTCCGCCGGTACCGTCGGACGCATGACCGCCGCCGACCCCGACCCGCTGCCGGGCACCGACACCCGCGAGGTCGTCCGCCCCCGGGTCACCTGCCGCCGCTGCCACCGCCCGCTGCACGATCCGGAGTCGCGCATCCTGCGCCTCGGCCCCGAGTGCCGCGACCCGGCCGAGCGGGTCGCCCGCCATGACGTCGACCAGGACACCCTCCCCGGGCTGGACGGGTAGCCGGGCCGCCGCCAAACACCCCCGCCCCCCTGTGACCGGGATCACTGTACCCAGATTCTCCGTACTATGTATAGTGTACGGCGTACGAGATAAACGCCGAGGAGAGGGCCACCCACCATGCAGATCACTTCCTCCGCCGTGTCGCTCACCGTCGAGGACGTCGAGGCGTCCGCGTCGTTCCTGCGGGAGCACTTCGGGTTCGCCGAGCAGATGGCGGCGGACGGGTTCGCCTCACTCGGGCACGACAGCGCCGGGGTGAACGTGGTCTTCCTCAAGCGGGGGATCGACGTCCTGCCCGAGGGGTTCCGCGACCAGGTCGCCGCCGGGCTGATCCTCGCCTTCGTGGTCGGCGACATCGCCGCCGAGGAGGCCAGGCTGCGGGCCGCCGGGGTGGAGATCACCATGCCGCTGCGCGAGGAGCCGTGGGGCGAGAAGCTCTTCCAGGTCACCGACCCGAACGGGGTCGTCGTCCAGCTCGTGGAGTGGGCCGCACAGCAGTGACGTGACAGCGCGCCGAACGGCGGCGCCCCCGGTCGGGAGGGACCGGGGGCCCCGCCGTTCGGGCGTGCGGGGCACTGGGACTTCGGGACGGTGGGACTTCGGGACGGTGGGACTTCGGGACGGTGGGACTTCGGGACGGTGGGGCTCAGTCGACCGTCCAGGTGTCCGCGCCCGCGAGCAGGGTGGCCAGGTCGCCCGGGCCGCGCTCGGCGGTGGCGGTGTCCAGCTGCTCCGCCATCAACTCGTCGTAGACCGGCCGGCGGACCTCGCGCAGCACACCGATCGGGGTGTGGTGCAGGGTGTCCGCGTCGGCGATCCGGGAGAGCGCGAACGCCGTCGCCGGGCCGGCCGCGTGGGCGTCGTGGACCAGCACCGCCGACTCGTTCTCCGCCGTGACGGCCCCGACGGTCAGCTCGCCGTCGGCGCCGCGGAAGACGCCCCTGGCCCGGTCCGCCCCGAACCGGATCGGCTGCCCGTGCTCCAGCCTGATCAGCGCCTCGTCCCGGGTGCCGGGCTCCTTCAGCACCTCGAAGGCGCCGTCGTTGAAGATGTTGCAGTTCTGGTAGATCTCGACCAGCGCCGTGCCCTCGTGCTCGGCGGCCGCCCGCAGCACCGACTGGAGGTGCTGGCGGTCGGAGTCGATGGTCCGGGCGACGAAGGTGGCCTCCGCGCCGATGGCCAGCGAGAGCGGGTTGAACGGGGCGTCCAGCGAACCCATCGGGGTGGACTTGGTGATCTTGCCGACCTCGCTGGTCGGTGAGTACTGCCCCTTGGTCAGGCCGTAGATACGGTTGTTGAACAGCAGGATCTTCAGATTCACATTCCGGCGCAGCGCGTGGATGAGATGGTTGCCGCCGATCGACAGCGCGTCGCCGTCGCCGGTCACCACCCAGACGCTGAGGTCCCGCCGGGCGGAGGCCAGCCCGGTGGCGATCGCCGGAGCCCGGCCGTGGATCGAGTGCACCCCATAGGTGTTCATGTAGTACGGGAAACGGGACGAGCAGCCGATACCGGAGACGAAGACGGTGTTCTCCCGTCTGATCCCCAGCTCCGGCATGAAGGCCTGTACCGCGGCCAGGATCGCGTAGTCACCGCAGCCCGGGCACCAGCGGACCTCCTGGTCGGTCTTGAAGTCCTTGGCGCTCTGCGGCGCCTCGACCTTCGGGACCAGCTTCAAGGAGGGGAACTTCTCGCTCATCGGTTGTCCTCCTCGTCCAGGTTGCCGATCGCCGCCCACAGCACGTCCGCCAACTGCGCCGCCTTGAAGGGAAGTCCGCGCACCTGGTTGTAGGACTGCGCGTCCACCAGGTACTTGGCGCGCAGCAGCAGCGCCAGCTGGCCGAGGTTCATCTCGGGGACGATGACCTTGTCGTAACTCCGCAGCACCGTACCGAGGTTGGCCGGGAAGGGGTTGAGGTTGCGCAGGTGCACCTGGGCGATCTCACCGCCGTCCGCGCGCACCCGACGGACCGCCGCGGTGATCGGCCCGTACGTCGAGCCCCAGCCGAGCACCAGGACCCGGGCCTCACCGGAAGGGTCGTCCACCACGACGTCCGGCACCTCGATGCCGTCCACCTTGGCCTGCCGGGTGCGGACCATGAAGTCGTGGTTGGCCGGGTCGTAGGAGATGTTGCCGGTGCCGTCCTGCTTCTCGATGCCGCCGATCCGGTGCTCCAGGCCGGGTGTGCCGGGCACCGCCCAGGGGCGGGCGAGGGTCTGCGGATCGCGCAGGTACGGCCAGAAGGCGCCGTCCTCGCGGTTCGGCCCGGTGGCGAAGTCCGGCTCGATGGCGGGCAGTTCGTCGACGGCCGGGATGCGCCAGGGCTCCGAGCCGTTGGCCAGGTAGCCGTCCGAGAGCAGGAAGACCGGGGTGCGGTAGGTGACCGCGATCCGGGCCGCCTCCAGCGCCGCGTCGAAGCACTCGGCCGGGGTCGCCGGGGCCACGATCGGCACCGGGGCCTCGCCGTTGCGGCCGAACATCGCCTGCAGCAGGTCGGCCTGCTCGGTCTTGGTCGGCAGGCCGGTGGACGGGCCGCCGCGCTGGATGTCCACCACCAGCAGCGGGAGTTCGAGCGAGACGGCGAGGCCGATGGTCTCGCTCTTCAGCGCCACGCCCGGGCCGGAGGTGGTGGTCACGCCGAGCGCGCCGCCGAAGGCCGCGCCCAGGGCGGCGCCGATGCCGGCGATCTCGTCCTCGGCCTGGAAGGTGCGCACGCCGAAGTTCTTGTGCCGGCTCAGCTCGTGCAGGATGTCCGAGGCCGGGGTGATCGGGTACGAGCCCAGGTAGAGCGGCAGCCCGGAGCGCCGGGCGGCGGCGATCAGGCCGTAGGAGAGCGCCAGGTTGCCGGAGATGTTGCGGTAGCGGCCCGGCGGCAGCTTGGCCGGCGGCACCTCGTAGGAGACCGCGAAGGACTCGGTGGTCTCGCCGAAGTTCCAACCGGCCCGGAAGGCGCTGACGTTGGCCTCGGCGATCAGCGGCTTCTTGGCGAACTTGGTGCGCAGGAAGGACTCGGTGCCGTGGGTCGGGCGGTGGTACATCCAGGAGAGCAGGCCCAGCGCGAACATGTTCTTCGCCCGCTCCGCGTCCTTGCGGGCGAGGCCGCTCTCCTTGAGCGCCTCCAGGGTCAGCGTGGTGAGCGGCACCTTGTGCAGGTGGTAGGCCTCCAGCGAGCCGTCCTCCAGCGGGTCGGCGCCGTAGCCGACCTTGGCCAGCGCGCGCTTGGTGAACTCGTCGGTGTTGACGATGATCTCCGCGCCGCGCGGCAGGTCGGGGAGGTTGGCCTTGAGGGCCGCCGGGTTCATCGCCACCAGGACGTTGGGCGCGTCCCCCGGGGTCAGGATGTCGTGGTCGGCGAAGTGGAGTTGGAAGGACGAGACGCCCGGCAGGGTTCCGGCGGGAGCGCGGATCTCGGCCGGGAAGTTGGGCAGGGTGGAGAGGTCGTTGCCGAAGGACGCCGTCTCCGAGGTGAAGCGGTCACCGGTGAGCTGCATGCCGTCACCGGAGTCTCCGGCGAATCTGATGATCACCCGGTCCAGCCTGCGGATCGGCTTGGCGCCCCTGTGCTGCGGACCGACCGGCACGGCTGGGCCGGAGCGGCCCTCGCCGGGCCCGGACCGGCCCTCGTCGCCGTCCGAGCCGTCCACTGCTTCTGACTGATCGACCTGACTGGTCACTGCCGCGGACCTCCTCGTGGGCACCAGCCGCGGGCGTGAGCCGTGTGCCCCGTCCGCCTGGTGCACCTCTCGCATCCTATGCGGGTAAGGATTGCCTTGGACGGAACTCCCCGATGCGGCGGAAAATCACCGCCGCACCCATAAACAACACCGTGGGCGACCGGATCGGTACCCGGCCCCACCGGGACGGTTCGTCTGCGAATGGCGGCTGCGGGAGGCCCGGCGGCGAGCCGGTCAGGAATTCAGATAAGTGAGCACGGCGAGCACCCGGCGGTGGTCCCCGGGGCTCTGCGCCAGCCCCAGCTTGAGGAAGATGTTGCTGACGTGCTTCTCCACCGCTCCCTCCGAGACCACCAGCTGCTTGGCCACCGCGGTGTTGGTCCGGCCCTCCGCCATCAGCCCCAGCACCTCGCGCTCGCGCGGGGTCAGCCCGGCCAGCACGTCACCCTTGCGGCTGCGGCTCAGCAGCTGCTGGACGACCTCCGGATCCAGCGCGGTGCCGCCCTCGGCGACCCGGACCACCGCGTCCACGAACTCGCGGACCTCGGCGACCCGGTCCTTCAGCAGGTAGCCGACGCCCCGGGTGGATCCGGCCAGCAGTTCGGAGGCGTACCGCTCCTCGACGAACTGCGAAAGCACCAGGACACCGAGCTCCGGATAGCGGCCGCGGAGCGTGACACAGGCCCGCAGACCCTCGTCGGTGTGGGTGGGGGGCATCCGGACGTCCGATACCACCACGTCGGGCAGCGCCTCGGCGGCGGCCAGCTCGTGGATGGTGCTGATCAGCGCGTCACCGTCCGCGACGCCGGCCACGACCTCCAGACCCCGGTCGGTGAGCAGCCGGGTCAGGCCCTCCCGCAGCAGTACGGAGTCCTCGGCGATGACGACGCGAAGCATGGCGGCCTTCCGGGTGGGCGGAGCTGCGGACACGGTGCTGACGGCTGTCAGTCTCCCCCATCCCCGCGCGCCCCGGGGCGCCGGACGGCGATTCCCGCCGGGCGCTCGCGGCCCGCTCCGGACTCACACGGTCCGAACTCACACGGTCCGAACTCACATGGACCGGACTCACATGGACCGGACTCACATGGTGCGGATGGCCACCGAGTCGCAGAGCGCCTGGAGCGCGTCCTTGGCCGGGCCGTCCGGGAGCGGGTCCAGCATCGCGCGGGCCTCCTCGGCGTGCCGCAGGGTCTCCCGGCGGGCGTGCTCCAGGGCCGGGTGGCGGCGCAGCAGCCGCAGGGCCTCGGCGTGCGGCTCGTCGTCGTCGAGGTCCTGGCGGAGCAGCTCGCGCAGTCGGGTGTCGGCCGGGTCGGCCGGGTCGGCGGCCATCTGCCGCAGCAGCAGGGTCGGCAGCGTCTCGATGCCCTCGCGCAGGTCGGTGCCGGGGGTCTTGCCGGACTCGTGGCCGTCGCTGGCGATGTCGAGCACGTCGTCGGCCAGTTGGAAGGTGACGCCGATCCGCTCGCCGAAGGCGCTGAGGATGTCGATCACCCACGGCTCGGCGCCGGCGGCCAGCGCTCCTATCCGGCAGGAGACGGCGATCAGCGACCCGGTCTTGCCGGCCAGCACGTTCAGGTAGTGGTCGAGCGGGTCGTCGTCCGGGCCGGGGCCGGCGGTCTCCAGGATCTGGCCGGTGACCAGCCGCTCGAACGCGTCGGCCTGCAGCCGGACGGCCTCCGGGCCGAGGTCGGCGAGCACCTGGGAGGCGCGGGAGAAGAGGAAGTCGCCGGTCAGGATGGCGACCGAGTTGTCCCAGCGCGAGTTGGCGCTGGGGGCGCCGCGTCTGACCGGGGCCTCGTCCATCACGTCGTCGTGGTAGAGCGTGGCGAGGTGGGTGAGCTCGACGACGACGGCGGCCGGGATCACGCCGGCCGCACCGGCGTCACCGAACTGGGCGGACAGCAGGACCAGCAGCGGGCGGAAGCGCTTGCCGCCGGCGGCCATCAGATGGCTGGCGGTGACGGTGATGAAGGGGACGTCGCTCTTGACGGCCTCGGCGAGCGCGATCTCCACCGCGTCCATCCCGGCCTGGACGTCACGGGTCAGATCGCGGTCCTGCACGCTGAGCCCAAAGGGTCCCACGACGGTCACGAAGACCACTCCTCTGTCCCTGGTCGATCTAGCGGCCCGGTCCCTGAGTGCCGCCGCTGGCCATACAGGCAGGGTATCCGGTCGCGAGTGGATCACTGCACGGGCGTGCGGCTCTGTCATGCGCCGGGCGTCCCCGCTGGCCAGCGCGGATGCCCGAACGACACGTCCGGGCCGCGCGCGGGGCGCGACCCGGACGGTCGTCGGGGCGGTCGGACGGGGCCTTCGGCGGGCCCGTCCCCGGGCCCTCCGCCGGGCCCTTCGGCCGGTCCGTCGGCGGACGGTCAGCCGACGAAGAACACGGCTTTCGAGGCGAGGTCGAGGAAGTACTGCGGCAGCAGTCCGAGCCCGACCGTGACCAGCACGCCGACGCCGATCGCGGTCGCCGTGAAGGCGCTCGGGATGGCGACGGTCGGACCGCCCGGCTGCGGGTCGGAGAAGAACATCAGCACGATGACCCGGATGTAGAAGAACGCCGCCACCGCCGAGCTGAGCACACCCACGATCACCAGCGGGGTGGCCCCGCCGGCCGCCGCGGCCTGGAAGACCGCGAACTTGCCGGTGAACCCGGAGGTCAGCGGGATGCCCGCGAAGGCCAGCAGGAAGAGCGCGAACACCGCCGCGACCAGCGGGGAGCGCCGACCGAGGCCGGCCCAGCTGGACAGGTGGGTGGCCTCGCCCTTGGAGTCGCGCACCAGGGTGACCACGGCGAAGGCGCCGAGCGTCACGAAGGAGTACGCCAGCAGGTAGAACAGCACCGAGCCGACGCCCTGCCGGTTGCTGGCGATCACACCGGTGAGGATGAAGCCGGCGTGCGCGATCGAGGAGTAGGCGAGCAGCCGCTTCACGTCCTGCTGGGTCACGGCCAGGATCGCGCCGACCACCATGGTGAGGATCGCCACGCCCCAGAGCACCGGCCGCCAGTCCAGCCGCAGCGCCGGGAAGGCCACGTAGAACAGCCGCAGCACGGCGCCGAACGCGGCCACCTTGGTCGCCGCCGCCATGAAGCCGGTGACCGGGGTGGGCGCGCCCTGGTAGACGTCCGGGGTCCAGGAGTGGAACGGCACCGCGCCGACCTTGAAGAGCAGGCCGACCGTCAGCATCGCCAGGCCCACCAGCAGCAGCGCGTCGTTCTGGGTCGAGGAGACCAGCGCCGGGGTGAGCAGCGCGTTGCCGGAGATGACGTCCGCGATCTCGCCGAGCCGCACGCTGCCCGCGTAGCCGTACAGCAGCGCGGTGCCGAACAGGAAGAACGCCGAGGCGAAGGCACCGAGCAGGAAGTACTTGACCGCCGCCTCCTGGGAGAGCAGCCGGCGGCGCCGGGCCAGCGCGCAGAGCAGGTAGAGCGGGAGGGAGAAGACCTCCAGCGCGACGAACATGGTCAGCAGGTCGTTGGCGGCGGGGAACAGCAGCATGCCGCCGACCGCGAACATGGTGAGCGGGAAGACCTCACTGGTGGTGAAGCCGGCCCGGATCGCGCCGCGCTCCTGCTCGCCGCCGGGGGTGGCGGACGCCTGGGCGGTGAAGGCGTCGGCCGGCTCCCCGCCGGCCTTGGGCTCCAGCCGGCGCTCGGCGTAGGTCAGCACCGCGACCGCCGCGACCAGCAGGATCACGCCCTGCAGGAAGAGCGTCGGACCGTCCAGGGCGACCGAGCCCATCGCGACCGCGTCCACCTTGGTGGTGCCGTAGCCCTGCGCGGCGAGTACCAGGACGGCGACGAAGGCGCCGGCCAGGCCGACCAGCGCGGTCACCACCTGGGCCCAGTGCCGCAGCCGCCGGGGCAGGAAGGCCTCCAGCAGGATGCCGACCACGGCGGCGCCGAACACCACCAGCATCGGCGAGAGCTGGCCGTACTCGATGTGCGGCGCGGGGATGCTCTGGGTGCCGCCGCCGGCGGCGGCGAGCCATCCGGTGCTGCTCACTTGTGCTCACCTCCTGAGCGGGCGGTCCCGTCCTGGGCGGTCCCGTGGTCGGCGGACACCGGGTGGGCCGGTGCCGGGTCGGTCTGGTGCACCTGCGAGAGGGTGGCGTTCACCGACGGGTTGACCAGGTCGGTGAGCGGCTTCGGGTAGACCCCGAGCAGCACGGTCAGCGCCACCAGCGGGGCGACCACGGCGAGTTCGCGGACCTTGAGGTCCGACATGCCGCGCACCCCCTCCTTGACCGGGCCGGTCATGGTGCGCTGGTAGAGCAGCAGGGCGTACAGCGCGGCGAGCACGATGCCGAAGGTGGCGACGATGCCGACCGCGGGGTACCGGGTGAAGGTGCCGACCAGGACGAGGAACTCGCTGACGAAGGGGGCGAGTCCGGGCAGCGAGAGGGTGGCCAGACCGCCGATCAGGAAGGTCCCGGCGAGCACCGGGGCCACCTTCTGCACGCCGCCGTAGTCGGCGATCAGCCGGGAGCCGCGGCGGGAGATCAGGAAGCCGGCCACCAGCATCCACGCGGCGGTGGAGATGCCGTGGTTGACCATGTAGAGGGTGGCTCCGCTCTGGCCCTGGCTGGTCATCGCGAAGATGCCCATGATGATGAAGCCGAAGTGCGAGATCGAGGCGTAGGCGACCAGCCGCTTGATGTCCTTCTGGCCGATGGCCAGCAGCGCGCCGTAGACGATCCCGACGAGGGAGAGGACCAGGATCGCCGGGGCGAAGGTCTTCGAGGCGTCCGGGAACAGTCCGAGGCAGAAGCGGAGCATCGCGAAGGTGCCGACCTTGTCGACCACGGCGGTGATCAGTACGGCGGTGCCGGCGGTGGCCTCGCCCATCGCGTTCGGCAGCCAGGTGTGCAGCGGCCAGAGCGGGGCCTTGACCGCGAAGGCGAAGAAGAAGCCGAGGAACAGCGCCTTCTCCGCGGTGCCGCTGAACCGCAGCCGGCCGTCGGCGACCGCGCCGGTGAGCGTCTGCAGGTCGAAGGTGCCGACGCCCTGCTGCTGCGCGATCACGTAGAGGCCGATCACGGCGGCCAGCATGACCAGGCCGCCGAGCAGGTTGTAGAGCAGGAACTTGACCGCCGCGTAGGAGCGCTGACGGTCCGACTCGGGGCCGCCCGCCCGGTCGCCGAAGCCGCCGATGAGGAAGTACATCGGGATCAGCATGGCTTCGAAGAAGACGTAGAAGACGAAGACGTCGGTGGCGTAGAAGGAGACGATCACCATCGCCTCCACCGCCAGGACCAGGGCGAAGAAGGCCTGGGTGCGGCGGCGCCCCTCGAAGGTGTCGGGGTCGGACGGCGCCCCGGGTGTCACAGGTGCCGCGGGGGCCGGGTCGGCGTCGTGCCAGGAGGCGAGCAGCACGACCGGCACCAGGACGGCGGTGAGCAGGGCGAGGACGGCGCCGATGCCGTCCACGCCGAGCGAGAAGGTGATGCCGAAGGACCGGATCCAGCTGTAGGACTCCGTCAGCTGGTAGCGCGCGCCGTCCGGGTCGAAGCCCGCGGCCACCGCGCCGGCCAGGGCCAGGGTGGCGGCGGAGAAGAGCGTCGCCACGGTCTTGGTGGTCCGCCGCCGGCCGTCGCTGGATCCGGCGGGCAGGGCGGCGGTGACCACCGCTCCGACCGCCGGAACGACGCAGGTGGCGCTGAGGAGGACGCTCATTCCTCGACCTCCTGACGATGTGTGTAATCCGGGTGCATCAGACGGACCTCATCAGGAGAGTCGTGGCGACCAGCACCAGCGTGCCGCCGAACATGGAGAGCGCGTACGTGCGGACGTAGCCGTTCTGGATCCGCCGCAGCCGGCTGGAGAGCCCGCCGATGGTGGCGGCCAGGCCGTTGACGAAGCCGTCCAGACCGCGGCTGTCGAAGTAGACCAGCGCGGCCGTCAGCGCCGAGCCGGGGCGGACCAGGACGGCGTGGTTGAAGTCGTCCTGGAGGAGGTCCCGACGGGCGGCCCGGGTGAGCGGGGAGCCGTACGGCGGCACCACCGGGACGGCGGAGCGGCCGTACACGAGGTACGAGAGCGCGACGCCGACCAGCATGCAGGCGCTGGTGAGCAGGGTGACCACCAGCGGGGTGAGCGGGGAGTTCCCCTCCTCGTGCCCGGTGATCGGCTCCAGCCAGGTGAGGAAGGAGTCGTTGAAGGCGAGCAGCCCGCCGGCGAAGACCGAGCCGAAGGCCAGCACGATCATCGGGACGGTCATGGTCTTCGGCGACTCGTGCGGGTGCGGGTCGTGGCCCTCGGCGTCCGGCTGCCAGCGCTTCTCGCCGAAGAAGGTCAGGATCATCACCCGGGTCATGTAGAACGCGGTGACGGCCGCGCCGGTCAGGGCGCAGAGGCCGAGGATCCAGCCCTCGGTGCCGCCCTTGGCGAAGGCCGCCTCGATGATCTTGTCCTTGGAGAAGAAGCCGGACAGCCCGGGGAAGCCGATGATGGCCAGGTAGCCGAGGCCGAAGGTGACGAAGGTGACCGGCATGTACTTCCGCAGGCCGCCGTAGTGGCGCATGTTCACCTCGTCGTTCATGCCGTGCATGACCGACCCGGCGCCGAGGAAGAGCCCGGCCTTGAAGAAGCCGTGGGTCACCAGGTGCATGATCGCGAAGGCGTAGCCGATCGGGCCGAGGCCGGCCGCGAGGATCATGTAGCCGATCTGCGACATGGTCGAGCCGGCCAGCGCCTTCTTGATGTCGTCCTTGGCGCAACCGACGATCGCACCGAAGAGCAGGGTGACCGTGCCGACCACCACGACGGCGGTCTGGGCGTCCGGCGCCAGGTTGAAGATCGCCCCGGAGCGGGTGATCAGGTAGACGCCGGCGGTGACCATGGTGGCCGCGTGGATCAGCGCGGAGACCGGGGTCGGGCCCTCCATGGCGTCCCCGAGCCAGGACTGCAGCGGCACCTGCGCGGACTTGCCGCAGGCGGCGAGCAGCAGCATCAGGCCGATCGCGGTCAGCTTGCCCTCGCTCGCGCCGTCGGCGGTGGCGAAGACCGGCTCGAAGGCGAAGGAGCCGAACTCGACGAACATCAGCATGATCGCGATGGACAGGCCCATGTCGCCGACGCGGTTGACGATGAACGCCTTCTTGGCGGCCGTGGCGGCGCTCGGCTTGTGCTGCCAGAAGCCGATCAGCAGGTACGAGGCGAGGCCCACGCCCTCCCAACCGAAGTACAGCAGCAGGTAGTTGTCGGCCACCACCAGCAGCAGCATGGCCGCCAGGAAGAGGTTCAGGTAGGCGAAGAAGCGGCGCCGGCGCTCGTCGTGCGCCATGTAGCCCACCGAGTACAGGTGGATCAGGGTGCCGACGCCGGTGATCAGCAGGACGAAGGTCATCGACAGCTGGTCGAGCCGGAAGGAGATGTCGGCCTGGAAGCCGTTCACCGGGATCCAGCTGAACAGGTGCTGGGTGAGGGCGCGGTCCTCGGCGTCCCGGCCCAGCATGTCCGAGAACAGCGCGAGGCCGAAGCCGAAGGACAGCGCGGCGAGCGCGGTGGCCAGCCAGTGGCCGAGGCGGTCGAAGGCCCGGCCGCCGAGCAGCAGCAGGGCCGCGCCGGCCAACGGGGCCGCGACCAGCAGCGGAATGAGAGAGTTCACCGAGGCCCTCCGCCTACAGCTTCATGAGGTTGCTGTCGTCGACCGAAGCGGAGTGCCTGGTCCGGAAGATCGAGACGATGATCGCGAGGCCGACCACGACCTCGGCCGCCGCCACCACCATGGTGAAGAACGCGATGATCTGGCCGTCCAGGTTGCCGTGCATCCGGGAGAAGGTGACCAGCGCCAGGTTGGAGGCGTTGAGCATCAGCTCGACGCACATGAACAGGACGATCGCGTTCCGCCGGATCAGCACGCCGGAGGCGCCGATGGTGAACAACAGGGCGGAGAGATAGAGGTAGTTGACCGGATTCACTCCGCCCCCTCCTCGTCGTGGTCGGACGCCGGGCGGTTCGCCGGCGCCGGGTGGTTGGCGGCCACCGGCTCCAGCGCCTTGCGCGGGCCGGTCACCGGCGGGCGCGCGGACGACGGGCGGCCCAGCCAGTCGGCGGTGGTGGACTCCAGCTCGGCCATCCGGGCCAGCATCTCCTGGCTGACGTCCCGGATCTGGCCGCGCTCGCGCAGCGTCCCCATCACCGAGTCCTCGGCGATCGAGCCGTCCGGCAGCAGCGCCGGGATGTCCACCGCGTTGTGCCGGGCGTAGACGCCGGGCGCGGGCAGCGGCGGGAGCTGGAGGTTGTCCGCGACCCGCTGGGCGGCCAGCTCGCGCTGGGTCTTCGGGGCCTTCACGTGCTCGCGGTGGGTCAGCACCATCGCGCCGATCGCGGCCGTGATCAGCAGCGCGCCGGTGACCTCGAAGGCCCACACGTACTTGGTGAAGATCAGCCGGGCCAGGCCCTGGACGTTGCCCTCGGCGTTGGCCTCGCCGAGACCGGCGAAGGTGTCCAGCCTGGCGTTGGCGAAGCCGGCGACCAGCAGCGTCCCGAAGCCGAGGCCGCAGAGCACGGCGGCGAACCGCTGGCCCTTGAGCTGCTCCTTCAGCGAGTCCGCGCTGGTCACGCCGACCAGCATCACCACGAACAGGAAGAGCATCATGATCGCGCCGGTGTAGACGACGATCTGCACCACGCCCAGGAAGACCGCGCCCTGGGCCATGTAACAGACCGCCAGGGCGAGCATGGTGGCGGCCAGGCAGAGCGCGCTGTGCACCGCCTTGCGCATCAGCAGCGTGCCGAGCGCGCCGCCGACGGCGATCACCGCGAGCACCCAGAACTGGACGGCCTCACCGGTGGAGGTCGCGCCCGTCACGGCGGCGAGGTTCAGGGAGGCTGCGGCGCTCACGACTGCTCCTCCTTCTCCCGGTCGGTCGGCTCCTGACGGACCGTGCCCGGCGCCGCCGCGGTGATCTCGCCCCGGTAGTACGCGCCCTCGTCGGCGCCCGGGAAGATCGAGTGCGGGCTGTCGACCATGCCCTCGGAGAGGCCGACCAGCAGCTGCTCCTTGGTGAAGATGAGGTCCTGACGGGAGGAGTCCGCGAGCTCGTACTCGTTGGTCATGGTGAGCGCGCGGGTCGGGCAGGCCTCGATGCAGAGCCCGCACAGGATGCAGCGGGCGTAGTTGATCTGGTAGACCGCGCCGTAGCGCTCACCGGGCGAGTAGCGCTCGTCCTCCCGGTTGTCCGCGCCCTCGACGTAGATCGCGTCGGCCGGGCAGGCCCAGGCGCACAACTCGCAGCCGACGCACTTCTCCAGGCCGTCGGGGTGCCGGTTCAGCTGGTGGCGGCCGTGGAAGCGCGGGGCGGTGGGCTTCTTCTGCTCCGGGTACTGCTCGGTGAGCCGCTTCTTGAACATGGCCTTGAAGGTCACGCCGAAGCCGGCGGCCGGCCCGAGGATGGACGGCTTGTCGGCCCGCTCGGGCCGGTCGCTCCGGGCGTTCTGGTCGGACGACATCTCGGTTCAGCTCCCTTCGGAATGGTCGGCCCCGTTGAGGGCGTCCTGGAGTTGCTTCGGGGCGCGGCTGGGCCGGCGCGGGACCGGCGGGAGCTGCTGGCCGGGCAGCGGGGGCACCGGGTAGCCGCCGGCCATCGGGTCGAACTCCCCGTCCGGCGCCTCGGCCCCGGGCTCCGGCCTGCGCTTCAGGACGTCCCGCAGCAGGCCGAGCAGCAGCAGCGCGCCGACCGGGGCGCCGACGTACAGCACCACCTCGCCGAAGCCGTAGCCCTCGTTGCGCAGGGCCCGGACGCTGGCCACCATCACCAGCCAGACCAGCGAGACCGGGATCAGCACCTTCCAGCCGATCTTCATGAACTGGTCGTAGCGGAACCGGGGCAGGGTGGCGCGCAGCCAGATGAAGAAGAACAGCAGCACCCAGATCTTGGCGGTGATCCAGAGCAGCGGCCACCAGCCGTGGTTGGCGCCCTCCCAGAAGGTGGAGACCGGCCAGGGGGCCCGCCAGCCGCCCAGGAACAGGGTGGAGGCGACGGCCGAGACGGTGACCATGTTGACGTACTCGGCCAGCATGAACATCGCGAACTTCAGCGAGGAGTACTCGGTGTTGAAGCCGCCGACCAGCTCGCCCTCGGCCTCCGGGAGGTCGAACGGCGCGCGGTTGGTCTCACCGACCATCGCCACGATGTAGACGATGAACGACACCGGGAGCAGCACCGCGAACCAGGTCGGCTGCTGCGAGGAGACGATCTCCGAGGTCGACATCGAGCCGGAGTAGATGAACACCGCCGCGAAGGACAGGCCCATCGCGATCTCGTAGCTGATCATCTGGGCGGAGGAGCGGATCCCGCCGAGCAGCGGGTAGGTCGAGCCGGAGGACCAGCCCGCCAGCACGATGCCGTAGATGCCGACCGAGGCGGTGGCCAGGATGTAGAGCAGCGCCACCGGGAAGTCGGTCAGCTGCATCGGCGTCCGGGTGCCGAACACCGAGATCTCGTTGCCGGCCGGGCCGAACGGGATCACCGCGAAGGCCATGAAGGCCGGGATGGCGCAGACGATCGGGGCCAGGATGTAGACCGCCTTGTCGGCGCCCTTGACCACCAGGTCTTCCTTGAGCGCCAGCTTCACGCCGTCGGCGAGCGACTGCAGCATGCCCCACGGGCCGTGCCGGTTGGGCCCGATGCGCAGCTGCATCCAGGCCACCACCTTGCGCTCCCAGACGATCGCCACGAGCACCGTGCCGACCAGGAAGGCGAAGCAGAACACCGCCTTGAGCAGGACCAGCCACCACGGGTCGCGGCCGAAGAAGCCGAGCGTCTCGTACGCGGCCAGCTCGGCCAGGCCGTGCCCGGCGAGCGGGTGCGGGGTCGGGGTCACTTCTCCTCCTCCTCGGGCCCGGCCGTTCCGGCGGGCGCGGCGGTCCCGGCCAGCACGGCGGTCCCGGCCAGCGCGCCGGCCTCGGCGAGCGCGCCGGCCTCGGCGGCGGCGATGGTGACCAGGTGGCCGATGGTGGTGCCGAGCGTCCGGTAGGCGCCGCCCGGGGTGGAGTTGAGCGGGATCCAGACCGTCCGGTCCGGCATCTCCTTGCTGATCTCCAGCGGCAGGGTGAGCGAGCCGGCCGGGCCGGTCAGCCGCAGCGCCGGCGCGTCCGAGGCGCCGATCTCCGCCGCGGTGGTCGGCGAGACCCGGGCGACCGCGGGGTGCCGGGTGCCGGCCAGGTGCGGGTCGCCCTGCTGGAGCGAACCGCGGTCGAGCAGCAGGCGCCAGCCGGCCAGCACCGCCTGGCCGGTGGCCGGGCGGGGCAGCAGGCCGGGGTGGGCGGCCGGCACGGCCGGGCGGTCGCCCGCCCAGGGCGTGAACCGGTCCAGCTCCAGCCGGGCGGCCCGGACGTCGGGCAGGCCGAGCCGGTGGCCCAGCGCGTCCGCGAGCATGTTCAGCACCCGCAGGTCCGGGTGCAGGTGCCGGCCCATCTGCTGGTCGGGCTTGAGCGCGGCCTCGAACATCCGCACCCGGCCCTCCCAGTCCAGGAAGGTGCCGGCCTTCTCGGCGACCGCGGCCACCGGCAGCACCACGTCGGCGCGCGCGGTGACGGCGGACGGACGCAGCTCCAGCGAGACCACGAACGGCACGGTGGCCAGCGCCTCCTCGGCCAGCGCCGGATCGGGCAGGTCCTCCGGGTCGACGCCGCCGACCAGCAGCGCGTCCAGGTCGCCGCTGGCGGCGGCGGCGAGGATCTGCTCGGTGTCCCGGCCCAGCCGGGCGGGGAGCTCGGCCACGCCCCAGGCGGCGGCGGCCTCGGCGCGGGCGGCCGGCGCGGTGCGGAAGCAGGCGGAGCCGCCGACCCCGGCGAGGGCCCCGACCCGAGCCAGTGGACCGTGCCGCCGCGCCC
>NZ_JBHSOF010000057.1:0-48729 GCF_042656005.1 Kitasatospora misakiensis | reverse complement strand
ACATCACACAAACCCGCTGGCCACAGACCTGAAACGGTCACCCGCGAAGTACGGGCCTAGAACGCTGCTGTCCAGGGGCCGGCGCGGGCGGCGGCGGGGATGTGGCACGGTAGCGGGGGCGCCCGAGGGCCGGTGCGCCGCCGTACGGACCGAAGGGCTTGATTCGCGCATGGGCTCCCACGCCTCTCTCACCGTCGCCACCCCCGACCGGATGGGCCGGCTCGGCCGGGAGCTGGCCGCGCTCCTGCGGCCGGGGGACCTGGTGCTGCTCTCCGGCGAGCTGGGGGCGGGGAAGACCACGCTGACCCGGGGCCTCGGCGAGGGGCTCCAGGTGCGCGGGGCGGTCACCTCACCGACCTTCGTGATCGCCCGGGTGCACCCCTCGCTGGTGGGTGGCCCGGCGCTGGTGCACGTCGACGCGTACCGGCTGGGCGGCGACCTCGACGAGATGGAGGACCTCGACCTCGACGTCTCGCTGCCCGAGTCGGTGGTGGTGGTCGAGTGGGGCGAGGGCAAGGTCGAGCGGCTCGCGGAGGACCGCCTGGAGGTCCGGATCGAGCGCGCGATCGGCGCCGAGGCGGCCGGGGACGACCTGGACCCGCGCCGGGTGGCGCTGACCGGCATCGGCACCCGCTGGGACGGCGTGGACCTGGCGGCGCTGACCTGACCGCGCCGGGCCGGACCCGCCGGGCCGATCCGTCCGCCCACGACCCGGCCCACGTGTGTCAGAGTTTGCCGACAGTCTGTCGGGAAGATGTTGCGGTCGAGGTCCCGGGCGTGGTGGGATGGGTGCTGAGGTTAGGTCTGCCTAACTAGGGAGGCGCCATGCCGAGCACCACGCCCGCCCCGGAGCGCGCACCGCGCGGGACCGGGGCCGAGGAGCCCGCCCGCCGTGCCGCGGGGCAGCCGATGCGGGCCCTGCTGGCCGCCTGTGCGGCGGCGGAGGCGGTCTCCACCCCGCCCGAACGCCGTCCGGCCGCCCCCGCACCGGGCGAGGACCCCGGGACGCCCGGGGCGCCGGCCGCGGACGACGGCGCGCACCCGGCCCGCCGCGCCGCGTAGGCCCTGCGCCACCTGGGTCAGGGGATCACGACGACCTTGGTGTCCTTCGGCGCGAAGTCCCAGAGCAGTTGGCCGTCCGCGCGGCTGCTGCGGATGCCGCCCGTCTTGCCCCCCGAGGTCGAGCCCGACGCCGAGCCCGAGGCGGACGCGCTGGGCGCCGGGGCGGCCGGCGGAGCGCCGGTCGCGGCGCCGTCGACGGCCGCGCTGAAGCCGAACACCACGCCGTTCTGCTGCGCGAACCGCACCACGTGCTCGATCTGCCTGCCGTCGGTGCCCGTGCCGGACGGGGTCCGGCTGTACACCGGGTAGCTGCCGGGAGCCGGCTCCACCGTGCCCGGGGTGACCGGGAAGACCGCCACCACCTGCGGGGTCTTCCTCGGGTCGATCAGCCAGACGTAGTGCGTGCTCACCGAGTAGACGACCCGCAGCCCGGTGCCGGTGCCCGCGGTCGGCAGCGTCGGGGCGGTCGGCGTGGGCGTGGCGGTCGGGGTGGCCGAGGCGGCCGGTCCGCTGGACGTCACGGCGGTGCTCGTGCTCGGGTTCGCGGCGACCGCGCGGTCCTGCGCGCCGTTCGCCTGGAAGGCCAGCAGGCTCACCACTGCCAGGGCCCCCAGGGTCAACCCCGTGACCACCACTCCAGGACCCATCTTCGCCACGTGTGCTCCCACCGCCGTCCCAAAAACCGTCGGCCCCATCGTGCCAGGTTCGCCCGTCCGGTCCGCATCGCGTCGGACGTGTGTTCCGGAGCGGGCCGGGTTTTCGATCGGGCGGAGCACGCGCCCGGGTGCGGCTGGGCGGGACCGGGCCCGGGGCCGGTCGCCGTTCGGCCGGTCTAACCTTGACCCGTGCTGCTGCTCGCGTTCGACACCGCTACCCCCGCCGTCACCGCCGCCGTCCACGACGGCACGGCCGTCCTGGCGCAGACCGACCAGGTCGACGCCAGGCGCCACGGCGAACTGCTGCTGCCCGCGATCGACCGGGTGCTGAGGGAGGCCGGGGTCGACCGGCACCGGCTCACCGACATCGCGGTCGGCGTCGGCCCGGGCCCGTACACCGGTCTGCGGGTCGGCCTGGTGACCGCCGCCGCGCTGGGCCACGCGCTCGGCCTGCCGGTGCACGGCGTCTGCACCCTGGACGCGATCGCCCACCAGGCCCGTGCCGAGGGCCTGGCCGGCGAGGCGTTCACGGTGGCCACCGACGCGCGGCGCAAGGAGGTCTACTGGGCCGCGTACGACGCCGAGGGCCGGCGGACGGAGGGGCCGTCGGTGGACCGCCCGGGCGAGCTGGCGACCCCGGCGCGGGCGGTCGGCGCCGGTGCGCTGCTGTACCCGGACACCTTCCCCGGCGCGCACGGCCCGGAGCACGTCTCGGCCGGCGCGCTCGCCGGCTTCGCCGTCGCGGAGCTGGCCGCCGACCGGGCCCTGCTGCCCAACGCCCCGCTCTACCTGCGCCGCCCGGACGCCCAGGTGCCGGCCGGCTACAAGGCGGTGCTCCCGGCGTGACCGGCCCGAGCACCACCGGACCGGCCGCGACCGACCGGACCGCCGGCCCGGCCGCCGTCCTGCGCCCGATGCGCTGGTGGCACATCGCGCCGGTGCTGGCGCTGGAGCTGGAGCTGTTCCCCGAGGACGCCTGGTCCGCCGGCATGTTCTGGTCCGAGCTGGCCGAGGCCCACCCCGGCGGCACCCGCCACTACACCGTCGCCCTCACCCCGGACGGCGCGGTCGTCGGCTACGCGGGGCTGATGGCGGTGGCCGGCGAGGGCGACGTGCAGACCATCGCCGTCGACGGGCGCCACCAGGGCACCGGGCTCGGCGCGGCGCTGCTCGCCGACCTGGTCCGGGAGGCCGCCCGGCGCGGCTGCGCGGACCTGCTGCTGGAGGTCCGGGTGGACAACACCCGCGCGCAGCGGCTCTACGAGCGCTTCGGTTTCGAACCGGTCGGCATCCGGCGCGGCTACTACCAGCCCGCCAACGTCGACGCGCTGGTGATGCGCCTCGACCTCGCGGCCGCCTCCGCGGCCGGTGCCGCCCCCGAAGACCTCGACGAACCCGCGGACCACCCGCGACCGGACGTGAAGAAGGACACCCCCCATGGCTGACGAACCGCTCGTCCTCGGCATCGAGACCTCCTGCGACGAGACCGGCGTCGGCATCGTGCGCGGCACCACGCTGCTCGCCGACGCGGTGGCCTCCAGCGTCAACGACCACGCCCGGTTCGGCGGCGTCGTCCCCGAGATCGCCAGCCGCGCCCACCTGGAGGCGATGGTCCCGACCATCCAGCGCGCCCTGGACACCGCGGGCGTCAAGGCGAGCGACCTGGACGGCATCGCCGTCACCGCCGGTCCGGGCCTGGCCGGCGCGCTGCTGGTCGGCGTGAGCGCCGCCAAGGCCTACGCGTGGGCCCTGGAGAAGCCGCTGTACGGGGTCAACCACCTCGCCTCGCACATCTGCGTGGACCAGCTGGAGCACGGCCGCCTGCCCTCGCCGACGATGGCGCTGCTGGTCTCCGGCGGGCACTCCTCGCTGCTGCTCAGCGAGGACATCACCAGCGACGTCCGCCCGCTCGGCGCGACCATCGACGACGCGGCCGGCGAGGCCTTCGACAAGGTGGCCCGGGTGCTCGGGCTGGGCTTCCCCGGCGGCCCGGTGGTGGACCGCACCGCCCGCGAGGGCGACCGGAAGGCGATCGCCTTCCCGCGCGGCCTGACCGGCCCCAAGGACCCGGAGTACGACTTCTCCTTCTCCGGCCTGAAGACCGCCGTCGCCCGCTGGGTGGAGGCCAGGCGCCGGGCCGGCGAGGAGGTGCCGATCGCCGACGTCGCGGCGTCCTTCCAGGAGGCGGTCACCGACGTGCTGACCCGCAAGGCCGTCAAGGCCTGCAAGGACAACGGCGTCGACCACCTGATGATCGGCGGCGGCGTCGCGGCCAACTCCCGGCTGCGCGAGATGGCCCGGCAGCGCTGCGACAAGGCCGGCATCCGGCTGCGGGTGCCGCGTCCGGGCCTGTGCACCGACAACGGCGCGATGGTCGCCGCGCTCGGCTCCGAGATGGTCTGGCGGGACCGCGCGCCGTCCTCGCTCGACCTGTCGGCGGACTCCTCGCTGCCGGTCACCGAGGTCCACGTGCCGCACACCGACTTCCACGGGCAGGCCTACCGGGCGCTGACCGGGCAGCAGTGACCACCACCGCCGCGATGTGGGAGGCCCGGGCCGCCGACGGCCGGGGCGCCGAGCTCTCCGCCTGGGTCCGGGGGACGGCGCTGCCCGCGCTGCGCGGCTCCGCGGGCCTGGTCCGCACCGAGCTGCTCGCGGCCTCCGGCGACCGGGTGCTGCTGATCACCTGGTGGTCCGGCGAACCCGTCCCGGTGGCCGACCCGCCCGCCGCCCTGCTGGGCCGTCCGGTGCACCGCTGGTCCTTCACCAGCGAGCATGTGGAGTAGCCGCTCGTACTCCTGAACGGGAACCGAACGCCCGACCGTTACCGTGCTTAGTGATCGAGGTCGCTGAACGGGAGCGGGGAGTACGGCGCGGTGAACAGGCACGGGCGGGGCAGGACGACGGTGTACGCGGCGGGGGCGCTGGCCCTGCTGGCCGCCGCCACCGGATGCGGGAGCGGCGGCGGTGCGGCCTCGGCCGCCCTGGTCCCGAGCACCGCCGCGCGGTCCACCGCGCCGACCGCCGCACCGCCGGCGCAGCCTGCCGGCACACCGCCGGGCGCGTCCCCCACCGCCGCCGCCGGGGACGCCGCCGCGTGGGCGAAGTGGCACCTCACCCCGCTGCCGCCGGCGCCGCCGGCGCCCGCCGACAAGCCGGTGAAGCTCCCGCGGACCGGGCCCGTCCCGGTGTTCAGCGAGGTGCCGACGAACGACAAGGTCGTCTTCGTCACCATCGACGACGGCGCCGAGAAGGACCCGAGGTTCGTCGAGATGCTGACCGACCTCAAGGTGCCGGTCTCGATGTTCCTGACCCGCGACATCGTCAAGGACGACTACGGCTACTTCAAGCGGCTCCAGGCGCTCGGCAACCGCATCCACAACCACACCGTGGACCACCCGCAGATGAGCAGGCAGACGCCGGAGAAGCAGAAGTCCGAGATCTGCGACGACCAGGCCGCGCTCACCCAGCAGTACGGCACCCCGCCGCTGTTGTTCCGCCCGCCGTACGGGGACGGCGCCCACACGCCGGCGCTCAACACCGCGGTGCAGCAGTGCGGGCCGCGGGCGGTCGTGCTCTGGCGCGAGTCGATGCAGATCCACGACATGCAGTACCAGGCGACGGACAAGAAGCTGCGGCCCGGCGACATCGTGCTCGCCCACTTCAGGGGCCCGAAGGACCTCAAGGGCGAGACGATGACGGAGATGTTCGGGGAGCTGCTGGCCCGGATCCAGGAGCAGGGCTTCGCGGTGGCCCGGCTGGAGGACTACATCGAGGCGCCGGCCGCCTGAACCGCAGCGGCCGGGCCGGTGACCGGCCGGCCGAGCATCATCAGCGGGCCGTGGTCGGTACGGCTGAGGATGACCGTGACGGCGTTCGGGCCGGCGGGCTTCAGCTGGCGGCGCAGCTCCTCCGGGGTGATCGCCATCCCGCGCTTCTTGATCACCACCGTGCCGACGCCCCGCTCGCGCAGCAGCGCCTTGAGCTTCTTGATGTGGAACGGCAGCACGTCGGTCAGCTCGAAGGCGTGCGCGTACGGGGTGTCGACCAGCTCGTCCGAGGTGAGGTAGGCGATCTTCGGGTCGATCAGCCGGCCGTTCACCCGCTCGGCCACCTCGGCGACCAGGTGGGCGCGGATCACCGCGCCGTCCGGCTCGTAGAGGTAGCGGCCGACCGGGCCGGCCGGGGGGTCGGGCAGCTCGCCGCCGGTGAGGGTGGCCCGCTCCGGCAGCAGGGTGGCGCGGTGGCGGTGCCCGGCCCGGGTGCCGAACCAGAGCACCGCCTCCTTGACGTCGCCGTGGTCGGAGACCCACTCGGCCTCGGCGTCGGCCGGCACCGCCTCGTGCGGGATGCCGGGCGCCACCTTGAGCGCGCCGACCGGGGTCCGTCGGCCGGCCCCGATCGCCCAGGACAGCGGCGGGGCGTAGGCCTCGGGGTCGAAGACCCGGCCGCGCGAGGTGCGCCGGGCCGGGTCGGTGAAGACCGCGTCGTAGCCGGTGACGTCGACCTCGGTGACGTCCGCGCAGCGCACCTCGACCAGGTCGGCGAGGCCCAGGGCGGCGGCGTTGGCGGCGACGGCGGCGCAGGCCGCCGGGTCCCGGTCGACGGCGAGCACCTCGATGCCGGCCCGGGCCAGCGCCAGTACGTCGCCGCCGACGCCGCAGCAGAGGTCGGCCAGCCGCTTCACCCCGAGGTCGGCGAACCGGCGGGCCCGCCACTCGGCGACCTCGCGCCGGGTGGACTGCTCGACGCCGTTGGGCGTGAAGTACATGAGATCGGCGTCGGCGCCGAACTTGGCCCGGGCCCGCTGTCGCAGCCGGGCCTGTCCGAAGGCGGCCGACACCAGCTCGGCGGGGTGCTCCTTGCGCAGCCTGGTGGCCAGCGCCAGCTCCTCCTCGGGCGCGAACTCGCGCAGTTCGGCGAGCAGGGCCTGGCCCCGGTCGGTCAGCAGGGGCCGCAGGTCGTCGTTCTCCACCCGCCCATTCTCGCCGGTCGGGGCGGTGCGCGGCGGGGCGGCCCCGCAGGCGGGGGAGTGGCCCGGCGCCGTGTTCGGTGGCAGCCGGTCCGCGTGGCGTTGGCACTCTGGTTGACTGAGTGCTAACGGCCGCCTATGGTCATCACTAGCACTCCCCACCGGGGGAGTGCTAACGCGAGAATGCGTGTCTGACCCCCGCGACGGCAGACACGCGAGTTCGCCCCTACCCGTTAGAAAACCCCGTAATCTCCGAAGGGGAGCTCGGACGTGACCACCAGCAGCAAGGTTGCCATCAAGCCGCTCGAGGACCGCATCGTGGTCCAGCCGCTCGACGCCGAGACCACCACGGCCTCCGGCCTGGTTATCCCGGACACCGCCAAGGAGAAGCCCCAGGAGGGCGTCGTCCTGGCCGTCGGCCCGGGCCGCTTCGAGGACGGCCAGCGTCTGCCGCTCGACGTCGCCGTCGGTGACATCGTCCTGTACTCGAAGTACGGCGGCACCGAGGTGAAGTACCAGGGCGAGGAGTACCTCGTCCTCTCCGCCCGCGACGTTCTCGCCATCATCGAGAAGTAAAGCGTTCAGCCGCGCCCCGGATCCGTGTCCCAGTGACAGGGCGCCGGGGCGCGGCTGTTGGTTCACGTAGTCGAGCGGCCGTGCCGGCCGCACCCCCGAGGGAATAGGGAACATGGCGAAGATCCTGCAGTTCGACGAGGACGCCCGCCGCTCGCTGGAGCGCGGTGTCAACAAGCTGGCCGACACCGTCAAGGTGACCATCGGCCCCAAGGGCCGCAACGTCGTCATCGACAAGAAGTTCGGCGCTCCGACCATCACCAACGACGGTGTCACCATCGCCCGTGAGGTCGAGCTCGACGACCCGTACGAGAACCTTGGCGCGCAGCTCGTCAAGGAGGTCGCCACCAAGACCAACGACGTCGCGGGCGACGGCACCACCACCGCCACCGTGCTGGCCCAGGCCCTGGTCAACGAGGGTCTGCGCAACGTCGCCGCCGGCGCCGGCCCAGCCGCCCTGAAGAAGGGCATCGACAAGGCCGTCGCCGCCGTCTCCGAGCACCTGCTGTCGGTCGCCCGCGAGATCGAGGGCAAGGACGACGTCGCCGCCGTCGCCACCCTGTCCGCCCAGGACTCGCAGGTCGGCGAGCTGATCGCCGAGGCGATCGACAAGGTCGGCAAGGACGGTGTCATCACCGTCGAGGAGTCGAACACCTTCGGCGTGGAGCTGGACTTCACCGAGGGCATGCAGTTCGACAAGGGCTACCTGTCGCCGTACTTCGTCACCGACGCGGAGCGGCAGGAGGCGGTCCTCGAGGACCCGTACATCCTGATCAACCAGGGCAAGATCTCCTCCATCCAGGAGCTGCTGCCGCTGCTGGAGAAGATCCTCCAGGGCGGCACCTCCCGCCCGCTGCTGATCATCGCCGAGGACGTCGACGGCGAGGCGCTGTCCACCCTCGTGGTGAACAAGATCCGCGGCACCTTCAACGCGGTGGCCGTCAAGGCCCCGGGCTTCGGCGACCGCCGCAAGGCGATCCTCGGCGACCTGGCCGTCCTGACCGGCGGCACCGTGATCTCCGAGGAGGTCGGCCTCAAGCTCGACCAGGCCGGTCTGGACGTGCTGGGCTCCGCCCGCCGCGTGACCGTCACCAAGGACGAGACGATCGTCGTCGACGGTGCCGGCGAGTCCGAGGCCGTGGCCGGCCGCGTCGCCCAGATCAAGGGCGAGATCGCCAACACCGACTCGGACTGGGACCGCGAGAAGCTGCAGGAGCGCCTGGCCAAGCTGGCCGGCGGCGTCTGCGTCATCCGCGTCGGTGCCGCCACCGAGGTGGAGCTGAAGGAGCGCAAGCACCGCCTGGAGGACGCCATCTCGGCGACCCGCGCCGCGGTCGAGGAGGGCATCGTCGCCGGTGGTGGCGCCTCCCTGGTCCACGCCGCCAAGGTGCTGGACGGCGGCCTGGGCCTGTCCGGCGACGAGGCCACCGGTGTCGCGGTCGTCCGCAAGGCGCTGCACGAGCCGCTGCGCTGGATCGCCCAGAACGCCGGCCTGGAGGGCTACGTCATCACCTCCAAGGTCGCCGAGCTGGAGCTGGGCCAGGGCTACAACGCCGCCACCGGCGAGTACGGCGACCTGGTGAAGGCCGGCGTCATCGACCCGGTCAAGGTCACCCGTTCCGCCCTGGAGAACGCCGCCTCGATCGCCTCCCTGCTGCTCACCACCGAGACCCTCGTGGTGGAGAAGAAGGAGGAGGAGGCCGACAGCGGTCACTCGCACGGCGGTCACGGCCACTCGCACTGAGGCCCGAACGACTGACCGGAGGCCCGGTCCGCGCCCCGCGAGGGGTGGCGGGCCGGGCCTCCGGCCGTGTCGGGGCGGGGGTTGGCGCGGAGGTGCTCCACCGTTCAACCATCAGTTGAATTTTGCATACGGCAAAGAATGTCTTATATCTTGAGGGCATGATCGAGGCCCGCCACCTGCGCGTCCTGCGTGCCGTCGCCCGCACCGGCTCCTTCTCCGCCGCCGCCCGCGAGCTGGGCTGCACCCAGCCCGCCGTCAGCCAGCAGATGAAGGCCCTGGAGAAGTCCGTGGACACCCCGCTGGTGGTCCGCTCGGGCCGCGGGATGCAGCTGAGTGAGGCCGGCAAGGTGCTGCTCAAGCATGCCACCGGGATCCTCGCCGGACTCTCCGCCGCCGAGGAGGAGGTCGCCGCGATCGCCGGGCTGCGGGCCGGACGGGTCCGGCTGGTCTCCTTCCCGACCGCGAGTTCCACCCTGGTGCCGCCGGCCGTCGCCCGGCTGCGGGGCACCCATCCGGGGGTGCGCGTGTCGCTGGTCGAGGCGGAGCCGCCGGAGTCGCTGGCGATGCTGCGCGGTGGTGAGTGCGAGGTCGCGCTCGCCTTCCGCTATCCGCAGGCCCCCGGTTCCACCCTCACGCCGGCGCCCGCGCCCGCGCACGGCACGCCGCGGGAGGCGCGCGCCGAGGCCAATCTGGAGGCGCAGCAGCTGAGCGCCGGCGCCGACTGGTCCGATCTGGTGGCCACCCCGCTGCTGGACGACCCGCTGGTCGGCCTGCTGCCCGCCGGGCACCGGCTGGCCGGGCGCGGCGGGCCGGTGCGGCTGGCCGAGCTGGCGGGGGAGCAGTGGATCGCCGGCTGCCCGCAGTGCCGGGGGCACCTGGTGGAGCTGTGCGCGGGCGCCGGCTTCGAGCCGCGGATCGACTTCGCGACCGACGACTATCCGGCGGTGGTCGGGTTGGTGGCCGCCGGGCTCGGGGTGGCGGTGCTGCCCGGGCTGGCGCTGCAGTCGGTGCGCCCGGACGGGGTGGCGACGGTGGCGGTGCACACCGCCTCCGGGGCGCCGGCGGTGCGGCAGGTGGTCGCGCTGACCCTGCCGGACCTCGCCGAGGTGCCGGCGGTGGCGCTGATGCTGGAGCGGCTGTCGGGGGCCGCGGCCGGGCGCTGACGCCCGCCCGGGAGCCGGGCCGGGCCCGGTTGGCCGGGCTCCGGGCAGACCTCGCCCCGGGAAGACCCCCGAGAAGAAACGTTTCTTCTCGGCGGGGCGAAACCCTCGGCCTACTGCTGGACCACGCTCGGCGCGACGAGCGGAACCTCCACCAGACGGTGCCGCGAACGGCCCATCATCTCCTCGCGCTCGTCCTCGGTGAGGCCTCCCCAGACGCCGTACGGCTCGCGGACCGCCAGGGCGTGCGCGGCGCACTCGGTACGGACCGGGCAGCGCATGCAGACCTCCTTGGCGCTGGCCTCCCGTGAGCTGCGGGCCGCGCCGCGCTCTCCCTCGGGGTGGAAGAAGAGCGAGCTGTCCACGCCGCGGCAGGCTGCGGAGAGCTGCCAGTCCCAGAGATCCGCATTGGGGCCGGGGAGGCGGGAGAAATCTGCCATGGCTCATTCCCTTCAGAGGTCGTCGACCGCGGGCCGTCACCAGCGGGTTGCGCTGGAGGCGGCTTGGCGGGGCGTCCGGCGCGGTGTGGACACCTGGAAATATGACTTACGGCAACTCCATGGACAAGTCACCCACAGAGTGGCACAACAGTCAATGACCATACAAAAGCTCTAAAACCGGGCAAAGTGGGCATGACTGTCGGGCTCGCAGTAGACCGGCGCAAGCGTGGCAATCGGGTGGCCGGCGGGCGCGCGGAGTGCCTCGCGGGTGTGCGGGTCGTACGCCCACCGCGCGCGAGCTGCACAAAAGTGCGGCGTGTGCACCGCGATGCGGCTGATCGGTAACGGGTCGGCCACGTACAGTGGTGGAGATGGCCCTGAAGGCCGTAACTCATTCGAGTGACGGTCGTTGGAAGTGCGGAGGCGGTTAGCGGGCGTCGGACGTCGGGAACGATCGCGGGGAATGCCAGGCGATCAGCACGGAAGTCCGAACGCCGATCGGCCGTGTCGGAGAGGTTCGTACCAGCCAGGAGGCTCAACGTGACGCGGATCAGCTGCGGAGGACGACGGTCATGACTTCCGTTCTCGTTTGCGACGATTCCCCGCTCGCCCGCGAGGCGCTTCGCCGCGCGGTCGCGACCGTACCCGGTGTCGACCGGGTCACCACCGCGACGAACGGGGAGGAGGTCCTCCGCCGCTGGGTGGCCGACCGCTCCGATCTCGTCCTGATGGACGTCCGGATGCCCGGCCTCGGCGGGGTGGAGACGGTTCGGCGGCTGCTGTCCGCCGACCCGGGCGCCCGGATCATCATGCTCACCGTCGCCGAGGACCTCGACGGTGTCGCCCTCGCCGTCGCGGCGGGCGCGCGCGGATACCTGCACAAGGACGCCTCGCGCGCCGAACTGCGGGCCACCGTGACCCAGGCCCTCGCCGACCCGACCTGGCGGCTCGCGCCCCGCCGGCTGCGCAGCCCCGACATGGGCGCCGCGCCGACCCTGACGGCGCGTGAGATCCAGGTGCTCGAAGGCATGAGCCACGGCCGCAGCAACGCCGAGATCGGCCGCGAGCTCTTCCTCTCCGAGGACACCGTCAAGACCCACGCCCGACGCCTGTTCAAGAAGCTCGGCGCCTCGGACCGCGCGCACGCGGTGGCCCTGGGCTTCCGCTGGGGTCTGGTCCGCTGACCGCCGGCGGCGCCGCCGGTTCCGGCACGCTGCTCGCGATTGTCCGTGCGGGGGCGTGTGACGTTACGGTCCCGAGGTTGCACCATGGAGGAGTGGAGCACCTCGGGGACCAGCGGACAGGAACTGCGGCGAACCACGCAGCCGCAGGAGACTCGGCGGACGGCGCTGCGGACGGAATCGCCCACGGCGGCGGGGCGGGAGGCGGGACGGTGCAGGAGGGGCCGGTGGTGCGTACCGGAGCGGCACCGCATAACGTTCCGGTGCACAACTCCGGACGCGGTGCCGCGTTTTCCCTCACGACCAGGCACCATGGACCGATGCGTGACGACGTGACCGGGTCTCCCGGTGAGGCGGACCCGGTGGAGGCCGAGCCCCCTACGCCCGGGCCCGGCCGGGCGTACGCGGAACCGGCCGACGGGCCGGGCGCGCTCGCCGAACTGGTCGCCGCCGCCGTCCGCGGCGAGGGTCCGGCGATCGACGCGCTGCTCGCCCACGTCCACCCGCTGGCCCTGCGCTACTGCCGCGGCCGGCTGGTCCGGCTGCCCGGCGGCGCCCGCCACCACGTCGACGACATCGCCCAGGAGGTCTGCGTCGCGGTGCTCTGCGCACTGCCGCGCTACCGGGACCAGGGGCGGCCGTTCGAGGCCTTCGTCTACGGGATCGCCGCGCACAAGATCGCCGATCTGCAGCGGGCCGCGATGCGCGGGCCCGGCTCGACGGTGGTCCCGCAGGACGACCTGCCGGAGGTGCCGGACGACGCGCTCGGCCCGGAGGAGCGGGCGCTGCTCAGCAGTGACGCGGCCTGGGCCAAGGAACTGCTCTCCAACCTGCCGGCCCGCCAGCGCGAACTGGTGCTGCTGCGGGTGGCCGCCGGGCTCTCGGCGGAGGAGACCGGCGAGGTGCTCGGCATGTCGCCGGGGGCCGTCCGGGTCGCCCAGCACCGCGCCCTGAGCCGACTGCGGGCCCTCGCCGAGGAGTCGTCCTAGCCCAGGGGCCCCCTAATCCGCCCCCGAGCGGGCGAAATTGCGGAATGGCTCATGCGTGATGGGTGTTGTCAAGGGCGCACGAGGTTCCCATTCGCGGTGCCAGTACCATGGGGTATCGGCGCCTGGGCGGGTTGCCAAAGTTTCGACGGTGCGTACGGGGTTCCCCTGGAGGATCCTCCAAAGAACACCGGGCTTTCGGCGGTCCGAGCGAGTGAGCTGATGACAGCGCCCCCATCCTCAGGGCGCGAGCGGATTAGGCCGGCCACGGAAGGTACCCCCGAAATGTCTTACAACGCCGCAGGCGTACCCGAGAAGTTCGCGATGCTCGGGCTCACGTACGACGACGTCCTGCTGCTGCCGGGGGCGTCCGAGGTGCTGCCGAACCAGGTCGACACCTCCTCGCGGGTCTCCCGCAACGTGCGGGTGAACATCCCGCTGCTCTCCGCCGCGATGGACAAGGTCACCGAGTCGCGGATGGCGATCGCGATGGCCCGTCAGGGCGGCGTCGGCGTCCTGCACCGCAACCTCTCGGTCGAGGACCAGGCCAACCAGGTCGACCTGGTGAAGCGCTCCGAGTCCGGCATGGTCAGCGACCCGATCACGGTCGGCCCGGACACCACGCTCGCCGAGGCCGACGCGCTCTGCGCGAAGTTCCGGATCTCCGGCGTGCCGATCGCCGACGAGAGCGGCAAGCTGCTCGGCATCGTCACCAACCGCGACATGGCCTTCGAGACGGACCGCACCCGCCGGGTCCGCGAGATCATGACCCCGATGCCGCTGATCACCGGCAAGGTCGGCATCTCCGGCGTCGACGCGATGGCGCTGCTCCGCCGCCACAAGATCGAGAAGCTGCCGCTGGTCGACGACGACGGCCGGATCAAGGGCCTCATCACCGTCAAGGACTTCGTCAAGGCCGAGCAGTACCCGAACGCCGCCAAGGACTCCGAGGGCCGGCTGCTGGTCGGCGCCGCCGTCGGTGCCAGCGCCGAGGCCTTCGACCGCGCCCAGGCCCTGGTCGAGGCGGGTGTGGACTTCCTGGTCGTCGACACCTCGCACGGCCACAGCCACAACGCGCTGGCCTGGATCCAGAAGATCAAGTCGGCCGTCAAGGTCGACGTGGTCGGCGGCAACGTCGCCACCCGCGACGGCGCCCAGGCGCTGATCGACGCCGGCGTGGACGGCGTCAAGGTCGGCGTCGGCCCGGGCTCCATCTGCACCACCCGCGTGGTCGCCGGCATCGGCGTCCCGCAGGTCACCGCGATCTACGAGGCCGCGCTGGCCTGCCAGGCGGCCGGCGTGCCGGTCATCGGCGACGGCGGCCTGCAGTACTCGGGCGACATCGGCAAGGCGCTGGCCGCCGGTGCCGACACCGTGATGCTCGGCTCGCTGCTGGCCGGCTGCGAGGAGTCCCCGGGCGAGCTGCTGTTCATCAACGGCAAGCAGTTCAAGTCCTACCGCGGCATGGGCTCGCTGGGCGCCATGCAGTCGCGCGGGCAGGCGAGGTCCTTCTCCAAGGACCGCTACTTCCAGGGCGACGTCACCTCCGACGAGAAGCTGATCGCCGAGGGCATCGAGGGCCAGGTCCCCTACCGCGGCCCGCTCTCCGCGGTGCTCTACCAGCTGATCGGCGGCCTGCGCCAGACCATGGGCTACGTGGGTGCCGCCACCGTCGCCGAGATGGAGAGCAAGGGCCGGTTCGTCCGGATCACCTCGGCGGGCCTCAAGGAGAGCCACCCGCACGACATCCAGATGACCGTCGAGGCGCCGAACTACACCAGCCGCTGATCGCACCCGCGTCAGGAGGGCCCGTCACCCGTCGGTGGCGGGCCCTCCCGGCCGTCCGGGCACCGGTCGCAGCCGGTCCGCGGAGCGGGCGGCGCCGTGCGGCGGCGGGTGGGTGCGGGATACTGGGGGCGGCCGGGGTGACCCGGCGGGCATGAGCAACACCAGAAGAAGGGCTCGAAGTGACTGAGATCGAGATCGGGCGAGGCAAGCGCGGACGCCGGGCGTACTCCTTCGACGACATCGCCGTCGTCCCCAGCCGGCGTACGCGTGACCCGAAGGAGGTCTCGATCGCCTGGCAGATCGACGCCTACCGCTTCGAGCTGCCGTTCCTGGCCGCGCCCATGGACAGCGTGGTCTCCCCGCAGCAGGCCATCGCCATCGGCCGCCTCGGCGGCCTGGGCGTGCTGAACCTCGAAGGTCTGTGGACCCGCTACGAGGACCCGCAGCCGCTGCTCGACGAGATCGCCGCGATCACCGACGAGGCCGCCGCCACCCGCCGGCTCCAGGAGATCTACGCGGAGCCGATCAAGGCCGAGCTGATCAAGCACCGGATCCAGGAGGTCCGCGACTCCGGCGTGGTCACCGCCGCCGCGCTCTCGCCGCAGCGCACCGCCGAGTTCTCCAAGGCCGTCGTGGACGCCGGCGTCGACGTCTTCGTCATCCGCGGCACCACCGTCTCGGCCGAGCACGTCTCCGGTGCCGCCGAGCCGCTCAACCTGAAGCAGTTCATCTACGAGCTGGACGTCCCGGTCATCGTCGGCGGCTGCGCCACCTACACCGCGGCGCTGCACCTGATGCGCACCGGTGCGGCCGGCGTGCTGGTCGGCTTCGGCGGCGGCGCCGCGCACACCACCCGCAACGTGCTGGGCATCCAGGTGCCGATGGCCACCGCCGTCGCGGACGTGGCCGCCGCCCGCCGCGACTACATGGACGAGTCCGGCGGCCGCTACGTGCACGTCATCGCGGACGGCGGCGTCGGCTACAGCGGCGACATCCCGAAGGCCGTCGCCTGCGGCGCCGACGCGGTGATGATCGGTGCCGCGCTGGCCCGGGCCACCGACGCGCCCGGCAAGGGCTACCACTGGGGCATGGAGGCCGTCCACGAGGAGCTGCCGCGCGGCAAGCGGGTGGACCTCGGCACCGTCGGCACCACCGAGGAGATCCTCACCGGTCCGTCGCACACCCCGGACGGCACCATGAACCTGTTCGGCGCGCTGCGCCGGGCGATGGCGACCACCGGGTACACCGAGCTCAAGGAGTTCCAGCGGGTCGAGGTGACCGTCAACCCGGCGCTCACCCACGGCTGAGCCCACCACTGGGCGACCCGAGGCCCCCGTCGCACCGCGCGACGGGGGCCTCGCGCCGTTCGGTTCCCCCGGCGCGGACCGGACGGCCTACTGGCGGACGGCGGCCCGGCGGGTCAGCAGGAAGCCGCCGATCAGGGCGATGCCGTAGAAGACGAGGTCCAGCGGGCGGCGGTCGGCGCGCCAGAGCGGGAGGGCTTCGCGGAGCAGCTCGCCGTACCCGGTGCCGGCCAGCGCGTGCAGCCGGCGGGTCTGCCCGAGCAGCTGACCGAGGAACAGCGCGCCGGACGCCAGCACGGCGCCCAGCGGCGGCAGCAGCCGGACCGGGTCGCCGAGCCGGCCCAGCGCCAAGGGCACCGCGGCCGCCGAGGCGATGGCCAGCCAGCCGACGGTCGCCTCCGCGCGGGTCGGCGCGCAGCCGAGCGCCGCGGCGCCGGCCAGCATCGCGAGGACGGCGATCGCCACGGCCCGGCCGGTCCGCCGGCGCCGCCGTCGGCGCCCGCGGCCGGCCTCCTCGGCCGTCGGGGCGGCCGTCGGCGCCGGGGCGTCAGGGTGGTAACCGGCCACCGGGGCACCGGGCATGCCGGGGGCCACGTAGCCCTCCGGGGTCCCCGGTTCCGGTGCGACCGAGAAGTGCGGGGCCGTGGGCGGCCGGTTCGACTGGCCGTCAGCGCCCGGTGCGGATGCGGTCATGGACGTCCTGTTCCCCCCGGAAAGACGGTGAGCTGCCGAACGGTAGCAGTGGCCGGAGCTGGGCGGACAGGGGTTTCGATCACAGATCGGGCACGGAGCGCCGCGCCGGGCCGGGGTGCGGACCAGGGTGGCCGGGGGCCGGGTGGTCGGGGGCGTGCGGGACAGGGGATGATGGAGGCTTGGTTCGGGCCCGACGCCGGTCCGACGTGCCGTCATCACGACCGCCAGCAGCACAGTGGGGGAACGTTCCGAATGACCCAGGCGCAGGGTTCCACCGGCCGCCTCCTGGCCGGACGCTACCGACTGGACGCGGTGCTCGGGCGCGGTGGCATGGGCACCGTGTGGCGCGCCGAGGACGAGATGCTGGGCCGGACGGTCGCGGTCAAGGAACTGCGGATGAACGCCAGCGTGGACGAGGACGAGAAGCACCGGCTGATCGTCCGGACCCTGCGCGAGGCCAAGGCGACGGCCCGGATCCGGCACAACTCGGCCGTCACCGTCTTCGACGTGGTCGAGGAGGACGACCGGCCGTGGATCGTCATGGAGCTGGTCGAGTCCCGCTCGCTGGCGGACGTCATCCGGGAGGACGGCCCGCTGGCGCCGGCCCGGGCGGCGGAGATCGCGCTGGACGTGCTCGGGGTCCTGAGCGCCGCGCACGCGCACGGCATCCTGCACCGGGACGTCAAGCCGTCCAATGTGCTGATCGGCGAGGCCGGCCGGGTGGTGCTCACCGACTTCGGCATCGCCAGCGTGGAGGGCGACTCCTCGGTGACCTCGACCGGCATGCTGGTCGGCGCGCCCTCGTACATATCCCCGGAGCGGGCCCAGGGGCAGAAGCCCGGACCGCCGGCCGACCTGTGGTCGCTGGGCGGCACGCTGTACGCGATGGTCGAGGGCAGACCGCCGTACGACCGGGGCTCGGCGCTGGCCACCCTGACGGCGGTCATGACGGAGGAGCTGACCACGCCGGCGCACGCCGGGCCGCTGCTGCCGGTCATCGAGGGGCTGCTGGCCAAGGACCCGGCGGAGCGGCTGACGGCCCCGCAGACCAGCTCGATGCTCAAGCGGGTGGTCGCGGAGGCGACCGCGCGGTCCGAGTCCACCACCGAGCAGGCGGTGCCGGTGGCGGGCCTGGGGACCGGCAAGGGCGGGAAGCCGCCGGTGGGCGGACTGCTCGGGACGGTCCGGGTGGGCAGCCGCGCCGAGGACGCCGGGAGCGGGGAGACGCCGGTGACGCCGGTCGCGCCGGTCGCGTCGGTGTCGCCGAAGGACAAGGCGGCGGCGGGGTCCGCGGGCCCGGCGGAGCCGGAGGACGAGTCGGTCCGGCCGGTCACCAGTGAGTGGACGCTGGGCGCGACCCAGGCGGCCGGGGCCGACCCGCGCACCGGCCGGCGGCGACTGGCCGTGGCGACGGTGGTGGTGGTGCTGCTGCTGATCGCGGGCGTGGTGGCGCTGCTCCAGGCGTTCGGCGACTCCGACGGCGGCTCGGTGAAGGGCGCGCCGGGCACCGCGCCGGTGGTGGCGACCACGGACGTCACGGACGTCGCGGACGCCACGCCGGGCGGCGCCGCACCGGTGACGGCCTCGGAGAGCACCGGCCCGGCGGGGACCGCCGCGCCGGCGCCCGCGCCCGTACCGCCCGCAGCCCCGACGCCGACTCCCACGCCGACCCCGGCCCCGACGCCGACCGGGCCCACCGTGCCGGCCGGGTACCACGAGTACAAGGACCCGTCCGGCTTCTCGATCGTGCTGCCCGACTGGCTGCAGCCGGCGGGCTCCGAGTCGAACCGCCGCACCTTCAAGGGCGGCGGCAGCACCCTGCGGATCGAGTGGACGACCACGCCGGGGGCCAGCGCGCTCGCCGACTGGCAGGCCTCCGAGCCGGGACTGCGCGGGCAGGTGAGCAACTACCAGCGGGTCCAGCTGCAGTCCGTCGCCTACCGGGAGTGGTCCAACGCGGCCGACTGGGAGTGGACCAACGGCACTCCGCGGACGCACTCGCTGAACCGCGGCTTCGTCACCGGCTCCCCGGCCAAGTACGGCTACGCGATCTACTGGACGACGCCGGACGCGGACTGGTCCTCGGCGCAGAACGCGCAGGCCCGGCAGACCGCCTTCGACACCTTCCAGCCCGCGGGGTGATCCGCCGACCCGCCGTTCCCGGCGCCCGGGGCGGGGGGGCGCGGCGGCCCGCCCGCTCCCGGGACTGCCCGGGCCGCCCGCTCGGTCAGCCGATGAGGCGCTGTTTGGCGCGGGCGAACTCCTCGTCGGTGAGGGCGCCGGCGGTGTGCAGGGCGGCCAGCCGCTCCAACTGGTCGAGCAGGTCGGCGCCGGTGGAGGCGGGGGCCGCCGGGGCGGCCGGGGCGGGGGCGTCGAGGGCCTTTCGGGAGGCCTCCCGGGCCAGCCGGGCGGCGGCCCGGAGCTGTTCGGCGAAGACCTCGGCCTTGACCACCTCCTCGAAGCGGTGCGAGCCGGTCAGCGCGACCACCAGCAGCACCTCGCCGTTGATCCGGGTCTTGGTGACGGTCGCGTCGGTGACCGCCGAGAGCGCAACCGGGATCGGGGGCTTGCCGTCCTTGAGGAAGAGCAGCCGGTGGGTCGTCAGGACCAGGACGCCTTTGCGGAAGTGGTCGGGGTGGCGTCCGGCCGTGGAGGCGACCGGCTTCTCGTCGGGGGCGACGTTCGCCTCGACGGTGCGCAGGGCGGCGGCCCGGTTGGCGCTGTTGCTGTTGCCGGCCACGTCGAAGGCCGTGTCGATGAGATCGGTCCAGTCCATGGACCGAGCGTAATCCGGGTGGCTCCGGCAGTTCCTTCCACGGCGAACTAGGCTTGGCGATGAGCGGAGAGGAACACGCATGCGAGCGGGCCCGGGTCAGGTGCTGGCGGGGCGTTATCGGCTGGCGGGCCGTCCTGAGGCACTGGGCGCGTTCGCCGTGGACGAGCGGAGCGGTGACGTCGTGCGGCTGCGCGCGCTGGAGCTGCCGGCGTCGCTGATCGGGGATCAGGAGCCGGACGGCCTCGGGGCGGAGCCGGGGGAGCGGCTGGTGCGCCGGGTGGCGGCGGTCGGTGCCGCGGCGCCGCGGCACGCGCGACTGCTGCAGGGCGCGGGGGCGTTCGTCGAGGGCGAGCTGCTGTGGACCGTCGAGGAGCGGCCGGCCGGGCAGCCGCTGGACGCGCTGCTCGCGGCCGGGCCGGTCTCGGCGTACCGGGCGGCGGAGGTGGTGTCGGACCTCGCCGCGGCGCTGCGGGTGCTGCACGAGGCGGGTCTGGCGCACGGGAACGTGACGGCCGGCTCGGTCCTGGTCTGCGAGGACGGCGCGGCCCTGCTGGGCGGGCTGCTCCCCGGGGTGGCCGAGGAGGCGCTGGCCGAGGAGTTGGGCGGTCCGGGCGGGCGGCGGCGGTACGAGGTCCGGGCCGCGCTGGTCGGGCCGGTGGCCGAGCGCTGGCCGCTGGACGGCGGACCGGCCGGCGACTGCTGGGCGCTCGGGGTGCTGCTGCACCGGATGGCGACCGGCCGCGCGCCGTACCCGGAGAGCGGGGTGCCGGAGCTGGTGACGGCGGTGCGGGAGGGTCGGCGGGTCCCGTCGGAGGCGTGCGGGCCGCTGGGACCGCTGGTGGAGCGGCTGGTGCAGCCCGATCCGGCGCTGCGGCCGACGGCGGCGGAGGTCCGGCTGGAGCTGGCGGACCTGCTGGCGAGCGCGCCGGAGCCGGTGGACGGGCCGCGGGTGGCCGGTCCGTCCGGTGTGCCGGGGCCGCGGGCCACCGGGGCGTCCGGGCGCCGCCGGGCCAAGCGCGCGGGAGCGGCCGCGGAGCGGTCGCGGGCGGCGGCGGCACGCGTGGAGACGGTACGGGCGGACGCGGCGCGGGTGGCGGCCGCCGGGCCCGCCCGGCCGCCGCGGATCCCGCCGGCGCTGCTCGGGCCGCTCCTGGTCGGCGGGGTGTTCCTGCTCCTGGTCCTCGGCGTGGCGGCCGTCGTGCTGTTCGCAGGCTGACGGGGCCGGTGGGAACATGGTCGCCGGGGTGGCGGGTGGGGGAGATTACCGGGGTACGACCGGGGCGCCTAATGTGTCCGTGGAATCTGTTCGATTCAGTGGTCTGCACCGAGTGGTCTGCACCGGGCCCTCCGTCGCGTGACGGCAGGTGGATGAGGGGGAGCGGTCGCGGATGGGCGTGCAGGACCGGCCGGAGTCGGCCGAGGGGGAGCGGCTGCTGGCCGGCCGCTACGAGCTGGGCGACCGGCTCGGCCGGGGCGGCATGGGTACGGTCTGGCGGGCCCGGGACCGGATGCTGGACCGTGAGGTCGCGGTCAAGGAGCTGACCGTCAGCCACCTCCCCGAGGAGGAGGTGGAGATCCTGCACGCCCGGATGAAGCGGGAGGCCGCCGCGGCCGCCCGGATCAAGCACCCCGGCGTGATCACCGTGCACGACGTGCTGGAGCAGGACGGCCGGCCGTGGATCGTCATGGAGCTGGTCGACGGCCGCTCGCTGGCCGATGTGATCAGCCAGGACGGCACGCTGCCGCCGCGCGCCGCCGCCGAGGTGGGCGGCCAGGTGCTGGCCGCGCTGCACCGGGGCCACCAGCTGGGCGTGCTGCACCGGGACGTGAAGCCGGCCAACGTGCTGTTGGAGCACGGGACCGGCCGGGCGGTGCTGCTGGACTTCGGCATCGCGACGTACGAGGGCTCGGCCGAGCTGACCCGGCCGGGCGACCTGGTCGGTTCGCCGGACTACCTGGCGCCGGAGCGCGCGCAGGGCGAGCGGCCGGGCCCGGCCTCCGACCTGTGGGGGCTCGGGGCGACGCTGTACGCCGCGGTGGAGGGCGACTCGCCGTTCCGCCGCACCTCGCCGCTGACCACGCTGGCCGCGGTGGTCGGCGATCCCCTGCCGGAGCCGCGCCGGGCCGGGCCGCTGGGGCCGGTGCTGGCCGCGCTGATGGCCAAGGACCCGGCCGAACGGCCGAGCGCGGACGAGGCGGCCCGGATGCTGGCCGAGGTGGAGGCCGGCCACACCCTCGGGTTCAAGCCGGTCGCGCCGGTGCGGACGCCGACCCAGTCGGTCCCGGTGGTGGACCGGTCGGGCGAGCCGGACGGCTCGGCCGAGCCGGCGCCCGGCACGGCGGCCGGTACGGCGGCCGAGGGCGCGGAGGCCGTCACGGTGCCGGGTCCGGGCGCGGCGGCGGACCAGGCGCAGGAGTCCCCGGTGGCACCGCCCGCCGGGACCGTTCCGGCGCGGGAGGCGGCCGAGGGGGCGCCCACCGCACCGGTCGCGCCGGTGCCGTACACCGATGCGCCCGCACGCGGACCGGCGAAGCGCCGGGTGGCGCTGCGGGTGCTCGCGCTCGCGGTGGTCGTGGCGGTGCTGGTCGCCGGGGCGCTCTACCTGGTCCGGCGCGACCGCGCGCCCGTGGACGACCCGGTCCGGCCCTCCCCGACCCAGCAGGCCGGGCCGCAGCCGACCGGCTCGGTCGACGGCACGCCCGCGCCCGCCGGCTACCACTGGGTGGACGATCCGGCGGGCTTCCGCTTCCCGCTGCCCGCGACCACCCCGGCCTGGCAGCGCAGCAGCACGCCCGACAACCAGATCTACTACAGCCCCGACAACCGGGCGCACTACCTGCAGTTCGCGGTCACCGTGGGCCAGTCCGTCCGGCCGCTGGAGCACATGAAGCAGATGGAGGTCAGCCTCTCCAAGTCGCTGAAGGAGTACAAGCAGCACAAGCTGACCGGGGTCGCGGTGAACGGCCACGAGGCGGCCGTCTGGGAGTTCAGCTACCTGGCGAAGGAGGGCGGCCGCCGCCGGGCGATCGAGGCCGAGTTCATCGACGAGGACGGCACCAGCTACGCGATCTACTCGTCCAGCCCGGAACGCGGCAACGAGTGGAACGAGGCCGAGCAGCGCTTCAACGCGGTACTCCACTACTTCACCCCGACCCGCTGACCGACCCGCTGACCGACCCGCCGACCCGACGGGGCGCCGCCGACACACCGTTTTCTTGTTACCGACGGGTACCGGACCGGCCGCCGAAGGCCTAGGCTGCGCCCTATGTCGGACCTCACAGCAGCTGCCAAGGACACCGATCCCGCCGGCCCCGGAGCGCCGGGCCGCAACCCCGCCGCGCCCGGCGGCGGACGCACCGTCGCCTCGGCCGTGCCCCCGTCCCTGGTCGGCCGCCTCGCCGCCGGGGTCACCGCGACCGGCGAGCCCAGCGTGGTGGAGACCGTCGCCCCGCTGACCGGCGAACGGCTGGCCGGCCTGCCGCGGTCCACCCCCGCGGACGTCGAGGTCGCCTTCGAGCTGGCCCGCCGCGCCCAGCCGGCCTGGGCCGCGCTGCCGGTCCGCCGGCGCGCCGCCGTCCTGCTGCGCTTCCACGACCTGCTGATCAAGCGGCAGGACGAGGTGCTCGACCTCATCCAGGCGGAGACCGGCAAGGCCCGGCTGCACGCCTTCGAGGAGGTCCTCGCCGTCGCGATCGCCGCCCGCCACTACGGCCGCGCCGCGCAGGGCTACCTGCTCGACAAGCGGCACCTCGGCGCGGTGCCGCTGTTCACCCAGGCGGTCGAGGCCCGCCGCCCCAAGGGCGTGGTCGGCCACATCTCGCCGTGGAACTACCCGCTGGAGCTGTCGGTCGGCGACGCCCTGCCGGCCTTCGTGGCGGGCAACGCGGTGGTCAACAAGCCGGACACGCAGACCGCGCTGACCGCGCTCTGGGCCCGTGAGCTGCTGATCGAGGCCGGCCTGCCGGCCGACCTGTGGCAGGTCGTGATCGGTGACGGCCCGGTCATCGGCCCGGCCGTGGTCGAGCACGCCGACTACGTCTCGTTCACCGGCTCCACCCGCACCGGCCGCGAGGTCGCCCGGCGGGCCGCCGAGCGGCTGGTCGGCGCCTCGCTCGAACTCGGCGGCAAGAACGCGCTGCTGGTGCTGGCCGACGCGGACCTCGACCGGGCCGCCGAGGGCGCCGTCCGGGCCTGCTTCTCCTCGGCCGGCCAGCTGTGCATCTCGATCGAGCGGCTGCTGGTGCACCGCTCGGTGGCCGACGAGTTCCTCGCGAAGTTCGCCGCCCGCACCCGCGCGCTGCGGCTCGGCGGCGGCCTCGCGTACGGGGCCGACATGGGCTCGCTGGTCTCCGGCCGGCAGCTGGAGACCACCACCCGGCACGTCGAGGAGGCGGTCAAGGCCGGCGCCACCGTGGTGGCCGGCGGCCGGGCCCGGCCGGACCTCGGCCCGTTCTTCCACGAGCCGACCATCCTGGAGGGCGTCACCCCGGACATGGCGGTCTGCGGCGAGGAGACCTTCGGTCCGGTGGTCTCCGTCTACCGCTTCGACACCGAGGAGGAGGCGGTGACCGCCGCCAACTCCACCCCGTACGGCCTCAACTCCAGCGTCTGGACCAGGGACGTGCGGCGCGGGCGGGCGATCGCGGCCCGGCTGCGCACCGGCACGGTCAACGTCAACGAGGCGTACGGCGCGGCCTACGGTTCGGCCGGCTCGCCGATGGGCGGCATGGGCGAGTCCGGGCTCGGGCGGCGGCACGGCGCCGAGGGCATCCTGCGGTTCACCGAGGCGCAGACGATCGCGAGCCAGCGGCTGCTGCCGCTCGCGCCGGCGTTCGGCCAGGACGACCGGCAGTACGCGGCGATGATGACCGCCGGGCTGCGGATCCTGAAGGCGCTGCGCGTCAAGTAGCCGGGCCCGCCGGCCGGTTGCCCGTTTCTGGTTCCTCGCGGCCGGTTCCCCGCTGCCGGTTCCCCGTTTCCCGAACGTCCCGAACGACTTCCGAAGGAGCAGTGGCAGATGGTGGGTTCGGCTGACGGCCGGGAGTTCGACTACGACGTGGTCGTGGTCGGCTCCGGCTTCGGCGGTTCGGTCTCGGCGCTGCGGCTGACCGAGAAGGGGTACCGGGTCGCCGTCCTGGAGGCCGGGCGCCGCTTCGACCGCGACGAACTGCCCAGGAACTCCTGGGACGTCGCCAACTACCTGTGGGCGCCGAAGCTCGGCCTGTACGGCATCCAGCGCATCCACCTGCTGGCCAATGTGATGATCCTGGCCGGCGCCGGGGTCGGCGGCGGCTCGCTGAACTACGCCAACACCCTGTACGTGCCGCCGAAGGCGTTCTTCGAGGACCGCCAGTGGCGGCACATCACCGACTGGCAGGAGGAGTTGGCGCCGTTCTACGACCAGGCGCGGCGGATGCTCGGGGTGCGGCTCAACCCGACCGTCACCCCCTCGGACGTCCACCTGCGGGCCGCCGCCGAGCGGATGGGCGTCGGCGACACCTTCCACATGGCGCCGGTCGGGGTGTTCTTCGGCGACGGCGAGGACGCCGACGGGGCGACCCGGGCGGCGCCGGGCGACGAGGTGGCGGACCCGTACTTCGGCGGCGCCGGCCCGGCCCGCCGGGCCTGCGTGGAGTGCGGGGAGTGCATGACCGGCTGCCGCCACGGGGCCAAGAACACGCTCACCGAGAACTACCTGTACCTGGCCGAGCGGGGCGGCGCCGAGATCCACCCGCTCACCACGGTGGCCCGGATCCGGGAGCGTGGCGAGGGCTTCGCGGTGGACGTCCGGCGCACCGACGCCCGGTCCACCACCGACCGGGTCAAGGCCGGGGCGCGGACGATCACCGCCGCCCGGGTGGTGGTCGCGGCCGGCACCTACGGCACCCAGCAGCTGCTGCACCGGATGCGGGCGGCCGGCCACCTGCCCCGGATCTCCGCCAAGCTCGGCGAGCTGACCCGGACCAACTCCGAGGCGCTGGTCGGCGCGCAGACCACCGACCGGCGGTACGGCGCCCGCGCGGACTTCACCAAGGGCGTGGCGATCACCTCCTCGATCCACCCGGACGAGAACACCCACATCGAGCCGGTCCGCTACGGCAAGGGCTCCAACGCGATGGGCGCGCTCTCGGTCGCCCAGGTGCGGGGCGGCGGTCGGCTCCCGCGCTGGCTGCGCTACCTCGGCAACTCGGTCAAGCACCCGGTGAACTTCGGCCGGTCGATGAACCAGTACCGGTGGTCGGAGAAGACGATCATCGGCCTGGTGATGCAGTCCCTGGACAACTCCATCACCGTCTCGCTGAAGGAGAAGGGCCTGGGCAAGGGCACGCTGACCTCCCGCCAGGGCCACGGCGCGCCCAACCCCACCTGGATCCCGGCCGCCGAGCGGGGTGCCCAGGTACTAGCCGAGGAGATCAACGGCTTCGCCGGCAGCAGCGTCGGCGAGATCTTCGACACCCCGATGACCGCGCACTTCCTCGGCGGCTGCCCGATCGGCGACTCCCCGGAGACCGGCGTGGTCGACCCGTACCACCGGCTCTACGGGTACCCCGGGATCAGCGTGGTGGACGGCGCGGCGGTCTCCGCCAACCTCGGCGTCAACCCCTCGCTGACCATCACGGCGCAGGCCGAGCGGGCCATGTCGATGTGGCCGAACAAGGGCGAGGAGGACACCCGCCCGGCCTCCGGCGAGGCCTACCGCCGGGTCGGCCCGGTCGCACCGGTGGCCCCGGCGGTGCCGGCGGACGCGTTCGGCGCGCTGCGGCTGCCGCTGCTGGCGGTGCCGGAGGTGCCGAAGAAGCGGGGCTGAGCGCGGCCGGGACGCGCCGCGGTCCGGCGGCGCGTCCCGGGGTTCGTCCCGGCGTTTGTCCCGAGCTCGTTCCGGCGGGCCGTGACCGGTTGACAGCGGTCCGTGCCCGATGAAAGAAAGGGCGCCCTGGGGGACCAGGAGATCGCTCGTTCGAACGGGGGGAACGCGGCCCATGGCCATCTGCGCATCCTGTGGCGCGGCTTCGGCGGAAGGGGCGCTCGCCTGCGCGTCCTGCGGGCGGCCGTCGGTGCCGCCACCGGTCCTGCCGCCCCCGCCGCCGACCGAGCCCCCGGCCGCACCGCCGTCCGGGGTGCCGTCCCTGGCGAAGCCGGACCTGCCGCCGCCGGTGCTGCCCCCGCCCCCGCCGTCCGCGCCGCCGTCCGGGGGGACCTGGGGCGCCGGCCGGCCGTACGACCCGGCCGGGGAGCGGCCCGCCGCCCTCGCCTGGCTGACCGGCGCCGACTGGCGCCCCGCGCTGCGGGCGACCGTCGCCCCGACCGCCGTCCTGCTGCTGGCCGCGCTGATCGCCGCCGTCCCGGAGGGCCGCTTCCTCACCGGCTCCTTCGACACGCCGTCCTTCGGCAAGCGCTTCGGCACCGCGCTGGCGATGGCCCTGGGCGCCCTCGGCGCGCCGTACCGGCTGGACTTCGAGGTCGGCGGCCCGGCCGTCTCCTCCGGTGACAGCGCGACGGTGTTCCGCGCCCTGCCGATGACCGTCACCGTGCTCTGGCTGCTCGCCCTCTGGCTGGGCCTGCGGGTCGGCGCCCGCCGTCGGCAGCAGCGCACCGGGGAGCAGCAGACCCGTCGGCAGGCGGCCGGCGAGGCCGTCCGCACCGCCGTGGCCGTGGCCGCCGCGACCCTGCTGATCGGCCTGGTCGCCGGCGCGACCTGGCACCCCGGCGGCAGCAGCTTCGGCCTGAACGACGCGGCCGCGGCCCGGCTGCTCGGCCGGGCCACCTACAGCTCCTCGGCCGGCTGGCCGGAGGCGGTCGGCTGGACCGCCCTGCTCGCCGGGCTGCTCGCGTTCGCCGTGTACGGCACGGACGCGCTGCGCTGGGCGGCCTGGCGCAACCGGACGGTGCGCGGCTGGGCGGTCGCGGGGCTGGCGGCCGGCCGCGCGCTGACGGTCTCGGTCGCGTTGGCGGCGGTGGCCGGCTTCGCGGTGGTCGCGGTCGAGGTCGACGGCGGCCAGACCGGCGCCGCGCTGGCGTTCCTGCCCAACCTCGGCCTGCTGCTGCTCGGGTTCGGTTCCGGTGCGACCTTCCGGACCAGCACCAGCGTGCTGAGCGACGACCCGGACTGGCTGCGGGACCCGCGCGACGTGGACGAGCACTCCCTCTTCGACCTGCGCGACGCGGGCGGCGACTGGCGCTGGGCCGTCCTGCTCGCGCTGGCCTCCGCCGCGGTGCTCGGCTGGACGGCGTACCGGCGGCGGCTGGACGCGGCGGACCGGCTCCGGCTGGCGGCGGTGTACGCGGTCGGGCTGAGCCTGCTGATGCTGGTGGCGGGGGTGCTGTTGTCCACCGAGTCCGTGCTCGGCCTCGGCGGCCGGAGCCGCGACACCGGCTTCGAGAACTCGCTCTCCCTGGTGCCGTGGACGCTGCTGGTGGCCAACGCGGTCTGGGCGGCCGTCGGCGCGCTGGCCGTGCCGCCGCTGCTGGCGGCCCGCGACCGGCGGACGGCGGCGGGGGCGGTGGCGGACCCGGGCCCGGCGGCGCCCGGGGCGGAGTTCGCGGACGGGACGCCGATGGTGGTCGAGGTGATCAGCTCGGCGGACGGGCAGCGGTCCACCGGGCACGGTCCGACCGGCGGTGCCAGGGGCGGTGACGCCCCGGACGGTGACGGCCCGGCGGACCCGAGCGTCTGGAGCCGCCGGCCGTAGCGCCGTAGTTCCCAGGCGGCCGTTCCCAGGTGGCCCGGACAGGGCAAAGGGCCCCGCGGGGGAACGGGGCCCTTTGTCGTTCAGCACGCGGCGTCAGGGCTGCGCCGGTGCTGGAGTGACGGCGCCGGGGGAGGAGCGCCGTCCGGTCGGTTGGCCGAAGGGTCGCGCGTCGCCGCGGTTCCGGCGTGGTGGGCCGGCGCGCGCGGGCGCACGAGGCCGTGGCGGTGGGCCGGTGCGCATGGCTGCGTCGGCCCTCGCTCACGGAGCGTGAGGTGGTAACCGCTGCCACCGCAGGTCTCGGCGGCACCGGGCGGTCCTCCGCGGGTGGCGCTTCGGCCATCGGGAGAACCTCTTCCACGCAGCATCGTGCTGGACGGAGGGCTTGCTCTGCAACCGATTCGGCATGATTCGGTACAGCTCGTTTCCAGCCGGACCGGCCGTCGAGCCCGGGCCGGGGCCGCCGCGCCCGGTGTCGGGCGAGGTGACGGCAGCGCGGCATCGATGATCACGGTGTGTAGTGGCGCTGCTCGGGGCGCACGGAGGGGCGTACAAAGCAGCGCGTAGCGGCGCGGGGACGGCGGCCGTGGTGCGCCGGGATCGCGACCGGGTGCGGCGGTCGGCTCCGGGCGTCCCCGGCGGCCGACCGCCCCACCTCCTTGGCCCAGTCGCGGCCGGGGTCGCTGTCCCCTGCTGGCCGGCCGCAGCACCCGCGCACGGTCCCACGGCGCGCCGCTCCCCGGTCGAACCGGTTCCGCGACGGCGCCACGCGCGCCGGTGGACTGGGTTGAGCTCCACGCGTGGTCCTGCACGTGCCGTACGGGGGTGCCCTGGCCGGGGCGGGGTGACGCGTCTGGCGGACGCGGAGCGGTCGTACGGTCCGCCCGGAGCAACGAACCGGCCGCCGGGACGGTCACGGCCCCCGGGGCGGGCAGACGAGTGAAACCGGTCAGCCCGGTAGACTCGGTGCCAGACCCCCGCCCGTCGCCCGCCGCACACCTTCGGGGCCGCGCCGCGTGCGACACCTTTCGTTCCGCTGCCGGAAGGCCGTCTGTGTCCTCTGCTACTCCCGTCCAGTCCGTGCCTGAGACCGACACCGTCCTGGTGGTCGACTTCGGTGCCCAGTACGCCCAGCTCATCGCCCGCCGGGTGCGTGAGGCCCGGGTCTACAGCGAGATCGTGCCGAGCAGCATGCCGGTCGCCGAGATGCTCGCCAAGAACCCGAAGGCGATCATCCTGTCCGGCGGCCCCTCGTCGGTCTACGAGGACGGCGCCCCGCAGCTGGACCGCGCGATCTTCGAGGCCGGCGTGCCGGTCTTCGGCATGTGCTACGGCTTCCAGCTGATGGCGAAGACGCTCGGCGGCACCGTCGACAACACCGGCGCCCGGGAGTACGGCCGCACCCCGCTGACCGTCTCGCGCTCCGGCTCGACCCTGTTCGAGGGCGTCCCGGCCCAGCACTCGGTCTGGATGTCGCACGGCGACGCCTGCTCCGCGGCCCCCGAGGGCTTCACCGTCACCGCCTCCACCGACGTGGTGCCGGTCGCGGCCTTCGAGAACGACGAGGCCCGCCTCTACGGCGTCCAGTACCACCCCGAGGTGCTGCACTCCGACCACGGCCAGCAGATCCTGGAGCACTTCCTCTACCGCGGCGCCGGCCTCGCCCCCACCTGGACCACCGGCAACGTGGTCGAGGAGCAGGTCGCGCTGATCCGCGCCCAGGTCGGCGACAAGCGCGCCATCTGCGGCCTCTCCGGCGGCGTGGACTCGGCGGTCGCGGCCGCGCTGGTCAACAAGGCCATCGGCACCAAGCTGACCTGCGTGTACGTCGACCACGGCCTGATGCGCAAGGGTGAGACCGAGCAGGTCGAGAAGGACTTCGTCGCCGCCACCGGCGTGCAGCTGAAGGTCGTCGACGCGCAGGAGCGCTTCCTGAACGCGCTGAAGGGCGTCAGCGACCCGGAGGAGAAGCGCAAGATCATCGGCCGGGAGTTCATCCGGGTCTTCGAGCAGGCGCAGGCCGAGATCGTCGCCGAGGCCGGCGAGCACGGCGAGTCGGTCGACTTCCTCGTCCAGGGCACCCTGTACCCGGACGTGGTGGAGTCCGGCGGCGGCACCGGCACCGCCAACATCAAGTCCCACCACAACGTCGGCGGCCTGCCCGAGGACCTCCAGTTCTCGCTGGTCGAGCCGCTGCGCAAGCTGTTCAAGGACGAGGTCCGGATGGTCGGCCAGGAGCTCGGCCTGCCGGAGGAGATCGTCCAGCGCCAGCCGTTCCCGGGCCCGGGCCTGGGCATCCGGATCGTCGGCGAGGTCACCAAGGAGCGCCTGGACCTGCTGCGCGAGGCCGACGCGATCGCCCGCGAGGAGCTGACCGCGGCCGGCCTGGACCGCGAGATCTGGCAGTGCCCGGTGGTCCTGCTCGCGGACGTCCGCAGCGTCGGCGTCCAGGGCGACGGCCGCACCTACGGTCACCCGATCGTGCTGCGCCCGGTGTCCTCCGAGGACGCCATGACGGCCGACTGGTCGCGCCTGCCGTACGAGGTGCTCGCGCGCATCTCCACCCGCATCACCAACGAGGTCCCCGACGTCAACCGCGTCGTGCTCGACTGCACCAGCAAGCCGCCGGGCACCATCGAGTGGGAGTGAGCACTCCCCGCTCCCGGCCGGTCCTGAACCGGTCCTGAACCGGTCTTGAACAACCGCGCCGTCGCTTCCGTACCGGGGAGCGGCGGCGCGGTCGTTCCGTTTCCACGGGCGCCCGGCGGGTGGGCCCTCCCACCGAAACCGCTCACGACCGGGCAGAATGCGTCCGGACCTGTCAGGCGGTGACGGGCCGGCGAGGGAAGGTGTGGGGAATGTCGGAGGCCAGCAGCTCCGTGGCGGCCGGGCCGGACACGGCCGCGAGCATCGGTGACGGCACGGCCGGACCGGGGCCGGCCCCGGACGCCGGCGACGGCCCGGCGGGCAGAGCCGGGCGGACCGCCGCGTGGAAGGCGACAGGCTCGCGGTTCGCCCAGCTCCCACTGCGGCTCTTCCTCGGCGTCACCTTCGTCTACGCGGCGCTCGACAAGCTCTCCGACAGCCACTACCTGGCCGGTTCCGCCGACCCGGCCTCCTTCGTCTCGCAGACCCGCGCCGTCAAGGGCGGCAGCCCGGTCTCCTTCCTGCTCGGCCCGGCCCTGGACCACCCCACGCCGTTCGCCCTGCTGGTCGCCTTCGGCGAGCTGGCGGTGGGCCTGGGCACCCTGCTCGGCCTCTGGGGCCGGCTCGCCGCCGCCGGCGGGGCCCTGATCAGCCTCAGCCTCTGGCTCACCGTCAGCTGGAACGTCTCCCCGTACTACCTCGGCAACGACCTCGTCTACCTGATGGCCTGGACGCCGCTGCTGCTGGCCGGCACCCCGTACCTCTCGGTGGACGGCTACCTCGCCCGGCGGTCCGCCCGGGACCGGGTCCGCGGCCTGCCGGAGGACCACGTCCGGCGCCGGGCCCTGATGGACGGCGGCATCGCGGCCGTCGCGATGGGCGGGGCCGGGCTGCTCACCGGCTCGCTGACCGCCACCTTCGGGCGGGACGAGCCCGCCGCGACGGCGAAGCAGCCCACCGCCCCGGCGCCGGCCGGCGCGCCCGTCACGGTGGACGCCGCGAGCGTCCCGGTCGGCGGCTCGGCCCAGGTCAAGGACCCGGCCAGTGGTGACGCGGTCTACGTCGTCCAGCCCAAGGCGGGCCAGTACTGCGCGTTCTCCTCGGTCTGCACGCACTCCGGCTGCGCGGTCGACGCGCCGAAGAACGGTCAGCTGTACTGCCCCTGCCACGGTTCCCGGTTCGACGCGGCGACCGGCGCGGTGCTGAACGGGCCGGCCACCAAGCCGCTGCCGAAGTACCGGGTCACCAAGGAGGGCGAGAAGCTGCGCCTCGGGCCGCTGGAGGGCTGAGCGCCCGGGCCAGGCCGGGCCGGTCCGGCGCGGTCGGCCCTGCCCGGTCAGTCCTGCCCGGGCCGCTCCGGCCGGGAGCGGCGGACCGCCGCCGCCACCGCCCCGGCCAGGCCGCCCAGGCCCAGCACGATGAAGGTCACCGGGATGACGATCCGGCCGTTCACCGAGACGTCGTTCACCGCCGCCACCAGGTAGAGCACCGCGATCACGGTGAACAGCCCCCCTGCGATCAGCGAGAAGAGATCGAGCTGGTGCTTCCTCACTTCTGGACCACCTTCATGTTGCCGAGCCCCATCTTCAGCGTGAGGTCGAGCGTGCCCTTGGATGTCTGTCCGTTCGCCGGCAGCAGCTGGTAGCTGCGGGTCCCCGGGCCGTCGTCCGAGCCGTCGTGGCCCGGCACCCGGATCTGGCCCAGGCCGATCTCGGCCCGTACGTTCACCGTCACGTCCGCCGGCACCGTCACGGTCATGTCGCCGGCGCCGACCTCCACCGTGGTGGCCACGGTCGCGCCGGCCGGGTCGAGCCCGCCGAGGTCCAGGTGCGCCGAGCCGGCCCCCAGCGTGTACCTCCGCTCCAGCTCGGTCGCCGTGGCGGCCGTCCAGGAGCGGTCGCCGAGCAGGTTCTGCGCCGAGACCGAGGAGTGGCCGACCGCGGTCAGCGCGATGGTGAGCAGCAGGCCCGGCACCACCAGCTTGCGGGCCCGGCCGAACTTCGCGCCGAGCACCAGGGTCAGGCCGATCACCAGCAGCGCGGTGGCCAGCACGCTGCCGGCCCGCACGGTCGCCCCGCCGTCGGCCGAGGCGGACCAGACGGCGCTGGCCGCGCCGACCGCCAGCAGCAGGCCGATGAGGCCGAGCGGGGAGCGCTCGCGCCGGTGCACCACCACGGGCGGGCGCGGCGCGGGCGGCGGGGTCGGGCCGGCGTCCTTGCGCAGCGGGTCGCCCTGCGGCAGGTCGGTCCGCTGCCACCACGGCCGGGCCGGGGCGCCGGGCGGCGGGGTCGGGGTGCCGTACGGCGGGGTGGGGGTGTCGTACGGCGGGGTCGGCGCCGCCTCGCCGTACGGGTTGCGCTCGGGGTGGCGCGGGTCCCACAGGTAGCCGGACGGGCCGGCGTGCGGGGTGTCGGCGGGGACGGTGCCGGCGGCGCGCTCCCGGGCGTGCCGGGCGCGGGCGTCCCCGTCCTCCTCCTCGGGCGGCCAGCGGTACCCGCTCCCGGCCGCGCCGGCGGTGGAGCCGGCGTCCGGGAAGTGCCGGTCGTACGGGCCGCCGACCGGTCCACCGTGGCCGTGGCCGTGCAGGTGGTGCCCGAGCCCGTGCCCGAAGCCGTGCGACCGGCGCCGGCCGCGGAACCGGCCGCGCCGGCGCTCCGGGTCGTAGCGGACGGCGAGGAAGACCATCCCGGCGAGCAGCAGCAGCGGGAAGAGCTGGTCGCCGTCGCCCATCGAGGAGAAGAAGACGCCGGTGCCGATCACGGTCAGCAGCACCGCGCCGACCGACTGGCCGTCCACTCGCCCGGTGAGCACCCGCTGGAGCTCGGTACGGCCGGAGCGGCCGCCCTTGCCGTCCGCACCGGCCTCGGTCGGCACGATCAGCCAGGCGAGTCCGTACAGGAAGAGGCCGAGGCCGCCGGAGAGGCAGAGCACGACCGTGACGACGCGGAACACCACCGGGTCGATGTCCAGGTGCCGGCCGAGACCGCCGCAGACGCCGGCCACCACGCGGTGGCGCTCGGCGCGGGTCAGCGGGGGTCGGTCGGAAGCGGGCCGGGCACCCGGCCCGGCCTCGTGGAGCTCCTCGGTGCGGTGGTCTTCGGTCATGCCCACCATCCTGGTGGGTGCCGGACGCCCGCCCAACCGGTCCCGCCCCTGCTCGGACCCTGACTTGTCCCTGAGAAGGGTCAGGGCTCCACCCTGATGCGTGCGGGTCCGCCCGCGTGGAACCATCGGTGCCGTGGCAGCACCCGGTTCCGATCCCCGTCCCCTCGCCCCCGAGCCCGCGTCGCCGGGGGGCGCCGACCCGTCCGTGCCCGGGGACGGGAAGCCGCCGTACCGCCGGCTGTACCGCAGTCCGCAGGGGCGGATGCTCGGCGGGGTCGCGCACGGGCTCGCCGTGCACCTCGGACTGCCCGTCAGCTGGGTGCGGATCGCCTTCGTGGTGCTGTTCTTCGCCCAGGGGCTCGGGGGGCTGCTGTACGCGGCGTTCTGGTTCGTGGTGCCGATCGGCATCGGCGAGCCGGCCCGGCGCGGCGGCGGCCCGCACTGGGTGTACGTCAACGGCGCCTTCGTCCCGGTGGGTTCCGGGCCGGTGGGCGACGGCGGGGAGCTGAGCAAGGGCGGCGGCCGGCGCGGCGGGTGGATCGGCCGGATGCGCGAGGTGCTGCAGCACACGCTGCGCGGCGAGCCCGTCGAGGCGGCGGAGGGGGCGTCGGGCACCGCGGCCGGTTCCGGGGCCGGCACCGTCTCAGACACGGCGGGGGCGGGCCCGCGGCAGGGCGGGCTCGGTCAGCTGGCCGCCCTGGTGATGCTGGTGATCGGCGTGATCGCCCTGCTCAACGCGCTCAACGTGCAGACCGCCAAGCCGTACACCTGGCCGCTGCTGGCGGTCGGCGTCGGTGTGGCGCTGGTCTGGCGGCAGGCCGACGACTCGCGCTGGCAGCGCTGGTTCGGCCTGGAGGAGGGCGAGAAGCGGCGCGGCGCCTACACCCGGGTCGGCGCGGGCGTGCTGCTGGTGGTGGCCGGCATCATCGCCTTCCTCGCCACCCAGGGCAGCGGCTCGACCATCGGCTCGGTGGTCGAGGCCTCGCTCGCGGTGCTCGCCGGGGTGCTGGTGCTGGTCGGCCCGTACGCGCTGCGGATGTGGCAGGACCTCGGCGCCGAGCGCACCGCCCGCATCCGCGCCCAGGAGCGCGCCGAGATCGCCGCCCACGTGCACGACTCGGTGCTGCACACGCTGACCCTGATCCAGCGCCGGGCCGAGGACCCGAAGGAGGTCCTGCGGCTCGCCCGGGCCCAGGAGCGCGAACTGCGGCTGTGGCTCTACCGCCCCGAGGCGGTCGCCGAGGCGGCGCCGGACACCATGGCGGAGAGCCTGCGGGCGGTGGTCGCCGAGGTCGAGGACCGGCACGGCGTCCCGGTCGAGGTGGTGATCGTCGGCGACTGCCCGATGGACGAGCGGATCGCGGCACAGATGCAGGCCGCGAGGGAGGCGACCGTCAACGCGGCCAAGTACGGTGGCGGGGGACCGGTCCAGGTCTACGCCGAGGTCGAGGGGAGGACCGTGATGGTGTTCGTCCGCGACCACGGCCCCGGCTTCGACCCGGACACGGTGCCGGAGGACCGGATGGGCGTACGCGAGTCGATCCTCGGCCGCATGAAGCGCAACGGCGGCACCGCACGGGTGCGGCCCGCGCCGGACGGCGGGACCGAGGTTGAGCTGGAGATGGAGAGGGCCAATGACTGAGGCAGCGCCGGAGCGCCGAGCGAGGGTCGTGCTGGTCGACGACCACCGGATGTTCCGGACGGGGGTGCGGGCCGAGATCGGGCGCACCGAGACGACCGGCATCGACGTGGTCGGCGAGGCCGACGACGTGGAGTCCGCGGTCCGGGTGGTCGCCGAGACGCGGCCCGACGTGGTGCTGCTGGACGTCCACCTGCCCGGCGGCGGCGGGGTCGAGGTGCTGCGGCGCTCGGCCGGGCTGATGGGCGACCCGGGGGGCGTGCGCTTCCTGGCGCTCTCGGTGTCGGACGCGGCCGAGGACGTGATCGGCGTCATCCGCGGCGGCGCCCGCGGCTACGTCACCAAGACGATCACCGGGACCGACCTGGTCGACGCGATCTTCCGGATCTCCGACGGCGACGCCGTCTTCTCGCCCCGGCTGGCCGGCTTCGTGCTGGACGCCTTCGCCGCGACCGACACCCCGCCGGTGGACGAGGACCTGGACCGGCTCACCCAGCGCGAGCGCGAGGTGCTGCGGCTGATCGCCCGCGGCTACGCGTACAAGGAGATCGCCAAGCAGCTGTTCATCTCGGTGAAGACGGTGGAGAGCCACGTCTCGGCGGTGCTGCGCAAGCTCCAGCTGAGCAACCGGCACGAGCTGACCCGGTGGGCCACCGCGCGCCGGCTGGTCTGACCCGGTGCGTGTGGTCTGACTCCGGTGCGCGCCGGGCCCGCCCGGTCCTGTCAGGGGCCGGGCGGGCTTGTCGGTGGGTGGCCATAGACTCGTCATTGCCATGAATAGCCTCTTTGACGACCTCCCGCTCCCCGGTTTCGAGGCCCCCGCCGCCGCCGGGTCGAAGCAGCCCGCGCCGCCGATCGACGAGGAGCCGCCGCCGTACGAGGACGACGTCCCGTACGACGCCTTCGAGGAGGCGATCCCCGAGGGGCTGTTCCAGACCGACCACGCCGAGCAGGCCGAGCGGGACGCCTGGTACCGCAACGGCGCCGCCCGCCCGGTGATCGACCCGGCGGCCCTGCTGGAGGGCATGAACGACCCGCAGCGCGAGGCCGTCCTGCACGCCGGCTCGCCGCTGCTGATCGTGGCCGGCGCCGGCTCCGGCAAGACCCGGGTGCTCACCCACCGGATCGCCCACCTGCTGGCCGCGCGCGGGGTGCAGCCGGGCGAGATCCTGGCGATCACCTTCACCAACAAGGCGGCCGGCGAGATGCGCGAGCGCGTCGAGCAGCTGGTCGGCCCGCGCGCCCGGGCGATGTGGGTCTCCACCTTCCACAGCGCCTGCGTGCGGATCCTGCGCCGCGAGTCCAAGCTGCTCGGCTTCACCTCGTCGTTCTCGATCTACGACGCGGCCGACTCGCAGCGGCTGATGGCCCTGGTCTGCCGCGACCTCGACCTGGACCCGAAGCAGTACCCGCCGAAGTCCTTCACCGCGAAGGTCAGCAACCTCAAGAACGAGCTGATCGACGAGGAGACCTACGCCGACCAGGCCGCCAACCCGATGGAGAAGAAGCTCGCCGAGGCGTACTTCCTCTACCAGCGGCGGCTGCGCGAGGCCAACGCCCTCGACTTCGACGACATCATCATGACGACGGTGAACCTGCTCCAGGCCTTCCCCGACGTCGCGGAGCACTACCGGCGGCGGTTCCGGCACATCCTGGTCGACGAGTACCAGGACACCAACCACGCCCAGTACACGCTGGTCCGCGAGCTGAGCGGCGGCACGGTCGCCCACGCGCCGAAGCGCACCGTCGACGGGGACTTCGTGAACCCGGCCGCCGCGCACCTGGCCGAGGTGCCGCCCGCCGAGCTGTGCGTGGTGGGTGACGCCGACCAGTCGATCTACGCCTTCCGCGGGGCGACGATCCGCAACATCCTCCAGTTCGAGGAGGACTACCCGAACGCCACCACCATCCTGCTGGAGCAGAACTACCGCTCCACCCAGACCATCCTGAGCGCGGCCAACGCCGTCATCGAGCGCAACGCCAACCGGCGTAAGAAGAAGCTCTGGACGGCGGGCGACGACGGCGAGAAGGTCGTCGGCTACGTCGCGGACGACGAGCACGGCGAGGCCCAGTTCATCGCCGACGAGATCGACCGGCTCACCGACGCCGGCGCGGCCAAGCCCGGCGACGTCGCGATCTTCTACCGCACCAACGCGCAGTCCCGCGTCTTCGAGGAGGTGTTCATCCGGGTCGGCCTGCCGTACAAGGTGGTCGGCGGGGTGCGCTTCTACGAGCGCAAGGAGGTCAAGGACGTCCTCGCCTACCTGCGGGTGCTGTCCAACCCCGAGGACACCGTACCGCTGCGCCGGATCCTCAACGTGCCCAAGCGCGGTATCGGCGACCGGGCCGAGGCGATGGTCGACGCGCTGGCCGCGCGCGAGCGGATCTCCTTCGCCCAGGCCCTGCGGCGGGTGGACGAGGCGTACGGGATGGCCGCGCGCTCGGCGAACGCGGTGAAGAAGTTCAACACCCTGATGGCCGGGCTGCGCCAGGTCGTCGAGTCCGGGGCGGGCCCGGCGGCGGTGCTGGAGGCGGTGCTGGAGGAGACCGGCTACCTGGCCGAGCTCCAGGCCTCCACCGACCCGCAGGACGAGACCCGGGTGGAGAACCTCCAGGAGCTCGCCTCGGTCGCCCTGGAGTACGAGCAGGACCCGGGCGAGCGCCCGGACGCGGGGGAGGACGGCACGCCGCCGGTCGGCTCGCTGGCCGACTTCCTGGAGCGGGTCGCGCTGGTCGCCGATTCCGACCAGATCCCGGACGAGGACGACGAGGGGCAGGGCGTCATCACGATGATGACCCTGCACACCGCCAAGGGGCTGGAGTTCCCGGTGGTCTTCCTGACCGGCATGGAGGACGGCATCTTCCCGCACATGCGGGCGCTCAACCAGGTCAAGGAGCTGGAGGAGGAGCGGCGGCTCGCCTACGTCGGGCTCACCCGGGCGCGCCAGCGGCTCTACCTGACCAGGTCGGTGCTGCGCAGCGCCTGGGGGCAGCCGGCGTACAACCCGGCCTCGCGGTTCCTGGAGGAGATCCCGGAGACGCTGGTGGAGTGGAAGCGCACGGGGGGAGCGCCGGCACCGGCCTCGCGCGGCTTCTCGTCGGGGTCGTCCTGGGGCGGGAAGTCCTCCGGCGGTGCGGGCGGGTCGGGCGGGTCGTCGCGCGGCGGGTCCGCGCGGGGGTCGGCCGGGGCCTCGCCGAAGGCGGGCTGGGGTCAGTCGGCGCGCCGCTCGGGCACGGCGGTGGAGCGGGAGGTGGTCGCCCTGGCGGTCGGCGACCGGGTCACCCACGACACCTTCGGGCTTGGCACCGTGGTCGCCACCACCGGGGTCGGCGACAAGGCGCAGGCCACCGTGGACTTCGGTACGGAGGGGCGCAAGCAGTTGCTGCTGCGCTACGCGCCGGTGGAGAAGCTCTAGGGAGCGCCTGCTTCGGCCCGGTCATCCGGCCGGGCCGAAGGGGCCTACCTTGAGTGAAGTCTCACCTCGGGTCGAGGCCATGGGTGAGGAACCAGGGGAGGGGGTCGACGGGGGCGCCGCCGCCGGCCGGGCGGATCTCGAAGTGCAGGTGCGGGCCGGTGCTGTTGCCGCTGCTGCCGACGTAGGCGATGACGTCGCCGGCCTTCACCGTGCCCTTGCGGATCTTGTACGAGCGCAGGTGGCAGTACCAGGCCTCGGTGCCGTCGGCCATTTTGAGTATCGTCATGTAGCCGTACGACGGGTTCCACTGCGTCCGGATCGTCCCGTCGGTGACGGCCATGACGGCGGTGCCGCCGTCCACCGGGAAGTCGATGCCGGTGTGCCGCTTCGCCCAGTGGGTACCGGCCGCGCCGAACGTCTCGCCGAGGCCGTGCAGGGCGACCGGCATGGAGATCTTCGGACGCTCCGGCGGGGCCTGGTCGGCCGTCTGCCCGGCGGAGTCGGCCCCGCCCTGGGAGGCGGAGAGCGGCTGGCGGGCGTCGCCGCGGGAGGCCTGCGCGGCGTCACCGGCGGCGAGTGCCTGCTGGGCGGCCTGGGCGGCCTCGGTGTGCGGGGCGCCCGCGTTGTCCGCGGCCCCGGCGGCGGTGGTCTGCTCGGGGATCCGGCCGGCCGCCTCGGCCCGCTGCTGGTCGGCCTCGCCCTGGACGGTGACGGCGGCCGCGGCGGCGACGCCGAGCGCGGCCACCGAGGGCAGCGCGACCCGCAGCAGCGCCGTCCGGGTGGCGGCCTTGGCGGCGCCGCGGCGCTGGGCCCGGGACTGCTCGCGGGCGGCGACGCGCAGTTCCGCACGGGTCGGGCGAGGTGCTGCTTCGGGAGCCATGGCGGCTGCCTCCTCGGTGGGCCTCGGTCGCGTCGTCGGGCGAGGGGCTAAACGACCGAGACTGTAGCCGCAAGCCTGACATCCGGACAAAAGTCCGGTTGTCAAGGGGCTGTGGGCGTGCCGTTGCGGGGTAGAACAGGGGAGGGGCGGTGGGCCGCCTGTGATTTTCCCCTCCTCTTGAGGGGCGGCGGGCCCAACCGGGACGGGTGACGTTACCCTCCCCTCAGATTGGTTATTGCTCGTTAACCTCGCCCGCGGCCCACAAGGCCCGGTGGGGGGATGGACGACGAGGTCCAGGAGGCAGTGATGGGTGTGTCAGGACCGATCCGTGTGGTGGTCGCCAAGCCGGGGCTGGACGGCCACGACCGTGGCGCCAAGGTCATCGCGCGCGCCCTGCGCGACGCCGGCATGGAGGTCATCTACACCGGTCTGCACCAGACGCCGGAGCAGGTGGTCGACACCGCGATCCAGGAGGACGCGGACGGCATCGGCCTGTCGATCCTCTCCGGCGCGCACATGACCCTCTGCGCGCGGGTGCTGGAGCTGCTGAAGGAGCGCGACGCGGCGGACATCAAGGTGTTCTGTGGCGGGATCATCCCGGACGAGGACATCGTCGAGCTGAAGGCGATGGGCGTCGCCGACATCTTCACCCCGGGCACGCCGACCACCGACGTGGTCGCCTGGGTCACGGCCAACCTGCGCGCCGCCGGCTGACGGCCGGGGCGGGGCCGGCCGCCCGCCGCCCCCGTCAGGCCGCCCGCCGCCCCCGTCAGGCCGCCCGCCGCCCCCGGCCGTCCGCCGTCCCCAGCCGCCCGCCCCCGTCAGGCCGCCAGCTCGGCGAGCATCGCCTCGCGGAACCGCAGGGTCCCGGCCAGCCGGGCGAAGGTCTCGCCCCAGGCGGTGGCGGGCGCGGCCTCGGCGGCCAGGGCCTCGACCGCCCCGGCGGCCTCCGGGGAGAGCGCCCGCTCGGTCATGCCGAGCACCCCGCTGTGGCTCCACGGGTACGCCCCGGAGCCGGCGGCCCGGGCCAGGGCCTCGACCACGGCGGTGGACAGCGGCGGCGTCCACGGCGTGGCGCAGGCGCCGAGCAGTTGGAAGGCGTCGCCGAGCCCGTGCGTCTCGATGAACGCGGCCGTCCAGACGGCCCGTTCGGCGGGCGGCAGCACCGCGAGCAGCTTGGCGGGGGCTCCGGTGGTGCGGGCGGAGCGCCCGGGGCCGGGGACCGGCGCGGGGCCGAGCAGCGCGCGCGCCCAGTCCGCGTCCTGCTGGCGGACGGCGGCCCGGGCCCAGGCCTCGCGCAGGTCGTCGGCCCAGGTGCTGCTGGTCTCGTCGATGGCGTCGCCGACCCGCAGGGCGAGCAGCCGCTCGGGCGGCAGGCCGGTGTGCGCGGACCAGAGGCCGAGCGGCGCGGCGGCGATCACCTCGCCGAACCACCAGGCCCGTTCGCCGCGCCCGGTCGGCGACTTGGGCGGTATGCCGTCCCGCTGCATGGCCGGGTCGCAGGCGGTGGGCGGGGTGACCAGCAGATGGGTGCCGTGCGCCGAGAGGCGGACGGCGGCGCGGGCGCGCTCGGCCATCCGGGCGGCCAGGGCGGAGCCGGGCAGGGTGGAGAGCAGTTCGGCGGCGGTGGCCCGGACGTTCTTGCTGCGGTCGCCGAGCGCGGCCTCCAGGAACGGCTCGTCGGTGAGCGAGAGGCCCTCCTGGAGGGCGTCCAGGAACAGCAGCCGGTCCTCGGCGCGCTCGGTCGGCCAGGTGCCGCGCAGCAGGGCCAGGCCGGCCGCCGGTTCGCGGCGGCGCAGCAGCGTCAGATGGGTGACCCGCTCGGCGAACAGGCCCTCGTGCCAGAGCTGGTCGCTCTCGGCGGGCGCGGCGTCCGCCTCGGGCGGCGGTTCCGGGGCGGCGCGCTGTACGAACCGCCAGTCCGGGTTGCGCTCGGCGAGCCAGCGGCCGAGCGGTCCGGCCAGCGCGACCGCGTCCGGGCGCAGTTCGCTGCGGGCGCGGGCGGCGTCGAGCAGGGCCGGGACGCTGGCGGCGGGCGCCCGGTAGCCGCGGTCGCGGGCGGTGGCCAGCCACTGCGGGAGCAGTTCGCCGAGGTTGGCGAGGACGCCGCCGCCGGCGGTGCCGCGGGTGGAGAGCAGCAGGGCGAGCCGGCGGGCAGCCTCGGCGGGCAGTTCGGCGCGCGGGTCCTCGGCGGCCGGGGCCGGGGCCGGGGCGCGGACCAGGGCGGGCAGCGCGCCGGCCAGGTGGCGGACCGTCTCCAGGGCGGCGAGTTCGAGCAGCGCGGCGGCCGGGGCGGCGCGGTCGACGGTGCCGTCGTACGGGGCGGCCGGGCCGGGCGCGGGGAGCGGACGGCGGTCGGTGCCCAGCAGGGCGGTGGTCTGCAGGGACTCCCAGGGGTCGGGCACGGGGCCTCCTCCTCCGGTGGAACGGGTGGGGACGGATGTCGGGTCGGGGCCCGCCGGGCGGCGGGCCGGGGTGCGATGACGGGGCGCGGTGGCGGGGCGCGATGGCGGAGCGCGGTGGCGGGGCCGGGGGCGGCGCGCGGCGCCGGGACCGGCCGCCCGGCTCAGGGCGTGGTGAGGCCGATCGGCCGGCCGTCCCCGTCCCAGGCGGTGACCGGGGCGAAGCCGCGGTGGCCGTGCTCGCCGAAGACGGTGAGCGGGCGGCCGGTGGAGACGGCGGCGAGCCGCCAGAGCGCGGCCTCGGTGACGGCCCCGCGGTGCACCGGGGCACTGTGCCGGCCGTCGGTGAGGTGCCAGCCCTCGGGGGAGAGCACCGGGACGACCCCGGTCAGTACGGTCGGCCAGGCGTCCAGCCACGGGTCGTCGGCGACCGCGGTGCCGTAGCCGGCCACCGCCTCGGCGACGCTCAGGCCGGCCGGCGGGCCCGCGGGCGCGGGCTCGGGGGCGCCGTAGCGGGTGCCGAGGGCGGCCCGCAGCGGGCGGGCGCCGGGGTGGTAGGCCAGCTCGGCCTCGACCACCAGGCCGGTGGGCAGGGCGAGTTCGGGTGCCTGCCCGGGGCGGCCGAAGGCGATCAGCAGGGCTGGTCGGCCGGTCTTGGCGCCGCGCAGCCAGAGCCGGCGGGTGGTCAGCCGCTCGTCGGCGCCCCCGTCCATCGGTGAGGTCCGGCTGCCGAGCACCTGCCAGCGGTCCCGGACGGTCGGGCCGGCCAGCAGCTCGGCGGTGTCGGTGGTGTAGCCGACCCGGGCGCGGACGGTCGCGGCGAGCGGCGCGGGCAGCTCGTCGAGGCGGGTCGCGGCGGTGGCGAGCAGGTGCAGCATCGCGTACTCCTCCAGCAGTCCGGGCTGTGACACCGCGTCGAGCTCCCGGACCCGGGTGGCCAGTCCGGGCGCCTGGGCGTCGACCATGCGGGCCGCGACCTCCTCCCACGGTCCTGCGGTGGACCGGTCGGCCAGGCCGTGCCGGACCCGGTCGGCGAGCTGCAGCCGCAGCTCGGCGGCGCCGGCCGCGACCCGGGCGGAGCGCTTCTCGGCGCGGCGGCGGGCGGCGGCCGGGTCGACCGGCGCCGGGGCCCGCTCGGCCCGCTGCTCGGAGCGCTCCTGGCGCTCCGTCAGCCAGTCGGCGGCCCAGTCGGCGGGCTCGGCGCCGTCCGGGACGGCGCCGGGGGAGCCGCTCCAGAGCAGGAGGAGCCCCAGCGCGTGCTTGCAGGGGAACTTCCGGCTCGGGCAGCTGCACCGGTAGGCGGGCGTGGCGAGCTCGACGACCGTGCGGTACGGCGTGCTGCCGCTGCCCCGGCACTCGCCCCAGACCGCGCCGCCGTCGGTGCCGGTGGCCGACCAGGGGGCGGACGTGGAGAGCTTGCCCGCGGCCTTGCGCGAGGCGGCGTCGGGTGCCAGGGACAGGACGTGTTCGGTGCTCCAGCGTTCCTCCATGCCGACGACGGTAGGCGGCGGGACTGACAGTCGACGGTCCGCCCGGGCGAGCCGAACTGAGCTCCGGTCAGGATTGTCAGTGGTCCGGTGCATGGTGGTTCCACAGGCCGGGACCCCGGTCTGGCTCCCCCCGATCACCCCGCCGCCCGGGCATCCGTGTGCCCGGACGGCCGACCCCAAGGAGCCCCGATGGCCGACCTCGTGACCGATGTCCTGCGCCGGCACGCCGAGGACGCGTTCGCCGACGAGCTGGCCGCGCTGGCCGCCCAGGACGACCGTCCGCGCCCGGAGCGCTGGCGGCTGTCCCCGTGGGCCGTCGCCACCTACCTGCTGGGCGGCGAACTGCCCGACGGCACCGTGATCACCCCCAAGTACATCGGCCCGCGCCGGGTGGTGGAGGTCGCCGTCACCACGCTCGCCACCGACCGGGCGCTGCTGCTGCTCGGCGTGCCGGGCACCGCCAAGACCTGGGTGTCCGAGCACCTGGCCGCGGCGATCAGCGGCGACTCCACGCTGCTGGTGCAGGGCACCGCCGGCACCCCGGAGGAGGCCGTACGGTACGGCTGGAACTACGCGCGGCTGCTCACCGCCGGGCCCAGCCGGGAGGCGCTCGTCCCCTCGCCGCTGATGCGGGCGATGGCGGACGGCCGGATCGCCCGGGTCGAGGAGCTGACCCGCATCCCGGCGGACGTGCAGGACAGTCTGATCACCATCCTGTCCGAGAAGACCCTCCCCGTCCCGGAGCTGGGCACCGAGGTCCAGGCCGTGCGCGGCTTCAACCTCATCGCCACCGCCAACGACCGCGACCGCGGCGTCAACGAGCTGTCCAGCGCGCTGCGCCGCCGCTTCAACACCGTCGTGCTGCCGCTGCCCGGCTCGCTGGAGGAGGAGGTCGAGATCGTCACCCGCCGGGTCGAGCAGCTCGGCCGCTCCCTGCGGCTGCCCGAGCTGCCCCGACTGCCCGGCGGTGCCGAGGAGATCAGGCGGGTGGTGACCGTCTTCCGGGAGCTGCGGGCGGGCCTCACCACCGACGGCCGGACCAAGGTGAAGACCCCCAGCGGCACCCTGTCCACCGCCGAGGCCATCTCGGTGGTCACCAACGGCATGGCGCTCGCCGCCCACTTCGGCGACGGCGTGCTGCGGGCCGGCGACATCGCGGCCGGCGTGATCGGCGCCGTGGTCCGCGACCCGGCCGCCGACCAGCAGGTCTGGCGCGAGTACGTCGAGGGCGTGGTCCGCGAGCGGGACGGCTGGAAGGACTTCTACCGCGCCGCCCGTGAGAACGCCCGCTGAGCGGCACGACCGGACAACTCGCAAACGTCGGGAGGGAGGCGCGATGAGCGCAGAGGTGACGCTGCTGGGCGTACGGCACCACGGCCCGGGCTCGGCCCGCGCGGTGGCGGCCGCGCTGGAGCGGCTGCGGCCGGACGCGGTCCTGGTGGAGGGCCCGCCGGAGGCCGAGCCGATCCTCGGGCTGGCCGCCGCGAAGGACATGGTGCCGCCGGTCGCCCTGCTGGCCCACGCGGCCGACGACCCGGCCCGGGCCGCGTTCTGGCCGTACGCCGAGTTCTCGCCGGAGTGGGTGGCGATCCGGCACGCCGTCGACCTCGGCGTCCCGCTCCACTTCATCGACCTGCCCGCCGGCCACTTCTTCGCGGAGGAGCCGGACGGCGGCGAGGAGGAAGGCGCGGACCTGCCGCGCGACCCGATCGCCCGGCTCGCCGAGGCGGCCGGCCACGACGACCCGGAGCGCTGGTGGGAGGACGTCGTCGAGCACCGCCGCCCCGCCGCCGGCGAGGACGCGCTGGCGCCGTTCGCGGCCGTCGCCGAGGCGATGGCGGTGCTGCGCGAGGACGGCGCGGCGAGCCGGCGCGACCGGCAGCGCGAGGCGTACATGCGCGGGCGGATCCGCGCCGCCCGCCGGGCCGGCCACCGCCGGATCGCCGTCGTCTGCGGGGCCTTCCACGTCCCCGCGCTGGCCGGGACACCGACCGTCGCGCACGACCGGGCGCTCCTCGCCGAGCTGCCGAAGAAGGTGCGGACCGAGATCACCTGGGTGCCCTGGACGCACCGCCGGCTCTCCCAACTCACCGGCTACGGCGCCGGGATCGTCTCCCCGGGCTGGTACCACCACCTCCACCGGACGGACGGCGACCCGCTGCCCGGCTGGCTCACCCGGGCCGCCGAGCTGCTCCGCGCCGAGGACCACCCGGTCTCCTCCGCGCACGTCATCGAGGCCGTCCGGCTGGCCCGCACCCTCGCCGTGCTGCGCGGCCGCCCGCTCGCCGGGCTCACCGAGACGCTGGACGCCGTCCGCTCGGTGATGTGCGACGGCTCGGAGGTCGCCCTCGCGCTGGTCCGGGACCGGCTGGTGATCGGCGACGCGCTCGGTACGGTGCCCGACGACGCGCCCGCCGTCCCGCTCCAGCGCGACCTCGCCCGGCTCCAGCGCACCCTGCGGCTCAAGCCCGAGCCCGAACCGCGCGACCTCGACCTCGACCTGCGCAAGGAGACCGACGCGGCCCGCTCCCGGCTGCTGCACCGGCTGCGCCTACTCGGCGTGGACTGGGGCGTGCCGGCCCGCTCCTCGGTCGCCTCCACCGGCACCTTCCGGGAGAGCTGGCGGCTGTGCTGGCAGCCCGAGTTCGCCGTCCGGATCGCCGAGGCCGCCCAGTGGGGCACCACGGTCGAGCGGGCCGCCGTCGGCAAGGCCGTCGGCACCGCCCGGGCCGCGGCCGAACTCGCCGAGCTCACCGGGCTGGTGGAGACCTGCCTGGTGGCCGGCCTGGCCGAGGCGCTGCCCGCCGTGATGCGGGTGCTCGCCGACCGCGCCGCGCTGGACACCGACGTCGCCCACCTGGCCGGCGCGCTGCCCGCCCTGGTCCGCGCGCTGCGCTACGGCGACGTCCGGGGCACCGACCACGGCGCGCTCGGCGAGGTCACCGGTGGCCTCGCCGACCGGATCTGCGTCGGTCTGCCGCCCGCCTGCACCGGCCTCGACGCCGCCGGCGCCGCCGTGCTGCGCGGTCACCTCGACGAGGTGCACGGCGCGATCGGCCTGCTGGAGGGCGCCGACGGCCTCGCCGACCGCTGGGCCGCCACCCTGCGGGCGCTCGCCCGGCGCGAACCCTCCGGCGGTCCGGCCACCGGCGTCCCCGGGCTGCTGCGCGGGCGCGCCGTCCGGCTGCTGCTGGACGACGGCCGGCTGGAGTCCGCGGAGGCCGGGCGGCGGCTCGGCCTGGTGCTGTCCGCCGCCAACAGCCCGGCGGACGCGGCCGGGTGGATCGAGGGCTTCCTGACCGGCGGCGGCGCGCTGCTGCTGCACGACCCCCGGCTGCTCGGCCTGCTCGACGCCTGGCTGACCGGCGTCCCGGTGGAGGTCTTCACGGACGTGCTGCCGCTGCTCCGCCGCACCTTCGCCACCCTGGAGGCCGGGGTCCGGCACACCGTCGGCAGCCGGGTGGCGGCCGGTCCGCTCGGCCCCGGCCAGGCCGAACCGGCGGGCGAGGCCGCCGAGTTGGACGCCGCCCGGGCCGGCGCCGCGCTGCCGGTGGTCGCCCTGCTGCTCGGCCTTCCGGCCGCTCCCGGACTGCCGACCGCCCCCGGCGCCGACCGTCCGGTGATCCCCCGACAGGCCGGGGGCCGCGACACCTGACCGCCACCGCCGTCCCTCCCGGACCGCCACCGCCCCCTCCCGAACGCCGACCGCACCCAGAGGAGTCCCCGATGGCCGCCAGTACTCCCCCCGCCGCCGCCCCGCCGGCCCCGGCCCCGGCCCCCGACGACGAGCGGCTGCGCCGCTGGCGACTGGTCCTCGGCGGCGAGGCGGACGGCACCGGCCGCGCCCTGCACGGCCGGGACGCCGCGATGGACGGCGCCCTCGCCGCGCTCTACCGCGGCGCCCCCGAGGAGGACCGGACCGGCCAGTCGCGCTCCGGCCGCCGGAGCGCCGGGCTGGGCGGTTCGGCCCCGCAGGTGGCCCGCTGGCTCGGCGACATCCGGGAGTACTTCCCGGCCACCGTCGTCCAGCTGATGCAGCAGGACGCGATCACCCGGCTCGGGCTGGAGCAGCTGCTGCTGGAACCGGAGATGCTGGAGGCCGTCGAGCCGGACGTCCACCTGGTCTCCACCCTGCTCTCGCTCAAGCACGCGCTGCCCGAGACCACCCGGGAGACCGCCCGCGCGGTGGTCGGCAAGGTGGTCGCCGAGCTGGAGCGCCGGCTCGCCGACCGCACCCGGGCCACGCTCGGCGGCGCGCTGGACCGCAGCGCCCGGGTCAACCGTCCGCGCCTGCGCGACATCGACTGGGACCGCACCATCCGGGCCAACCTGAAGAACTACCTGCCCGAGCACGGCACGGTCGTGCCCGAGCGGCTGGTCGGCTACGCCCGCGCCCGGCGCGCGGTGAAGAAGGACGTCATCCTCTGCATCGACCAGTCCGGCTCGATGGCGCCGTCGGTGGTGCACTCGGCGGTGTTCGGCGCCGTCCTCGCCTCGATGCCGAGCCTGGACACCCGGCTGGTGGTCTTCGACACCTCGGTGGTCGACCTCACCGAGCAGCTCACCGACCCGGTCGACGTGCTGTTCGCCACCCAGCTCGGCGGCGGCACCGACATCAACCGGGCGCTCGCCTACTGCCAGTCCCGGATCACCCGGCCGGCCGAGACGATCGTCGTGCTGATCAGCGACCTCTACGAGGGCGGCATCCGGGACGAGATGCTCAAGCGGGTGGCCGCGATGAAGGCGGCCGGCGTCCAGTTCATCGCCCTGCTGGCGCTCTCCGACGAGGGCGCGCCCGCCTACGACCACGCGCACGCCGCGGCGCTCGCCGCGCTCGGCGCCCCGGCCTTCGCCTGCACGCCGGACGTCTTCCCGGAGATCATGGCGGCCGCGATCGAGAAGCGCCCGATCCCGATCCCGGAGCAGGGCGTGTGAGCGCCCCGCACCGGGGGTGTGAACGGAGCTGTCGGCCCGGCGCGCGCCGGTCTCACCCGAACGGGGGAACGCGGGGCGCGGGCGAGCGAACCCGCCGGTGGGGGCGCCCGGCGCGCGCCCCCAGGGTCCGTCTTCAAGCCCCCGTCGTCCGCCCGGAGGGCGGGCGGGGCGGCGTTGGGGTGCGTGCATCGGC
>NZ_JBHSOF010000056.1:0-50655 GCF_042656005.1 Kitasatospora misakiensis | reverse complement strand
CGCCCCGGCCATCAGGGCCATCCGGACGCGGTTGCGGCGCGGAGGTGGGCGGCGCCGGCGGCGGTGGCGGCGGTGGCGGCGGTGTCGGCGGTGGCGGCGCGGGCGGCGGCCGGGGCGGTGGCCGCTGATGCCCCGCCGCTCCCTCCCGGCCCACGCGGCGCGCCCGGCCCCTCCGGGCCCGGCCCGCCCGGAGGCGGTCCCGCCGGTGATCCGGATCCGCCGCCTCACCAAGTCCTACGGCCACGGCGACGCCACCGTGCACGCGCTGCGCGGCCCGTACGACCCGGACACCGGCGCCCCGCTGGGCGTGGACCTGGACATCGAACAGGGCGACTACGTCGCCGTGATGGGCAGCTCCGGCTCCGGCAAGTCCACGCTGATGAACATCCTCGGCTGCCTCGACGTGCCGACCGGCGGCCGCTACCTGCTGGACGGCATCGACGTCGGCCACCTGGACGAGCAGCAGCTCTCGCTGGTGCGCAACCGCAAGATCGGCTTCGTCTTCCAGTCCTTCAACCTCGTCCCCCGCACCACCGCGCTCGCCCAGGTCGAGCTGCCGCTCGCCTACGCGGGCGTCCGGGCCGGGGAGCGCCGCCGGCGGGCGCTGGCCGCGCTCTCCCTGGTCGGCCTGGCCGGACGCTCCGGGCACCGGCCCAACCAGCTCTCCGGCGGCCAGCAGCAGCGCGTCGCGGTGGCCCGGGCGCTGGTCACCGCGCCCGCGATGCTGCTCGCCGACGAGCCCACCGGCAACCTCGACAGCCGCTCCACCGAGGAGGTGCTCGCGCTGATCGACGGCCTCAACGCCACCGGCCGCACGGTCGTGCTGATCACCCACGAGGACGAGGTCGCCCGGCACGCCAAGCGGGTGCTGCGCCTGGTGGACGGCGTGATCGTCTCGGACGTCCGGCAGGCCCCGGTGGACGGGCCGCCGCCCGCCGCGGACCGGGCGGAGGTGCCCGCGTGATCCTCTGGCAGATCCTCCGCTTCGCTGTCGGCGGCCTGGCCGCCAACAAGGTGCGGTCCGCGCTCACCATGCTGGGGGTGCTGATCGGCGTCGCCTCGGTGATCCTGCTGCTGGCCGTCGGCAACGGCTCCTCGGCCGCGGTCAAGGAGTCGATCACCTCGCTCGGCACCAACGCGCTGACCGTCACCTCGGGCTCCTCCCTCGGCGGCGCGCGCTCCGCGAGCACCACCAAGAAGCTGACCGTCGCCGACGCCAAGGCGGTGGCCACCGAGGCCGACCCGCACGCCGTCCGGTCGGTGGCGCCGGTGGTGACCACCAGCGGCACCGTCCTGTACGGGGACATCGCGTACAGCCCGGGCTCGATCGTCGGCACCTACCCGGCGTACTTCGAGACCGCCAACCAGCGGATCGACCACGGCGAGTACTTCACCCAGGACGACGTGCTGGGCTCCCGCAAGGTGGCGGTGCTCGGGGCGACCACCGCGAAGCAGCTGTTCGCCGACGCCGACCCGGTCGGCAAGTCGATCACCGTCGGCGGTACCCCGCTCACCGTGGTCGGCGTGCTCAAGGCCAAGGGCGGCACCGGCTTCACCGACCCGGACGACGTGCTGATCGCGCCGCTGCCGACCGTGCAGAACGCGTTCACCGGCTTCGGCTCGGTCAACCAGATCCTGGTGCAGGCGGCCTCGGCGGACAGCACCGCGGCGGCCCAGTCGGAGATCACCCGGATCCTGCTCGGCACCCACGCGATCACCGACCCGACCAAGGCGGACTTCCGGATCAGCAGCCAGGCCTCGCTGCTCAGCGCCCGCGAGTCGACGACGAAGACCTTCACGGTGCTGCTCGGCGCGGTGGCCGCGATCTCGCTGCTGGTCGGCGGGATCGGCATCACCAACATCATGCTGGTCACCGTCACCGAACGGACCAGGGAGATCGGCATCCGCAAGGCGCTCGGCGCCCCGCGCGGCGTCATCCTCGGGCAGTTCCTCACCGAGGCCACCCTGCTGTCGGTGGTCGGCGCCGGGCTCGGCGTACTGGCCGGGATGGCCGGCTCGCACTTCCGGATCGTCGGCATCGAGCCGGTGGTGATCCCCGAGTCGGTGTTCGGCGCGTTCGGCATCGCCGTCGCCATCGGCCTGTTCTTCGGCAGCTACCCCGCCAACCGGGCCGCCTCGCTGCGCCCGATCGACGCCCTCCGCCACGAGTGACCAAGGACCGCAGACCCATGAGCGACGAGATCGATCCGCGCACCCCCGCCGAGCAGGTCGCCCTGCTCTCCACCGCGCCGGACGCCCGGGACGTCACCGCCGAGCTGGCCGCGCCCCCGCGCCGTCGGCTGCCCTGGGTGCCGCTGGTGCTGGCCGGCGCGGTGATCGCCACGGCGGCCTTCGCCGGCGGCGCCTGGTACCAGCGGGACCAGGCCCCCGACCGGGCGGCCGGCCGTTCCGGCCGCACGGCCGCCGACGGGACGCAGCAGCCGCGGGCCGGGGCGACCGGCTTCGGCGGCGGTGGCAACGGCAGCCGCCGCAACGGCCAGGGCGGCGCGGGCCAGGGCGGTGGCGCCGGCCAGGGCGGTGGCCAGGGAGGCTTCACCCGGGGCACGGTCAAGGCCGTGGACGGGACGACCGTCTACCTGACCGACGCCAACGGCAACACGATCAAGGTGACCACCGGCGACTCCACCAAGGTGCAGCTCAACAAGGAGGGCAAGGTCGGCGACCTCCAGCCCGGCCAGAGCGTCACCGTGGTCGGCACCCCGGCCGACGGCGGCTACGCCGCGACCCAGCTGGTCGAGGGCGGGGCCGGCGGTTCCGGTGGGGCCGGGTTCGGCGGCTTCGGGGGTGGCCCCGGTGGGGGCTCCAGGACGGCGTCCGGCGGCTGAGGAGCCGCCCGGACGTCCGCGCGGCCCGGCCCCGTTCCCCCGGGGGGCCGGGCCGCGCATCCCCCCGCCGACCTGCGCCGGAGCACCACTGTCGACCCGCGCCGGAGCACCGCCGCGGCCGTACGCAGACCCGCGCCGGAGCACCGCCGCGGCCGTGCGCACACCATCGAGGCCGGGCCTGTGGGTCTCTCCGTACAAAACCGCCCGATAAGGTGTTAATCCAACATTCATCGATGGCCCATAGCCTCCCCGAGCTAGCCTCAAGCTGAACGCCATCGTCCGACCGGGAGGCGAACCCCCGTGCAAGGCACTGTGTCGACACCAGGAACATCGGCGGTGAACAGCGGCGGCCAGGGGGAGGCCTACCTCCTGGTTGTCGACGACGAACCGAACATCCGCGAGCTGCTGTCCGCCTCGCTGCGCTTCTCCGGCTTCCGGGTGGCCTCCGCCGCCAGCGGCGCCGAGGCGCTCGAACTGATCGCCGCCGACCGCCCCGACCTGGTCGTCCTGGACGTGATGCTCCCCGACCTCGACGGCTTCACCGTCGTCGAGCGGCTCCGCGAGCAGACCAGCCGCGGCCTCATCTCCGGCCCCGGGCACGGCCACCCCGGCGACCACCTGCCGGTGCTCTTCCTCACCGCCAAGGACGGCGTCGGCGACAAGGTCCAGGGCCTCGCCGCGGGCGCCGACGACTACGTGACCAAGCCGTTCAGCCTGGAGGAGCTGATCGCCCGGATCCGCGCCATCCTGCGCCGCTCCGGCGGCCCGGCCGAGGACGGCCGGCTGATCGTCGCCGACCTCGTCCTCGACCCGATCGCCCACGAGGTCACCCGGGGCGGCATCGTCGTCGCGCTCTCCCCGACCGAGTTCAAGCTGCTGCACTACCTGATGGCCAACGTCGGCCGGGTGGTCTCCAAGGCGCAGATCCTCGACCACGTCTGGGCGTACGACTTCGGCGGCGACCTCTCGATCGTCGAGTCCTACATCTCCTACCTGCGCCGCAAGCTCGACTCCGGGCCCAGCCACGGGCCCAAGCTGATCCACACCGTGCGCGGCATCGGCTACGCCCTGCGCCGCCCCCCGCAGAGCTGACCGCCCGACCCCCCCGCCGCCCGGATGCCACTCCCGTTCCCCCGCCGCGCGACCGCGCGCCCCGCCGCCCGCCCGTTCGGCCGCCCGTTCGGCCGCCTGTCCGGCCGTCTGTCCGGCCGCCCGCTCAGCCGGCTGTCGCTGCGCGCCCGGCTGCTGGTGCTCGTACTCGCCCTGGTCACCACCGGGCTGGTGGTCAGCGACACCGTGGTGCTCGGCACCGTCCGGCACCAGCTGGTCCAGCGGATGGACGAGCAGCTGGAACGCTTCGGCGAGCCGCTGGCCCGCCGCGCGCCCAGCCGGCTCAGCTGGTCGGAGACCAGGCCGCAGCCCTCGGTCACCGGCAAGCGCGCCCCGCAGTACCTGGCCACGCTGCCCAGCCAGTACCTGGTCCAGTACCTGTCCGCCGACGGCAAGGTGCAGTTCGTGGTGCGCCAGCCGATGTCCGAGACCGACCCGGCGCCGCAACTGGACGGCTTCGACCCCGCCACCGTCGACCCCGACAGCCCCATCGACCTGCCCGACCAGCGCGGCCGGCGCAACTGGCGGGCGATCGTCCTGCCGGTCCAGCGGCAGACCGCGCCGGCCAGCGTCTTCGCCGCGCCCGTCGCCACCCCCGCCTTCGTGATGGTCGCCGTCTCCCGCGAGGACATCGACGGCACCGTCTCCCGGCTGCGGACGGCCTTCCTGGCGATCGGCGGCGCCGTCCTGGTGCTGATCGGCGCGCTCGGCTTCTTCGCGGTCCGCACCGGGCTGCGGCCGCTGCGCCGGATCGAGGAGGGCGCCCAGCGGATCGCCGCCGGCGAGCTCTCCCACCGGATGCCGGTGCTCCCCGCGCACACCGAGGTCGGCCGGCTCTCCGTCGCGCTGAACGGCATGCTGGCGCAGATCGAGGCCGCGTTCGCCGCCCGGGCGGAGTCCGAGAGCCGGATGCGGCGGTTCGTCGCGGACGCCTCGCACGAGCTGCGCACCCCGCTGGCCGGGATCCGCGGCTTCGCCGAGCTCTACCGGATGGGCGCCCTGCCCACCGACGCCGACGTCCGGCGCACCATGGGCCGGATCGAGAACGAGGCGGTCCGGATGGGCGCCCTGGTCGAGGACCTGCTGGTGCTCGCCCGGCTGGACGAGGAGCGCCCGCTCGACCTCGCCCCGATGGACCTGCGCACCCTCGCCGCGGACGCCCTGCACGACCTCACCGCGCTCGACCCGAGCCGACCGGTCGCCCTCACCGGCCCGGCCGGCAGCGGCCCGCCCGGCCCGGCGCCCGTCCTCGGCGACGAGGCCCGGCTCCGCCAGGTGGTCACCAACCTGGTCGGCAACGCCGTGAAGCACACCCCGCCCGGCACCCCGGTCCGGATCGGGGTGGGCGCCGAGGGCGGCCTCTGCCTGCTGGAGGTCGCCGACTCCGGCCCCGGTCTCACCGCGGACCAGGCCGCCCTGGTCTTCCACCGCTTCTACCGGGTCGACGCCTCCCGCAGCCGCCACGACCAGCGCGGCGGCGCCGGCCTGGGCCTCGCCATCGCCACCGCCCTCACCCACGCCCACGGCGGCGCCCTCACCCTCCACACCACCCCCGGCACCGGCGCCACCTTCCGCCTGGAACTCCCCCACCAGCGCTGAAACCCCGTACGGCGAGGAGGCGGTGGTGCCGGGGATCACCGGGGGGCGGCGGGGGTGACCTCCTCCTCGGCCAGGAGGCGCTGGGCGAGGAGGCCGGCCTGGAAGCGGGAGCCGGCGCCGAGGGTGGTCATGAGGTCGGCGACGCGGCGGCGGTAGGTGCGCAGGGAGACGCCGAGGAGGCGGGCGCCGGTCTCGTCGGTGTGGCCGGCGGCGAGGGCGCGCAGGGTGTCGCGGGCCTGGTCGGACAGCGGGGGCGGCGGGGCGGTGCAGTCGGCGAGGTCGGTGGCGGTCTCCCAGGTGGCGCGGAACAGCGAGCGCACGCCGTCGACGACCTCCGGCGTCCGCACCACGGTGTACGTGCGGACGCCCCGCACCGGTGCGCCGGCCAGGATCGCGGTCTGCCGGTCGATGATGATCGCCTCGCGGGTGATCGGCCCGTCGGAGATCCGGACCTCGATGCCGGAGGCGGCGATCCGCCGCAGCCGCCGGTGCGACTCGGGGTCGGCGAGCGCCCGCCGGGTGTACAGCTTGCGCATGGTCAGGCCGGGGACGAGGTGCGGCCGCTTCCCCTCGCTGAAGGCCGCGTTGACGCCCGCGGACCAGGTCATCAGATCGGTGGCGGCGACCAGGAACTCCTCGTGGGAGGCGACGAAGAGGTGCCCGGCCCGCTGAACGAGCTCGCGCTCGCCGTGCAGAGTGATGATCCGATCAGTACTCATGGCAGCAAACTGCCAGATCGGTCGGCGCCCGGGCGAGTCGGGCCGAGGCTTGGGGCCATGACGACGACTCCCGCATCCCCCGCGTCCCCGGCATCCCCCGCCTCCCCCTCCGCCGCGGCGGCCGGCACCTTCCTCCTCGGCGGCGAGCTGCCGGTGTCCCGGATGGGCTTCGGCGCGATGAAGCTGCCCTCCCGCGACTGGGACGGGCCCGCCTGCGACCCCGAGCAGAGCCTGCGGGTGCTGCGCCGGGCCGTCGAGCTGGGCGTCGACCACATCGACACCGCCTGGTTCTACTTCTTCCGGGACGTCTCCGCGAACGGCCTGATCCGCCGGGCCCTGCACCCCTACCGGGACGAGCTGGTGATCGCCACCAAGATCGGCCCCGGCCGCGACCCGGAGGGCGGGTGGCTCGACCCGGCCGACCGGGACGCGCTGCGCGCCGCCGTCCACCGCAATCTGCGCGAGCTCGGGGTGGACCACCTGGACCTCGTCTACCTGCGCCGGATGCCCAGCCAGTCCTCGATCGCCGAACCCTTCGCCGCGCTGGTCGAGCTGCGCGAGGAGGGGCTGATCCGGCACCTGGGCGTCAGCAACGTGACCGCCGACCAGCTCGCCGAGGCCGAGGCGCAGGCCCCGGTCGTGGCGGTGCAGAACAAGTTCAGCGTGCTGGACCGCACGGCGAACCAGGACCGGCTGCTGGCCGACTGCACCGAGCGGGGCATCGCCTTCGTCCCGTTCTTCCCGCTCGGCGGCACCGGGGTGCCCGACCACCCGGCCCTGCGCCGGGTCGCCGAGCGGCACGGCGCCACCCGGGCCCAGGTGATGGTGGCCTGGCTGCTGACGGTCTCGCCGTCGGTGCTCGCGATCCCGGGCACCTCCTCGCCGGCGCACCTGGAGGAGAACATCGCCGCCGCCGCGCTGCGCCTGGAGGCGGCGGATCTGGCGGAGTTGGAGAAGCTGACAGCCACTGCCTAGTAGGACTGTCTGATGACTACTGCTTCTGGTTTCCCCGTCGGCCCGCCGGGAAGGGCCTCGCCCGTACCCGAAGGTTCCCCGACTTCCAGGAGCGGTCCGGATGGCAGCGTCAGCAGCAGGGCCCGAGGCGTCCTTCCGGCGGGACCTCTCGGAGTGGCGGATCGTGCTCGTCGCCTGGCGGCTGGTGGTGCTGCAGGCCTCCCACCCGGTGGTCGCGGCCGGGATGGCCGAGCACTCCACCTACCGCGGCCACCCGTGGCGCCGGATCGAGCACACCATGGCCAGCGGGCGCCGGCTCTTCCAGGCCGACGAGGAGCAGCTCTGGCGCGAGGTCCAGCGCCTCGACCGGGCGCACCGGCGGATCCGCGGCACGGCGGACGGACGCCCGTACGACGCCCAGGACCCGGCCGGCCGCCGCTGGGTGCTGCTCACCCTCTTCGAAACCGTCGTCGCGATGCGGGAGTTGAGCGGCGAGCCGTACACGGCGGACGAACTGGAGGCGTCCTACCGGGAGTTCGCCGGGATCGCGACGGTGATCGGGCTGTCCGCGGGGGAGCTGCCCGCCACCGCCGCCGAGCTGCGCGGGCAGTTGCGGCGGACCACCGTCGAGGAGCTGGAGTTCACCGAGACGGCGCGTCACCTGCTGTACGACGTCCTGCGCGAGGCGCCCTGCCCGCGCCGGCTGCGGCTGCTCGGCCCGACGGGTTGGCGGGTGCTGAGCTCGGCCGTGGCGCGGGTGGTCGCCGAGCTGACCGTCGCCGACCTGCCGGCGGTCTACCGCGAGCGGTTCGGCCTGGTGCCGACCCGCCGGGCGCGGCTGCTCTCCGCGGCGCTGCACCGCGGCGGCCGGGCGGTGGCGACCAGGCTGCCGGACCGCCTCCGCTACCGCGCCCCCGGGGCCGGCTCGTCGAGCCGGCCCCGGCGGCCGCCGCGGCAGGACACCCGGCCGCCCCGGCTGGACCGGTTCTTCCGGGAGGTCCTGGACCAGACCGGGGACGGCCACCTCACCGCCCACGACCTCCGGGCGATGGCGCACAACGTCTGCTGGCAGCTGGAGCTCTCCGAGGAGGGCGAGGCCCGGGTGTACGCCGCCTTCGAGGCCTGGTGGGAGCAGTTGCGGGCGGGCATGGACGCCGACGGGGACGGCCGGATCAGCCGAGCGGAGTACATCGCCGCGACGCTGGCCGGCTGCGACCGCGACCCGGCGTACCTGGAGGGCGGACTGCTGCCGGCGCTGCGGGCGGTGTTCGAGGCCGCCGACACCGACGGGGACGGGCTGCTGGACTTCGCCGAGTACCGGGTGCTGTTCGACGGGCGGCGGGTGCACCCGGCGGAACTCTCGTACGGCTTCCGCCAGTTGGACACCGACGGGGACGGGGTGATCACCGGGGCGGAGTTCCTGCGCGGCTTCGTCGACTTCTTCACCGCCCGCGCCGCCTCCGCCCCGGGCACCCAACTCCTCGGCCGGGCCTGACCGCCGGCCTCAGTCGGTCCGCCCCGGGTCGGCCCGCAGGGCGGCCTCGGTCTCCTCGACCAGGGCGCGGGCGGCGGCCACGGTGGCGGTGAGCGCCGCCGGGTCGCCGCCGGGCGCGGCGAGCAGGGCGCGGGCGCGCGGACCGAAGCCGGCCGGCGCGGTGGGCAGGGTCTCGGCCACCGCCAGGGCGCCCTTCTCGTTGAGGCACCAGCGGCGGTCGGCCGCGTACAGCGCCTGCACCAGGACGCCCACGGCGCGGGCGAGGCAGAGCGCCACGTAGAGGGTGTCGCCGCGCGCCGCGCCCTTCGCGGCGCCGTCGAGCAGGAAGCCGGCCTCCCAGGTGCTGCCGGTCAGGGCCGCCCGCAGCGCCTCCGGGTACCCGGCGTACGCGGCCCGGCGCTCCGTCAGCTCCCCGGCCGGGTCGGCCAGGACCACGCCGAGCGCCAACTCGCCGACGTAGCAGGGCGACCAGAAGCCGAGCGGGTGCCCGGCCTGGACGCCCACCTCGTAGCGCCCGGCGAGGCAGTCGGCGCGGACCCGGTCGACCCGGTCGAGGTCGCGCAGGATCCAGTCGACCCGGCCGAGGCCCTCGACGGTCAGCCAGGCCCCGCCGTCGACCCAGGGGCCCCAGCCGCCCGGCCCGGCCACCTCGACGCCCGGGCCGGCGACGGCGCGCAGCGCGTCGAGGTCGAGGCCCTCGCGGTAGTAGAGGCCGAGGTCCCAGTCGGACCCGGGCGTGTGCTCGCCCCGGGCCCGGCTGCCGCCGAGCATGACACCGACCACACCCGGCACCCCGGCCAGCCGGTCGGCCATCGTTTCGATGATCGTTCGCACAGGGCGGAGTCTGGCACACCCCCGGAGGGGCGTCCTCGAACAGGCCGTGATGGCCGAACGACCGGCTGTCAATGCTACGGATCGTCCAGCTTCCGGGGCCCACCCGCCGGGCTGCCCGTGGTGGCCCGGCGGCCCGCTTCGCAGACTGTGCGCACGGCATCACCGCCGGTCAACCGCCGGTCAAGCCCCACCCCCTTGCTTTTCCCACATAAGGGTGGTGGATACTGATGCTTGTGAACGTGTTCACGTTCACAAGCGGACAAGTGCGCCCGCTCGGGCGGCGAGCCCCGGCGGCAGATCAAGTCTGTTCGGACCATGACCTCGACAGGTCGGCTGGAGAGAGGGCGACGTGGAACTGGCAATCGCTCACGAAACCATCGCGCGATGGCAATTCGGCATCACCACCGTCTACCACTTCCTCTTCGTCCCGCTCACCATCAGCCTCGCCGCGATCGTGGCGGGACTGGAGACCGCGTGGGTGCGGACCGGTAGGGAGAAGTACTTCCACGCCACCAAGTTCTGGGGGAAGCTCTTCCTGATCAACATCGCGATGGGCGTGGTCACCGGCATCGTGCAGGAGTTCCAGTTCGGCATGAACTGGTCCGACTACTCCCGCTTCGTCGGCGACGTCTTCGGCGCCCCCCTCGCGATGGAGGCGCTGATCGCCTTCTTCTTCGAATCGACCTTCATCGGCCTGTGGATCTTCGGCTGGGACAAGCTGCCGAAGAAGCTGCACTGCGCCTGCATCTGGATGGTCGCGCTCGGCACCGTGCTCTCCTCCTACTTCATCCTGGCGGCCAACTCCTGGATGCAGCACCCGGTCGGCTACGCGATCGACCCGGCCACCGGCAAGGCACGGCTCACCGACATCGTCCCGGTGCTGTTCCAGGACACCACCGTCACCGTCGTCCTGCACACCCTGACCGCGGCCTTCCTCACCGGCGCGGCGTTCATGGTCGGCATCGCCTCCTTCCACCTCTGGAAGGCCAAGCGCAAGCCGGACGCCGTCGCCCCCGAGAAGGTCGCCGTGATGCGCACCTCGCTGCGCCTGGGCCTGGTGCTCGCGGTGGTCTTCGGCCTGGGCACCGCGCTCAGCGGCGACGAGCTGGCCAAGGTCATGTTCCGCCAGCAGCCGATGAAGATGGCCGCCGCCGAGGCGCTCTGGGACACCAAGGCGCCGGCGCCGTTCTCGGTCTTCGCGATCGGCGACGTCGGCGCGGGCCGCAACTCGGTCGAGCTGGAGGTCCCCGGGGTCCTGTCCTTCCTCGCCAACAGCGACTTCAGCTCCTCCGTCCCCGGCATCAACGACACCGCCGAGGCCGAGGCCGCCAAGTACGGCGGCGAGCCCAAGGACTACATCCCGAGCATCTTCGTCACCTACTGGGGCTTCCGCCTCATGATCGGCTTCGGGATGACCTCCTTCGTGGCCGGGGTGATCGGCCTCTGGACCACCCGGAAGAAGCGTTTCCTCGCCCCGGAGTTCCGCACCGGGGACGCGGAGGTGCCGAGGCTGATGCTCACCCCGAAGCGGGAGCTGGGCCCGTTCCTCACCCGGTGGAGCTGGCGGATCGGCGTCCTCACCATGGGCTTCCCGCTGATCGCCAACAGCTTCGGCTGGATCTTCACCGAGATGGGCCGGCAGCCCTGGGCCGTCTTCGGACTGATGACCACCGCCAGTGCCGTCTCGCCCAACGTGGGCGTCGGCACCCAGATCGGCGCACTGGCCACCTTCACCACGCTGTACGCGATCCTCGCCGTCGTCGAGGTCAGGCTGCTGGTCAAGTACGCCAAGGCCGGCCCGGCCACCGAGGAGCGGCCGCCGGCGAAGGACCCGTCCCTGCGCGGCCCCGCCCCGGACGAGGACGCCGACAAGCCGCTCGCCTTCGCCTACTGAGGCCACCGAGGATCGATAGGACCGACACACCATGGAACTTCACGACGTCTGGTTCGTCCTGATCGCCGTCCTCTGGATCGGCTACTTCTTCCTGGAGGGCTTCGACTTCGGCATCGGCGTCCTCACCAAGCCGCTCGCCCGCGACACCGCCGAGCGCCGGGTGCTGATCAACACCATCGGCCCGGTCTGGGACGGCAACGAGGTCTGGCTGCTGACCGCCGCCGGCGCCACCTTCGCGGCCTTCCCGGACTGGTACGCCACCCTGTTCAGCGGCTTCTACCTCCCGCTGCTGGTGATCCTGGTCTGCCTGATCGTCCGCGGCGTGGCCTTCGAGTACCGGGCCAAGCGGCCCGAACCGCGCTGGCAGCGGAACTGGGAGGAGGCGATCTTCTGGACCTCGCTGATCCCCGCCTTCCTCTGGGGCGTCGTCTTCGCCGACCTCGTCCACGGCGTCGACATCGACGCGCGGAAGAACTACGTCGGCACGTTCTGGGACCTCCTCAACCCGTACGCGCTGCTCGGCGGCCTGGTGACGCTCAGCCTGTTCACCTTCCACGGCGCGGTGTTCGCCGCGCTCAAGACGGTCGGCGACATCCGCGAGCGGGCCCGCGCCGCCGCGCTGCGGGCCGGTCTGGCGGCGGCGGCGCTGGCGGTGGTCTTCCTGAGCTGGACCCAGGCCGACCGCGGCACCGGCTGGAGCCTCGCCGCCCTGGTGACCGCCGTGCTCGCCCTGCTCGGCGCGCTCGCGGCCAACCAGGCGGGCCGCGAGGGCTGGGCCTTCGTCCTCTCCGGGGCGACGATCGTGGCCGCGGTCGCGATGCTCTTCCTCGCGCTCTTCCCCGACGTCATGCCGTCCACCCTGAACCCGGAGTGGAGCCTGACCGTGACCAACGCGGCCTCCTCGCCGTACACGCTCAAGCTGATGACCGTGGTGGCCGCCGTGTTCACCCCGCTCGTGCTGCTCTACCAGAGCTGGACGTACTGGGTGTTCCGCAAGCGGATCGGCGTCCAGCACATCCCGGGGCACGCCGCTCCCGTTGCCCCCGCCGCTCCCGCCCCGCTCGACCAGGCCTGACGCCGTGAAGCCGGTCGACCCCCGACTCCTCGGCTACGCCCGCACCACCCGGGCCTTCCTCGCCGGATCCGTCCTGCTCGGCACGGCGAACGCGGCCCTGGTGGTCGCCCAGGCGGGCCTGATCGCCGAACTCGTGGTCCGCGGCTTCCAGCAGCGGGCCGGGCTCGACGAACTCACCGCGCCGTTGGCCCTGCTGGCGCTCACCGCGCTCGGACGCGGCCTGGTCGGCTGGCTCACCGAACTGACCGCGCACCGGTCCGTCGCCCGGGTGAAGTCCACCCTGCGGCTCCGGCTGCTCGACCACGCCACCGCGCTCGGCCCGGCCCACCCGGCGGGCCGGCGCACCGGCGAACTCACCGCGCTCGCCACCCGGGGCGTCGACGCGCTCGACGACTACTTCGCCCGCTACCTGCCGCAGCTGGCGCTCGCCGTGGTCGTCCCGGTCACCGTGCTGCTGCGGATCGCCGGCGCGGACGTCGCCTCGGCCGCGATCGTGGCCGGCACCCTGCCGCTGATCCCGCTGTTCATGGCGCTGATCGGGATGGCCACCCAGGCCCGGATGGACCGCCAGTGGGCGGGGCTGTCCCGGCTCTCCCACCACTTCCTGGACGTGGTCGCCGGACTCCCCACCCTCAAGGCGTTCAACCGGGCCCGGGCCCAGGCCGCCACCATCGCCCGGATCACCGACGACTACCGCCGCGCCACCCTGCGCACCCTGCGGATCGCCTTCGTCTCCTCCTTCGCGCTGGAACTGCTCTCCACCCTCTCGGTCGCGCTGGTCGCCGTCTCGATCGGCTTCCGGCTGGTGGACGGCACCCTCGACCTGGAGACCGGGCTGCTGATCCTGATCCTGGCCCCCGAGGTCTACTTCCCGATCCGTCAGGTCGGCGCGCTCTACCACTCCAGCGTCGAGGGCCTCACCGCCGCCGACGAGATCTTCCGGGTGCTGGAGACGCCGCTGCCCGCCTCGGGTACGGTGCCCGCGCCCGCCCTGGCCGGGGCCGTGATCGACGCCGAGGGACTCGCCGTCACCTTCCCCGGCCGGAGCACGCCCGCCCTGGACGGGGCGTCGGTGCTGCTGCACCCGGGCGGGACGGTGGCGCTCACCGGCCCGTCCGGCGCCGGCAAGTCCACCCTGCTCGCCGTCCTGCTCGGCCTCACCGCCCCGGACGCCGGCACCGTCCGGATCACCGCGGCCGACGGGCGGACGTACGACCTGGCCGAGCTGGATCCGGCGAGCTGGCGGCGGCAGATCGCCTGGGTGCCGCAGCACCCGCACCTGTTCGCCGGCACCGTCGCCGAGAACCTGCGGCTCTACCGGCCCGAGGCCACCGACGAACAGCTGTGGACGGCGCTGCGGTCCGCGCACGCCCTCGACTTCGTCACCCGGCTGGACGCCGCGCTCGGCGAGGACGGCGCCGGACTCTCCGCCGGACAGCGCCAGCGGCTCGCGCTCGCCCGGGTGCTGCTCGCCGACGACCGGCCGCTCGTCCTGCTCGACGAGCCGACCGCCAACCTGGACGGCGCCTCCGAGGCGGCAGTCGTGGACGCCGTCCGGGCACTGGCCGCCGACCCGGCGCGCACCGTGCTGCTGGTCGCCCACCGGCCGGCGCTGCTCGCCGCCGCCGACCGGCGGGTCCGGCTGGCAGGGCCGGCCGCCGTCGCTCCTGACGTGGACGTCCCGCTCCTCGCCCACAGCGGGCGCCCGACCCCCGCCGCGCCCGAGGAGGCTCCGTCGAGCTCCGAGGTGGCCAAGCCCCGGCTGGCGCTCTCCGTCCTGCTCGGCGCGCTCGCCCTCGGCTGCGCCGTCGCGCTGATGGCCACCTCCGGCTGGCTGATCTCCCGGGCCTCCGAGATGCCTCCCGTCCTCTACCTGATGATGGCCGTCACCTCGGTGCGCGCCTTCGGCATCGGCCGCAGCGTCTTCCGCTACGCCGAGCGGCTGGTCTCGCACGACGCGGTGCTGCGCACCCTCGGCACCCTGCGCGCCGCCGTCTACCGCCGGCTCACCGTGCTCGCCCCGGCCGCGCTGCCCGCCTTCCGGCGCGGCGACCTGCTCTCCCGGCTGGTCGCCGACGTCGACGCCGTCCAGGACCACTACCTGCGCTGGCGGCTCCCGGCCGCGGTGGCGGCGGTGGTGTCGCTGGCCGCCGCGGTCGCCATGGGCGCGTTCCTGCCCGCCGCCGGGCTGGTGCTCGGACTCGGTCTGCTGCTCGCCGGCCTGGTGGTGCCCGCGCTGACCGCCCGCTGGTCGGCCGGCGCCGAGCGGCGGCAGGCCCCGGCGCGCGGGCGGCTCGCCACCGCCGTGCTGGACGTGTTCGGCGGCACGGCCGAACTCACCGTGGCCGGCGCGCTGCCCGCCCGGCTGGCCGCCGTCCGCACCGCCGACGCCGCGCTGACCGGCCTGGCCGCCCGTTCGGCCGCCACCGCGGCGCTCGGCACCGGCCTGATCACCCTGCTCACCGGCCTCACGGTGACCGCCGCCGCGGCCGTCGGCCTGCGCGGCGTGTCGTCGGGGGCGCTCGCCCCGGTCTGCCTGGCCGTGGTGGTGCTCACCCCGCTGGCCGCCTTCGAGGCGGTCACCGGCATGCCGCTCGCCGTCCAGGCCCGCCGGCGCAGCCAGGCCGCCTCGGCGCGGCTCGCCGAGGTGCTGGACGCGCCCGCCGCCGTCGCCGAACCGGCCGCTGCTCAGGCACTACCAAAACAACCACTACCGATCGCCGTGCGCGGCCTGACCGCCCGCCACCCCGGGCAGACCGTGGACGCGCTGGCGGGCGTCGACCTCGACCTCACGCCCGGCCGGCGGATCGCCGTGGTCGGCCCGTCCGGCTCCGGCAAGACCACCCTCGCCCAGACCCTGCTCCGCTTCCTGGACCAGGACGCGGGCAGCGTCGTCCTCGCCGCCGGTCGTCCACAGGCTGTGGACAGCCGTGCGCTCGCCGGGGACGACGTCCGCCGGGTGATCGGCCTCTGCGCCCAGGACGCGCACGTCTTCGACAGCTCGCTCCGGGAGAACCTGCGCCTCGCCCGGCCTTCGGCGAGCGAGGACGACCTGCGCGCCGCACTCGCCGCCGCCCGCCTGCTGGACTTCACCGACACCCTCCCGGACGGCCTGGACACCATGGTCGGCGAACACGGCGCCCGCCTCTCCGGCGGCCAGCGCCAGCGGCTCGCCCTCGCCCGCGCGCTGCTCGCCGACTTCCCGGTGCTGATCCTCGACGAGCCCGCCGAACACCTCGACCTCCCCACCGCCGACGCCCTCACCACCGACCTCCTCACCGCCACCGCCGGCCGCACCACCCTCCTGATCACCCACCGCCTGGCCGGCCTGGACGACGGAACGGTGGACGAGGTCCTGGTCCTGGAGGCCGGCCGGGTGGTCGAACGCGGGCGCTGGTCGGAGCTGTTGGCCACCCCGTCCGGTCACCTCCGCGCGATGCACGAGCGCGAACGGGAGGCGCACGGCGTCCTGGTGCCCTGACCGGCTCCGCCGGTCCCTCGTGGAGTCCGATTGCACGCAGGGCGTGCGGTCCGAGATGCCAGACTGGCTGCATGCAGGACAACCCCTTCTCCCTCACCCGCGTCAGGCTCAGGCACTACCGGAGCATCGCGGAGGCCGATGTCGAACTGGGCCGTCTGCTGTTGCTGGTAGGGCCCAACGGGTCCGGCAAAAGCAACTTCCTGGATGCGCTCCGCCTGGTGGCCGAGTCGCTGCAGACCTCGCTGGACCAGGCGCTCAGGAGCCGTGGCGGGGTGGGCGAGGTCCGGAGGAGGTCGACTGGACATCCGACGCACTTCTCGATCGATCTCAACTATCGGGGGAGCGATTACGAGGGAGAGTACGGATTTGAAGTCGCTGCCGTGCGCGGCGGTGGCTTCCGGATCTCCCGTGAGTACTGCGGCGTCTGGTTCGACTCGCGAGGCCGGGACGGCAATCGACCTGCCGACGCCCGCTTCCGGGTCGAGAACGGCCGGCTCGTGGACCAGAGCGAGTCGGTGATGCCACCGGTCAGTGAGCAGCGCCTCTACCTGGTGTTCGCCGCAGGCCTTGAAGGATTCCGGCCGGTGTTCGACGGGATCGCGGGAATCAGCGTATTCAATCTGAATCCTGATGTTATGCGGCAACCGCAGACACCGGATTCCGGAGAATTTCTGCACAGGGATGGATCCAATATCGCCAGTGTCCTGCACCGTCTGTAGCGCAGTCAGGGCGGCAAGGCGGACAAGTCTCGCATCGAGGACTACCTGCAGCTGATTGTTCCTGGAATGCATGGAGTTTCCCGCTCAGAATTGGGAAACTGGGAGACATTGGAGTTCGCCCAGGAGGTGCCCGGGGCCAGGAACCCGTGGCGCTTCCAGGCGCACTCGGTGTCCGACGGTACGTTGCGGGCCTTGGGTGTTCTGGTGTCGCTATTCGCGGGAACCGGGCAGACCCTGAGCACAGTCGGGATCGAGGAGCCGGAGAGTGCGCTCCACCCGGCGGCGGCCGGAGTTCTGCTCGATGCTTTGCGAGATGCCAGCGAACGGCGTCAGGTGATCGTCACAAGCCACAGCCCGGATCTCCTGGATCGTAGCGACTTCGACCTGTCCGAGCTGCGGGCTGTCCGTTCAGTCGGGGGCGAGACGCGTATCGGCCAGTTGGACGCGGCAGGAGCGCTCGCCCTGCGCGAAGGACTCTATACACCCGGCGAGTTGTTGCGGTCGGACCAACTACTGCCGGTCTCTGTCGCAGGACCGGCGGCCAAGGCGGATCGATGAACTCTGCACCGGTCGTCGCTCCCATTGTCGAAGGGCACGGAGACGTCAAGGCCGTGCGTGAACTCGTCACCCGAATCGCGGCCGAGTTCTGTGGGGTTTGGACCGATGTCGCGCAGCCATTCCGGCTCGATTCCGGGAAGATGCGCAAGCCGGAGGAGCTGGGAAAGGCGATCCGGGTCCAAGCGGCACGGGTGACCGGGCGGGGCGGTGTGCTCGTCCTGCGGGACGGGGACGACAGCGACGTGACCTGCCCGGTCGAGCTCGCTCGTATGATCACCCCACGGCCGGAGCTGGTCGAGGTTCCGGTACAGATCGTCATCGCCAGACATGAGTACGAGTCCTGGTTCCTGGCCACTGCCACGTCGCTGGCCGGCCATCCGGCCGTGCGGGACGACGCGGCGACGCCGGCCGATCCCGAGGCACGGCGCGGTGCCAAGAGCCAGCTGGAAAGCATGATGCATGAGTCGTACAAGGAGACCTTGCACCAGGCCAGATTCTCCGCGGTCATGGACTTGCGCGCTGCTGCACAGAACAGCAGGTCGTTTCGCCGGATGGTCCATGCGGTGGAGCAGCTCATGGAGTAGGTATCAGATCACCGGACCGGCCGCCCCGGCTTGCCGGTCTGAGCACTGGGCGGGTGTCCCCGGGAAGGCTTCCGACCGACCGCCGATCACGTATCGGCGGTCGGTCGCGCCGTGTATCGGTAGAAATCCGCACAAACCACGCTCATCATCATGGACCCCACGCCAGACCTGCCCGCCTTCGCCGCCTCGGGGCCGGAGCCCGACCAGGCTCCGCACCGTGTGCCCGAGATCTCGTCGCTCGGGCTGGACACGCTGGTCACCGAGGTGGGTAGAACAGCAGGCACGGTCCGGCGCACTTCGTCTGCGCCGGACCGTGGTTGTGCCCGAGGTCAGACGAGGCCGAAGTCGAACTCGCCCTGTGCGACGGCCTTGATGAAGGCGGCGTGGCCCTCGGCGGTCAGTGCCAGGGCGGGCCCGCCGGGGTCCTTCGAGTCACGGACGAACGACCCCGGCGCGTCGGGGAAGGCGAACTCGACGCAGTTGTCGCGTTCGTTGCTCCGGCTGGACTTCCTCCAAGTCACGGGCAGGGAGGATGCGTTGGTGATGGTCATGTGAGTTCGTCCCTCTTTCCGATGATGAAATCGAGGGAGTCGTCCACGTTCAGGGCCGCAGCCATGATCTCGTGGAAGCCCCCTCGGTAGATATCCACCTCCGTCGGATCCTCGACCCAACTGCTGCGGACCGTAGCGCCGGTCAGCACGACGTCGAGGGCGCGTTGTGGAAACTCAAGGAGCGTGAACGCCCCGTTGAGCCCAGGGTTCGGGCGGGTGTTCGCCGGCATGACCTGGATCTGGATGTTCGGGAGCCGGCTCATCTTGGCCAGGCGGTTCAGCTGCTCACGCATGACGCCCTCGCCGGCGTTTATCGCCAGGGCGGCTTCGTGGACGACCGCGCAGAGCTTCACCGGGTTCTCCCGGGTGAGGACGCGCTGCCGTGCGATTCGCACGTCGACCATCGCCTCGACGCCTGTGGGCACGGCAGAGAGCCTGGAGATGATCGCGGCTGCGTAGTCCGGAGTCTGGAGAAGGCCGGGAACGAAGCCCAGCTCGAATGCCTTCACCTCCACGGCCTGCGATTCCATCGAGATCAGGTCGGTGTAGATCGGATTGATGGTGTCGCTGTAGCCCTTCCACCAACCGCGTTGGTCCTTCTGCCCCGCGATCTTCAGCAGAACCGTCCGCAGCCCCTCGTCGCACCCGTAGAGGTCGAGCAGGGCCTCGACGATCTCGGGCTTGGCGCCGGATCTGGCGTTCTCGTACCGGCTGAGCTTGGGCAGGTTGAGGATGCCCGGGAACTTGCTGACGACCTGTTCGGCCGACAGCCCCTTCGCTTCGCGCAGGCGTCGAAGATCTGCGGCGAGTCGACGCTGACGGACTGTCGGCACGCGTGGCTCGGCTGTAGCCATGATGATCGCCCCTCCTGAGTGTCGCTGGACCAGTGTGCCCGCCCCGTGAGCCTGCTCGCCACCATTCGCTCATGCTTCAACTGGCCGAAATCAGGTTCGAATTGAATGTTTTCATTTCCTTCTTCGTATGGCTTGCGCTGATGGGTGAGGAGGCGACATCCTGTGAGTGCCGGGCTGCGAAGAGCTAGCTGGATGGCTTCGCTGGCCCGTGTCCGTCGTGCTCTGCATGCACCTGTGAACCAGCAATTGGCCGTCGGGCGGCAGTTCGCTGCCGCCCGACGATCACCTGCGACCACTGCGGTCGCTCCCCTGGAAGCACCCTCATGCCGTCTGATCGGCCGCGGGAGGAACTGCCATGTGCGAGACCAGCTTCAATCTTTCGGCCGTGCCCGAGAGCGTCGGCGTCGCCCGGCGTCGGCTCCGGGATGTCCTGCGCATAGCTGGAGTCGGCCTGCCGGAGGACAGGGCGGACAGCGCCGAGTTGCTCGTCTCCGAGCTGGTCACCAACGCGCTGCGGCACGCGGTGGGCGAGATCGGGGTCGAGGTGGCGATCGGCGTGGCCGTGCTGCGGGTGTCGGTCAGGGACCGGAGCGACCGGGCGCCGCAGCTCCGTACGGCGGGCGACCTGGATACCGGTGGACGTGGGCTCGCGCTGGTCGAGGCGCTGGCCTCCCGGTACGGCTGGGGGCCGGCCGAGGGCGGCGGCAAGGTCGTCTGGTTCGAACTGCCGCTTGCCGGCCCGACCGCGACCGGCCCGGCGGGTGCCACGGTGGCTACCGCCGGGGTCGCCCTGTGGATGGTCGCCCTGGGCGCGCACACGCTGCTGCGGGCAGCGGGCCGTCGTCCGCAGTTGCGCGATCCGGTGGTTGCGGCGTGAGCGCCGTCTCGGTCCGCCGCCGACCCACGGGCTTCGGCGGTTGGTCGGCGGCGGCGCGCCGGATGCGCGCCGCCGCCGTCCGGCACTCGGTTCGGGCCCATGTCCGCCGGGAGGACCGCCGATTCGATCGGATCCCCGTCCAGGGGGCGAAGGGCAGGGCATGGACCGGCTGTTGTCCCTCGCCAGCTTCACCTTGCTGTTCCTCGGCGGTCTCGGCTGGGACCAGGGCGACCAGGAGCCCGACCGTCTGTGGTGGGTACGTGTGAGCTCCCGCCGAACGGTCGAGATCTGGCGACGCGGGCGCCTCGGCGTGCACGTCGTGATCAGCGATCGGAACTGGCCCAACCACCGAACTGGCCACCCAGTTGGCCGAACTGATCCTGCATGGGTGAGAAGAAGGCCGCCCAGGTCGCCCGTGCGGAGCCCCCTTTCCCCACGCACCGACACCCAACCCCGGCGTGGTGGCCGGACCCCTCACTCAAGGAGCGTGAGCATGTAGTCGCAGGCTTTCGGAGACACCCGCATCCTCCACAACCCGCCCGTTCGCCGCATCGGCTGTGTCGTGGTGCTCACGGACATGGAGGGCCGGGTTCTGCTCCTCGACCCGGTCTACAAGGACGGGCTGATTCTCCCCGGCGGCAGCGCCGAGGCGAACGAGCCGCCCCACAAGGCGGCTATCCGGCACCTCCACGCCGAGACCGGCCTTACCCGCCACATCACCCACACCCTCACTGTCGACTGGGTCCCGGCCGACCGGTACCCCGAGGGTCTGAACATCATCTTCGACGGCGGGCTCATTGCCGAGCGGGACAAGCCGTACATCACGGTGCCCCCCGTCGAAGTAAGCGGCCTTCGCGGGCACCGATGGGCCGCCATGAACGAGCTGCACAGCCTCATGCAGCCGGACCAGGCCCGGCGGGTCGAGGCCGCGCTGAACTCCAAGCTCTCCCAGCGGTCCAGCCCGGTCCTGGTCGGCGGGCGACCCGTTCGCTGACCCCGATACTCCCCACCGAAGGAACAGTGCAGATGAGCAACCCCTGACTTCGACGACGACGCCGCGTTGGACTTCGCCGCCAACCTCGGAGCCGTCGCCAATCTCGCCCGGGACGACAGCGCCGACCCCGTGCTGCGAAGCATGGCGCAGTCCGCCGCGGAGAACGTGCGCTACGACCAGCACGGGCAGGTCTCGCCGGACTGACCCCTACAGCTCCCGTCCCGGCGGTCGGAAAGCGGCGGTCCGTCGGGACGGGGTTCCACTAGGCAGCAACCAGGGCGGGCACCCCGGCCGTCACTGGCACAGCCAACTGACAACCCACACAGGAGGATTGACCATGGCTTGGGGAACGGGCAAGGGCGGAAGCAGCGGGGGCGGATCGGGCTCCAACGACGGCGGCCAGGGTAAGCACGGGGGCAAGAAGGACCCGAGCGACTCCAAGACGACCGCCGACCACCAGAGCGGCAAGGTCGACAACAAGCACAAGAAGGACGAGAAGTAGTTGACCGTTGAGCACGAGACGGGGCAGGCCGCCACGCGCGGCCTGCTCCGGGCTGTCGCGGAGTACCTCGGCCACGATGTGGCCCCCGAGTGGGAAGCCGCTGCCTACGCAGTCCCCCGGCACCGCTTCATGCCGGAACTGATCTGGGACGCGGACACACTCAAGCCGATCAGCAGGACCACCGACCCCGCCGACTGGTGGGCTTCCGCGTACGCGGAAGCCCCAGTGGTCACCCAGATCAACGACGGCCGGGAGACCGACGACGACCCGGTCCCCACGTCGTCACTGTCCGATCCGGGGATCGTCTTCCGCATGCTCGACATGCTCGACCTTCGGGACGGGATGCGGGTGCTGGAGATCGGCACCGGACCGGGTTGGAACGCGGCTCTGCTGTCGCACCGTCTCGGATCGGACCTGGTCACCAGCATCGAAGTCGACCCCGACGTGACCGCAAGGGCCCGAACCACCCTGCACGACCTCGGCTTGTCCCCTGTGGTGGTGTGCGGTGACGGTAGCCGTGGATGGGGCCCGGGTTCCCCGTACGATCGCGTGATCGCAACTTGCGCGGTCCGGTCCGTGCCGCCGGACCTGGTCGCACAGACCGCACCCGGCGGCCTGGTCCTGCTGCCGTGGGACAGCCCGTGGGTGGGGTGGGGCCTGTTGCTGCTGACGGTCGGCAAGGACGGCAGCGCGTCCGGGTGGTTCAGCCCGCACAGCGCGTTCATGCTCAATCGGAAGCACCGATCCGGGGTGCGCCTCTACCGGGACGTGGTCCGCGATGAGCACGTTCCCGACGAGTCACACACTGACCTGCCCGCGTTCGAGATCGCGGAGGATCGGGGGGATCTCGCGTTCACCATCGGCATGCGCCTCGGCGACGTCTGGCAGGCATGGGACAACGATCCCGACGTGGACGGCGTCGCTCGCCGGCTCTGGCTCGCTACCACGGACGCGAAGTCGTGGGCGGCCGTGGACTGGGCGGGGGACGGCGCTACCGGGTTCACGGTCTGGCAGCACGGCCCCCGGCGCCTGTGGGACGAGGCGGCCGGGGCGCATGCCTGGTGGCTCGACAACGACGAACCCGGACCCGACCGCTTCGGGCTGACCGTGGCCCCCGACGGGTCGCACAGCTACTGGCTCGACCTTCCGGGGAAGGCCGTACGAGTCCCGCACCCCCGATAGCGTGAGACCGGGGCGCGAGCGTCGCTGAACCTCGTACAACGGCAATGGGTCGTTTGTCTGACTTTCCAAGCGGCCCATGCCTACCCGCGCCCCTTCGGCCCCGTCCCGCTGGTGAACTCCGGCAGGGCGGGGCCTACTCGATTTCCGGGGCCGGACGCTCGGCCGGTGGCACAACCGCCGATCCCTTGCCCCACCGGGTGGTGATCAGACCTTGTTCCTCGCGCAGCACTTCGAGCGCCCGTCGGATGGTCATGGTCGCCATGCCGAACCGAGCACACAGAGCCGACTCCGAAGGGAACGGCTCGCCCTGGTCGTAGATGCCACTCCGAATCTCGGCGGCCAACTCGGCAGCCGCGAGACGGTACGGCGGTATGCGCTTCGGGCGATCAGACATGACAGCAGCCTAGAGAGGCAGCCCGATCCGCTCTACTTAGATGAGTAGGTGGGTAGATAACTTAGATGAGTTGCCCTATGTTGGGGTCGCAACGAAAAACCCCCGAAAGCCTGGCCGGGCCTTCGAGGGCAATGCCGAACAGCTTTAGGGAGCTGAATCGACATGCGCCACTTTATCGTCCTCGCCCTACGGGCCCTCCTTCGCTTGGTTCTGCCGGCTCGGGGCCGGCACCGCCGCCTCCGTCCTCTGGTCGTGGTCTGCGCCCCCACCGAGCCCGTAGAGCTGGCCAAGCCGAGGCGCATCATCTGCGCGCCCACTCGGCCCGTCTCGGTGCTCGACCTGCGCGAGACCGTGCACCAACAGCCGTCCAGCCTGGCGCCCGCCTACCTGGTCGCGTTCGAGCGCATGACCGCCTCGCAGCAGGACCAAGCAAGGCGGCGCGGCGCGAACGAAATGGCCGATCGGTGGGCGAAGATCATCGAGTTTGAGTTGAAGCGGAATGCGGATGATCAGCGGCGCCGCAGGGCCGCATTGTTCGCCGCCGCGCTCGACCTGCCCGACCCGGAGCATTGGCTCGACAGCATCACGACCGGTGTCCCGCACACCCTCGCCGGGAAGGTGGCGTAATGGCTCAGGAAAAGACCAGGAAGCCCGCTGCGCGGCGCTGCACCCGTTGTCACCGGCTCACCGCGAGCCCCGTACTGGTCGGTTCCATCGCCCACCGCTGTGTCGCCTCGGTGCCGTACGCGCAGGAGCTCGTCCCGGCGGGCTGACCACGGGGCGGGTGTCCCCGGGGACGTTTCCGGCCGACCGCCGATCACGTATCGGCGGTCGGTCGTGCCATCCATCGGCAGAAATCCGCACAAACTACGCTCATCATCATGGACCCCACGCCATCGCTGCCTGACCCCGTCACTCCCGGTGAGCCGAAGGGCGACGAGCAGGCGCCCCACCGTGTCCCCGAGATCTCCTCGCTCGGGCTGGACACGCTGGTCACCGAGGTGTCGGAACGACTGCAGTCGGCCGCCGCCGTCACGGACCGGATGCAGCGGTTGTTGGAGGCGGTCGTCTCGGTCGGGGCGGGGCTGGACCTGCATGCCACCCTGCACCGGATCGCCACCGGCGCCGCCGAGCTGGTGGGCGCCCGGTACGCGGCGCTCGGGGTGATCGCGCCGGGTGGGCATGGGCTGTCGGACTTCATCCACGTCGGGGTGGACGACGCCACGGCCGCCGAGATCGGGGAGCTGCCGGTCGGCCGGGGCATCCTCGGGGCGCTGATCGACCGGCCCGAGCCGTTGCGGCTGAGCGACCTCACAGCCGATCCGCGCTCGTACGGCTTCCCGCCGCACCACCCGGGCATGAAGACCTTCCTCGGCGAACCGATCCGGGTTCGCGACGAGGTGTTCGGCAATCTCTACCTGACCGAGAAGCGCGGGGGAGGCGCCTTCACGCCCGAGGACGAGCAGGTGGTGCACGCGCTCGCCGCGGCGGCCGGCGTCGCGATCGAGAACTCCCGCCTCTACGAGGAAGGCCTGCGCCGGGAGCGGTGGATCGCCGGTGCGGCGGCGGTCACGACCGCGCTGCTCTCCACCGACCAGGCGGAGTCCGCGCTGACCGTCGCCGCCGAGCAGGTGCGGGAGCTGGCGGACGCCGCGCTGGGCATGATCCTGCTGCCGACCGTGGACGGTCAGATGCGGGTCGCCCACGCGTCCGGGGAAGTGGCGGAGTTCCTTCAGGGTGAGTTGATGCCGCGCAACAGCGTCGCGGCCAAGCTGCTCCTGGGGGAGAGCGTCCATCTCGACGACATGTCCACCGACCCGACCGTGGTGATCCGGCTCGCCCGCAGTTTCGGCCCCTCGCTGGCGGTGCCGATGGTCGCCGCCGGACGGGTGCTCGGCGGTCTGTGCGTCTGGCGTCCGCGCGGGGCGCAGCCGTTCACGGACGCCGAGAAGCAGCTCGCCGAGACCTTCGCCTCGCAGGCCGCGCTCGCGCTGCGGCTCGCGGAGGGCCAGCGCGACCAGCAGCGGCTCGCCGTCTTCCAGGACCGCGACCGGATCGCCCGCGACCTCCACGACCTGGTCATCCAGCGGCTGTTCGCCACCGGGATGATGCTGGAGGGGGCCGCCCGGCGGGCCATCGTCCCCGAGGTGAAGGTCCGGATCGGTGAGGCGGTCGACGAGCTGGACGCCACCATCCAGGAGGTCCGCACCACCATCTACGCGCTCCAACACGACGACCACGGCGACGCGCCCGACACCCTGCGCACCCGGGTGCTGCGCGAGTGCAGCCAGACCGCGGCGGCGCTCGGCTTCAAGCCCTCGGTCTCCTTCGTCGGCCCGGTGGAGAGCCTGGTCGGCGAGAAGACCGGGCGTCAACTGCTGGCCGCACTGCGGGAGATGCTCTCCAACGTGGCCCGGCACGCCAGGGCCTCCCGGGTCGGCGTGGAGGTCGACGCGATCGTGCACCTGGACGACGAGGGGCGGCCGGTCGGCGGCGACCCGGAGTCGCTCGACCGGGGCGGGCGCCCGGGCGTCCTGCTGACCGTCACGGACGACGGCGTCGGCATCCCCGAGGGCGGTCGGCGCAGCGGCCTGCGCAATCTGGCCCGGCGCGCCGAGGCGCTCGGCGGCGACGCCTGGCACGAGCCCGGGCCGCACGGCCGGGGCACCCGGGTGCGGTGGACGGCCCGGCTCTGAACACCCGTGCAGGTGGTGGGTCTGTCCCGGGGGAGCCGTCGAACGGTCGGTGAACGAGGCCCGGCGCCCGCGCGGGTGGTTGGCGCGCGGTTGGTGTGCAGTCGGTGAAAGTTTAACGAGGGAGAACTTCGCGGCCAACGGAGCAAGTTGTGCAATTCGTGGCCTTCCGGTGCTCTCGTCAGCACACATAGCTTTACTCCCGTCTCGGAGAGCAAACCGGACTGTGGGGGAGCAGTGGACGCGTCAAGTCGCGGTCACACCGCAGCAGGGGCAGGGCGCGGGGGGTTCCGGGTCGAACGGGCACCGGACGGGCGGTACCGCTGGCAACTGAAGGCACCGAACGGACGCGTCGTCGCCGTCACCCAGGCCGCGTACGAGACGGCCGGGGAGGCGGAGCGCGGCTTCGACGGCTTACGGGCCGGCGCCGAGGGGCTCACCGCCCGGATCACGCACGTCCGGGACGGCATCGGGTGGATCTGGGTCGTCCCCGGCACCCGCGCCATCCCGGAGGTGCGCTCCAGCCGCGCGTACGAGCGGTACGCGACCTGCCAGAACGCCTTCCGGCGCTTCGTCGTGCTGCTGGCCAAGCAGCCCGCCCTCGAACGCCCCGAACGCATCGAACGCCCCGAGCGCCCAGAACGCCCCGAACTGCCGGAGAGAGGACCGTCGTTGAGAACATCCGATGTCCGCTGAGCGGCGCGGTCCGCGGCTGCTCGGCGTCCCGGTCGGCGACCGTTCGCTGTCCTGGGCGCTGCGCGCGGCGAACGGCCGGCAGCTCGGCGTCGGCGTGCGCACCTACCGCACCGAGGCGGAACTCGCCGAGGCGGTCCGTGAGTTGATCATCGAGCGGGCCGCGCTGCGCTGCACCGTCGGCCAGTCCGAGGCCCGGCTCTGGGTGTGGACGGCGTACCTGCCGGTCCGCACCACCCGCCCGGGCGCCGCCGGCGCGGCCGGCCCGGTGGCGCGCAGTGCCCGCGGCTACCTCCGGCGGGACCAGTGCCAGGCCGGGGTGGCCGGCTTCCTCGCCGGACTCCAGCGGCTGGGCCAGGAGTCGCGCCGCCCCGGCCGGGACGACGCCTGGCCGTTCTGACGGCCCGTCCGCCGAAGCGCAGCCGCCCTCGGGCGGCTTCTCGCGCTGCCCCGGCACCGCCCCGGCGCTGCCCCGGCACCGCCCCGGCGCTGCCCCCGTGCGGGGCCCCGTTTCCCCCTCTTCCGGTGAAGCACAGGTATCCGGCAACCCCCCGAGCCGCCACCTGGAGAAGAACGTCACCGGCCTCCCACCTGCGGCTTTTCCCCCCTCCACGGCCGGGCTGACCTGTCGCTAAACCTCTCCGAACCGAGAAATCGACAATCGCCCTCCGCTCCGCTCCGCCCTTCCGACGGAACCGCGCCGACCGACAGGATCGGCACTGCCGGAGCGGCCGCCGCGGACGTGGCCACCGGTCCCGGGCCTGACCACCAGCACCCGGGCACAGCGATGTACGTCTCTCCCACCGGAGGAAGAGGAACATGCGCAAGACCGCTGCCAAGCTGCTCGCCGCCGCCGCCATCGCCACCTCGGTCGCCACCGTCGCCGCCGGCACCGCCGCCGCCGACCCGTCGACCCTGCCCACCCTGCCGGCCGCGAAGGACATCGTGGGTGTCGGCTCCGACACCACCCAGTCCGTCCTGAACGGCCTGTCGGTCGGCTACAATGCCGCCCTGACCGCCGCGGGCAACACCACCTCGCCGCGTCTGTACAGCTGGGACGCGACCGGCTCCTCCCCGATCACCACCAAGACCGGTGCCACCTCGATCGCCCGCCCGAACGGCTCGGGCGCCGGCATCGCCGCCCTGGACGCCAACACCAGCGCCACGGTCGACTTCGCCCGCTCCTCGCGCGCCCCGCAGACCGGCGACCTGACCACCGACCTGTTCGTCGCGCTCGCCAAGGACGCCGTGTCCTGGGCCGCGAAGAGCGGCGGCAACGCCCCGGCCAACCTCACCACCGCCCAGCTCAAGGGCATCTACGAGTGCACCATCACCAACTGGCAGCAGATCGACCCGTCGCTGACCAACGCCACCATCAAGCCCTTCCTGCCGCAGACCAGCTCCGGCACCCGCACCTTCTTCCTGAAGACCATCGGTAGCGGCACCCCGGTCGTCCCGGGCGCCTGCGTGGTCTCCGGTACCCAGGAGAACCAGGGCAGCGACCCGGTCCTGAACGACAGCAACGCGGTCGTCCCCTACTCCGTCGCCCACTACGTCGGCCAGGTCTACTACGGCCAGGGCGCCGGAAGCGACGTCCAGGGCCCGCTGACCGTCCGCAACGTCAACGGCGTCGCCCCGGTCGACACCGTCAACAAGACCATCGCGTCCGCCTTCGCCGGCACCACCTACGGCCGCGTGGTCTACAACGTCGTCCGCAGCGCCGACTGGAACGCGACCGACGCCCACGCCGCGGCCCTGAAGGCGATCTTCGGTGTCGGCGGCTGGATCTGCACCAACGGCGGCGCCGGCTCCAACATCATCAAGAGCTACGGCTTCCTCGCCCTGCCGAACGGCGCCTGCGGCTCCACCACCCACATCTGATCCACCCCGCCGCACCCGCGTCACCAGCGCCACCAGCACCACCAGCGCCACCCGCACCGACCGGCGGCCACGGGCCTCGCGCCCGTGGCCGTCGGCTGCCCGCCACCCGCCGTCGGCCGCCCGCCGACCGCGTGGCCACCCGCCGCCCGCGTGGCGCGCCCGCTCCACCCAGCACCGCCTCCACCTCTCCCAAGGAGTCCAGCATGTCCCGTACCCGCGCCCGCCTCGCCGCGACCGGTGCCGCCGTCGTTCTCGCCGTCACCGGCATGAGCGGTGCGGCCGTCGCCGACGCGGCTCCGGCGAGCACGCCGCCCACCGGCAGCGCGGTGGTCACCTCCAGCACCGCCTTCCTGAAGGACCAGGCGCTCAACGGCATCGTGGTCATCCCGCTGCCGGCCGCCGCCCCCGCGTACGACAGCGCCACGGGCATCACCACCACCTTCCCGGTGACGGGTGGCTCGGGCGACCTGTCCGCCTACTACGGCGACATCGACCTCGGCGGCGGCCTGCTCTTCGTCAACGTGTTCACCGGCAGGAGCGCCACCTTCAAGCAGCTGCACTTCAGCGTCGGCAACTGGCAGATCACCGGCGTCCCGGTCGGCGGCACCGCCCCGGTCGCGCTGCTGGACCCGGCCGGCGACAGCCAGGTCTCCCGGGCCGGCGGCGTTCAGACCCTGGCCTCGTCCGACCTCCAGGTGGACGCGGCGGGCGCGCAGTACCTGGACTCCAAGCTCAACACCTCCTTCTTCAAGGGCGGCCAGTCGGTCGGCTCGCTCGCGGTGTCCTTCACCCCCGGCAGCTGATCCAGCGTCAAGAAGGCGTCGCCGCAGCACCGCGGGCCCGCGCTCCGGCGCGGGCCCACCGGCATGTGGAGTTCCCAACTCCGGTACGGAGTCGTCGCGTTGTGGCCTCGTACATCCGGTCGACCGGATCCGGCCATGTCGGGCTGGCCGAATAGTAGGCAACCGGAGCCGTCAGCCCGAGCGCGACATCCCCTCGTGCCGCCCCCGGGCGGCTCGCCACTCCCGGAGGTGCCAGTCATGAGATTCCGCGTACCCGAACCGAGAGCGCGAGGGCGGTGGCGTCGGCGACTACCCTCGCTGACTCTCGTCCTGGCCGTGGTGGGTGCCCTGGTGACGGTGCCGGTCGGGCTGGGCACCGTGACCGGGGCGAGCGCGGCCTCGTCGGTCACCGTGACGGGGCCGAAGGTCTGGCAGCCGGCGCCCGTGTCGGCCTACGGGCCCAACGGGAGCGTCACCGTCTCGCAGACGGACAACCTCACGGACCAGGTGGTCCAGGTCTCCTGGAGCGGTTTCACCCCGAGCGTCAGCCGGGTGGACGGGCACTTCCCCACCGCGGTGAACCAGCGGAACGACGAAGTCCTGTACCCCGTCCGGATCTACCAGTGCCGGGGGGCCGATCCCAAGGTCACCGACTGCTACGGCAGCACGCTGTTCAACGCCGATCCGGCGAAGGAGTTCGAGCAGCCGACCCCTCGGGAGGGCACCACCACGCCGGACTTCCCGTCCAACATGCGGATCGCGGTGACCGGCGCGGACGGCTCCGGCGCCGCCGCGATCGAGCTCTGGTCGAAGAAGCTGAGCCCCTCGCTCGGGTGCGACGCCCAGCACGCCTGCTCCATCGTGGTCGAGGCCAACTACGGCGGCGACCCGCTGGACTTCTACCAGCTGCGGGGCGGACAGCCGGACTGCGCGGACCACTCGGTCGACAACGACGGCTTCTTCATGTTCACGGCCTCGGACGCGATCGTGGACGGGACGTACGACAACCCGACCACCGGCAACCGCGGCGGCGAGCTGTGCGCGTGGAACAACCGGACGGTGATCCCGATCCACTTCGCGGCCACCCCGGACGAGTGCCGGGCGGCCCAGAACCCGGACATCGTCGCGGCGGGCCTGGAGATGGCCAACCGCGCCATGCAGCAGTGGATCACCGGCCTCTGCCTGGAGAAGTCCCCGCTCGCCGTCCAGTACACCTCGGCCGGCGGCGAGCCCCAGGCCAGGCGGTCCTTCCTGAGCGGCACCCGGGTGAACCTCGGCCTGACGGCCCTCCCGGACCGGGACACGCCCACCCGGCCCTATGTGTACGCGCCGATCACCAACACCGGCATCTCGGTCGTGTACTGGGTGGACGACCCGAAGACGGGGCGGCAGTTCCGGGACCTGCGGCTGAACCCGCGCCTGCTCGCCAAGATGCTCACCCAGACCTACGCCTCGCCGGGCATCGTGCTGCCCACGGTCGCGGGCAATCCCGTCTGCCTCTTCGACGACGGGGAGTTCAGGAAGCTGAACCCGCTGCCGGCCGCGAGCGGCCAGAGCTGGCCGGAGTGCTCCGGCACGGCCCCCAGCCTGCCGATCGTGCTCGGCACCTCCACCGACATGACCTCGCTGCTGACCACCTGGATCGCGAGCGACCCGGACGCCGCGCGCTTCCTGGAGGGCGAGCGCGACCCGTGGGGCACCCGGATCAACACCCGGTACCTCCGGCCGGGCTTCACCGGGTTCCCGGTCGACCAGCTGATCAGGCAGGACGACAGCGGCATCGTGGTGAAGCCGGGCGAGCCGCACAACTCCGAGGACGTGGAGCACTGGAAGCAGTACGAGTGGAACCCGCTGCAGACCAGCCTCAGCGACCTGATCCGGTGGGTGCAGCAGGGCCAGCCGACCGGTAGGCAGCCCACCATCGAGGCCGACGGCACCCACAAGAAGATCCCCGCGCAGGCGATCGGGCAGCGCACCATCTTCGCGATCCTGGACAGCGCCCAGGCCAAGGCCTACAGCCTCCCCGAGGCGGCGCTGCTGAACGCCGCGGGCGCCTATGTGTCGCCCACGGCCAACGCCTTCCAGGCCGCGGTGGCGGACATGCCGGTGGACCCCGCCACCGGTACCCAGCTGCTGCCCTACGGCCAGGCGGACAGCGGCTACGGGCGGGACCAGCGGGCGTACCCGCTGACGGTCGTCCAGTACGCGATGGCGCCGACCGGCGGGCTCGGCGACCGGACGGCCGCGGTCACCCGCTTCCTGAAGACCGTCACCGACACCGGCCAGCTCTACGGCGTGGAGCCGGGGCGGCTGCCCGAGGGCTTCCTGGCGCTGACCAAGGACCAGCGGGCGCAGGCCCAGGAGGCGATCCGGCACGTCGAGGCGCAGGACGGCAGGTGGCCGGGCAACCAGAAGCCGCCGGCCGAGCCGGGCGGCGGTGAGCACGAGCCGGAGCCGGGTGCCGGCGGCTCGGGCGGCTCCGGCAGCGGTGGCACGCCGGCCGAGGGGACCGGCGGTTCCACCGGGGGCGGCACCGGCGGTGCGGGGACGACGGGCGGTACGGGCGGTACGGGTTCCACGGGCGGTACGGGGACGACCGGCGGCACCGCCACGGGGACCGACGGCGGCACCGGCGGCACCGGCGGGAGCAGCGGTTCCGGCAGCGGCGGCCTCGGGTCCACCGGCACGACCGGTGGCGGCGCGGCCCCCGCGGCGGGTGCGCCCGCCGCGCAGCCGGCCGCCGAGCCCGCCGCGGCCGCAGGCACGGGTGCCGGCGCGACACCGGGCCGGGGCACCGGCCCGGCCGCCGCCGCGCCGAAGGCGGCGGGTTCGCCCGCCCCGGACCGGTCCGGCGGAGCGCGCCTGCTGCTGCCGATCGCGCTGATCGCGGGCCTGGTGCTGCTGGTCGGCGGTCCGGCCGCGCTGCTGCTGGGCGGCACCGCGGCCGGTGCGCGGGTGATCGGCGCCACGCGCACCGTGTGGGCGCGGATCCGCCGCCGGCCCTGACACCGCCCGACCGGTGAGGACTCGGCGGGGCCGCCGTCCCGGCCCCGCCGAGTCCCCTTCCCGGGGGCGGGTACCCCTGTCCCGGCGTGCGCGCCGGGGCGGCGGCGCCCGTCCACCGATCCCTGGACCGAGCAGTTCCCACCGAGCGCGCCGGAGAGCAGATGACAGCCGCCGCCGAGCCTGCGGCACCCCACGCCGAGGCTCCACGCCAGCCCGACCCCGACGTACCCCGCACCATCACCTCCCCCGCCACCAAGGGCGACCGCGTGTTCCGCGGCCTGCTGCGGGCGGCCGGCCTCTCGGTCTTCGCGATCATGGGGCTGATCGCCTTCTTCCTGCTGCTGCGCGGCGCCCAGGCGCTCCGGGCGGTGGGCGTCGACTTCTTCACCGAGACGAAGTGGCAGACGCAGGCGCACAACTTCGGCATCGCCGCCGTCCTGCCGAACGGCATCCTGATCGCGGTGATCGCGCTGGTCATCGCCGTTCCGGTGGCGATCGCGGCGGCGGTCTTCATCTCGGAGTACGCGCCGGTGCGGCTGCGCGCCGCGCTGATCTCGCTGGTCGACCTGATGGCGGCCATCCCCAGCATCGTCTACGGACTCTGGGGCCTGTTCTTCCTCCAGCCGCGGATCATCGGCTTCTCCCGCTGGCTGACCAACCACGTGGGCGACACCGTCCCCTTCCTGAAGGTGCGGACCGGCGACATCGGCACCTCCTACACCTCGTCCACCTTCATCGCGGGTGTGGTGGTCTCGCTGATGATCATCCCGATCATCACCTCGCTGAGCCGCGAGGTGTTCTCGCAGGCCCCGCAGGGCGAGCGCGAGGGCGCGTACGCGCTGGGGTCGACCCGGTGGGGCATGGTGCGCACGGTGGTGCTGCCGTTCGGGCGCGGCGGTGTGATCGGCGCGGTGATGCTCGGCTTCGGGCGCGCGATGGGCGAGACCATCGCCGTCGCGCTGATCATCTCGCCGAGCTTCAAGCCGATGACCCACATCCTGGAGAACGGCGGCAACTCGATCTCAGCCCTGATCGCGCTGCGGTTCGGCGAGTCGGACTCGCTGTCGCTCTCCGCGCTGATGGCGGCCGGCCTGGTGCTGTTCGCGCTCACCCTGCTGGTCAACGTGGGCGCGGGCTTCGTGATCAACCGCTCGCGCTCCGGCACGGCGACGGCGGACTGACCCGTGGCCGCTCAGAGAACCCGTCACCGGGGCCGCGGGCCCCGACCGCTGCCACCGCTCCGCCGCCGTGAAGGGACGCACCGATGACCACCCTCGACAAGGCGCCCGCCGAGCCGTCCGCCGAGCCGTCCGCCGAATTGTTCGCGGAGCCGTCCGCCGAATTGTTCGCGGAGCCGTCCGCCGAATTGTTCGCGGGCCCCGAACGGAAGCTGAAGCTGGGCGGAGTCACCCGGGAGGACGTGTTCACCGTCCTCGGCGCGCTCGTCGGCTCGTTCGGGCTCGACTGGGTGCTGTACGAGCGGGTGCTGCCGTTCAGCGGCGCGCTCGGCTTCCTGCTCTGCTGGTACCTGCTCTTCCTGGTCGGCTACTACGGCCTCGGCCGCCTCCAGTGGGGCGGGCTGATGGTGCGCGAGCGGCTGGCCTCGGTGGTCGCCTGGAGCTCCGGCGCGCTGGTCGTCGGGCTGATCGCCGACCAGATCGGCTACGTCGCCTCGCGCGGCTACGAGGCGGCCCAGCACGCGAACTTCCTCACCGAGACGATGGAGCGGACCGCCTCGCTGTCGCCGATCACCTCCGGCGGCGCGATCCACGCGGTGGTCGGTTCGCTCGAACAACTGGGCCTGGCCACGCTGTTCGCCGTCCCGCTGGGCATCGCCGCGGCGGTCTTCATGTCCGAGGTGGGCGGCCGGATGGCCCGCCCGGTGCGGACCCTGGTCGAGGCGATGACGGCGCTGCCGTCGATCGTCGCGGGCCTGTTCATCCTCGGGATCGTCATCCTCACCTTCGGCTTCGACAAGAGCGGCTTCGCCGCCTCACTGGCGCTGACCGTGATGATGATGCCGATCGTCACCCGGGCCGCCGAGGTGGTCATCCGGCTCGTCCCCGGCACCCTGCGGGAGGCCTCCTACGCGCTGGGCGGCAGCCAGTGGCGGACGGTCTGGAACGTCGTCCTGCCGACCGCCCGGCGCGGTCTGGTGACGGCCGTGGTGCTGGGCATGGCCCGGGCGGTCGGCGAGACCTCGCCCGTCCTGCTGACCGCGGGCTTCACCTCCCGGATGAACGCCAACCCCTTCGAGGGCCACCAGATCTCGCTGCCGCTCTACATCTGGAGCTACGTCAAGCTGCCGGTCGACGAGATGGTCGCCCGGGCCTTCGCGGCCGGTCTGACCCTGATGGCGGTCGTGCTGATCCTCTTCGTCACCGCCCGGATGCTCGGCGGCCGGGCGGCGGGGGAGCCGAGCCGCCGTCAGAAGCGCCGGCTGGCGCGGGCCGAGCGGGAGGCCCGGGCGCTCCGTCCGGTCCCGGTCGCCGCTCCCGCTTCCGCCACCGCTCCCGCGCCGCTCCGGCCGGCCGTCGCCACCGGGGAGCACTGATGTTCCCCGCCACCACCCTCCGCACCAGAGGAGTTCCCATGTCGCGGGAGGCCGAACGCCGCCCCCTGAAGCGCCCCTTGGGCGTGCTGCTGTCCACCCTGCTCGCGGTCGGCTCGGCGCTGCTGGGGCAGGCCACCCCGGCGCACGCCGCCGTCGCGCTCACGGCCAGCGGTTCCAGCTGGGCCTTCCCGGCGATCGACCAGTGGCGCCAGGACGTCGGCCCGCAGGGCATCCAGATCGACTTCAACGCCGTCGGCTCGGCCGTCGGCCGGCAGGACTGGAACACCGGCCGGAACGACTTCAGCGCCTCCGACGTGCCGTTCCGCACCCGGGCGGACACCGGTGCCGGCGAGGCCGCCCAGCGCGCCGGCCAGGCCGGCGTGGAGAAGGTCGTCTACGGCTACTCCTACGTGCCGATCACCGCCGGCGGCACGGCGCTGATGTACCACCTGACCGTCGGCGGCAAGCAGGTCCGCGACCTGCGGCTCTCCACCCAGACGATCATGGACATCTTCACGAACAAGATCACCAACTGGAACGACCCGAAGATCACCGCGGACTACGGCAAGGCGCTGCCGAACATCCCGATCACCCCGGTGGTCCGCTCCGACGGCTCCGGCGCGACCGCGCAGTTCACCCGCTGGATGAGCCACTCCTTCCCGTCCCAGTGGGAGGAGTACTGCAAGGCCGTCAACGGCGTCAGCTGCGGCGACTACACCGAGTTCTTCCCGCCCTCCGGCCGGATGACCGCGCAGAGCGGCTCGGACGTCGTCGCCACCTACATCAAGGCCAGCTCCGGCGAGGGCACCATCGGCTACGACGAGTACGCCTTCGCCAAGCGCAGCGACTGGCCGGTGGTGAAGGTCCTCAACCCGGCCGGCTACTACACCCTGCCGACCGCCTCCAACGTCGCCGTGGCGCTCACCGCGGCCAGGATCCGCGGCGTCGACGACAGCACGCCGCCGGACGACCCGAACTACCTCCAGCAGAACCTCGACGGCGTCTACACCAACGGCGACAAGCGCTCGTACCCGCTGTCCAGCTACAGCTACCTGATCGTGCCGCGCAGCAACTCGCTCCAGGCGCTGCCGAAGTTCTCCAACGACAAGGGCTCGGCGCTCAGCCGGTTCCTCTCCTACGTGCTCTGCCAGGGCCAGGGCGAGGCGGACGACCTCGGCTACTCGCCCATCCCGCGCGGCCTGGTCCGCGGCGGCCTGCTCCAGACCCAGCACATCCCCGGCAACGCGAGCACCGTCAACCCGGACACCCTGGCCGGCTGCGCCAACCCGACCCTGAACGCGGCGGGCCAGCTGACCATCCTCGACAGCGCCCCGCAGCCCAGCGCGTGCGACGCCAAGGGCACCCCGCTGGACTGCAAGGTGGAGAACGGCCAGCCGGTGAAGACCGGCTCGGGGGGCTCAGGTTCGGCCTCCGGCGGCGCGGCGGCGGGCGGCTCGGGCTCCGGCTCGGGCGGTTCGGCCTCCGGCGGCGCTGCCGCGGGCGGCACCGGCGGCACCGGCGGCGCGGCCACCACGGGCGGCGCCGGGACCATCGGCAAGACCGGCACCGGCCAGGGCGCCGGCGCCAAGACCCCGGGTGCGGCCGGAACCGGCGGCGGCACGGGCGGCGCCGGGACGACCGGCGGCGACCCGGCCGCCGGCACCGGAGCGGCGGGCGACCCCAACGCGCCGGCCGGCGAGGCCACCGACCCGAACGCGGCGGCCGTCGAGGGCGACGGCCAGGCCGGCGAGCAGGTCGTCGACCCGCAGACCGGTCAGGTGGTCGCGCGCGGTCGCGGCGGCGGCACCGCCACCGAGGTGGCCGCGGACGTGGTGAACGTCGGCGGCCGGCCCGAGGACTGGACGCTCACCGTGCTCACCGCGCTCGAACTGCTCGCGGTCGTCGTCGTGCCGCCGCTGCTCGGCCGGCGCCTGCTGCGCCGCCGCCACGACAACGGGGGCCGGTCGTGACCGCCCCGGTGCTGGAGAAGCCGTCCCCGGCCGCCGCCCCGGTCCCGGTCCCGCATCCCGCTTCGACCGGGGACGGGGGCTCCGGCCGGACGGTCGGGCGGGTCCGCTTCCTCCAGGCAGCCTGGGCGGTGAGCCTGCTCGCGGCGCTCACCCTGGGCTTCGTCGGCTACCTGTTCACCCTCTCGCACGTCCAGCAGAAGCACTTCCAGTCCACCGCCTACAAGTCCTACCGGGACCAGCTCGGCAAGGCGACCGCCCCGACCGGCCGGGCCGCCGACGGCGCCCCCGTCGCGCTGCTGGACATCCCGGCGATCGGGCTGCACCGGTCCGTCGTGGTGGAGGGCACCACCGGCCGGGACCTCATGCGCGGTCCCGGCCACCGCCGGGACACCGCGCTGCCCGGGCAGACCGGGGTCGCGGTGCTGTTCGGCCGCGGGGCGACCTTCGGGGCGCCGTTCGGCCGGCTCACCGAGCTGCGGGTGGGCGACAGGATCCAGGCCACCACCGGCCAGGGCACGTTCACCTACACCGTCAACGTGTACGGCGACCAGGACCACCCGATCGCCGACCCGGCCCGCAACCGGCTGGTGCTGGTGACCGGCGACTCCGACTGGATCCCGGGTTCGACGGTGATGATCGGCGCCCGGCTGGACGGCGACCCGGTGGCCAACCCGGGCGGCCGCCCCGCCACCGTGCCGTACGACAAGGCGCTGGCCGCCGACAAGGGCGCGCTGGCCGCGCTGCAGCTGTGGACGCTGGGACTGCTCGGCGCGGTGGTCGCCGCCGTCGTGCTGGCCCGGCACTGGCACCGCTCCGCCGCCTACCTCAGCCTCGCGCCGGTGGTCGGCGCGCTGCTCTGGGCGGTCTACGAGAACGCCGCCGCCCTGCTGCCCAACCTCTACTGACGCGCGCCCGGAGGACCGTACCGATGACCGACGCACCGATGACCGACGCACCGATGACCGACGCACCGCTGACCGACGTACCGCCCGACCAGGCCCCCGGGGCCTCCGGGCAGCAGTTGCTCTACCCGCAGGACGCGCACTACCAGGGTTACCCGGACGAGCCCGGACTGGCCGGTCTGGAGACCCGGGAGGTCTCCGCCTGGTTCGGCACCCGCAAGGTGCTGGAGCGGGTCTCGCTCGCCATGCCCGCCGGGGAGGTGACCGCCCTGATCGGCCCCTCCGGCTGCGGCAAGTCCACCTACCTGCGGATCCTCAACCGGATGCACGAGATGGTCCGCGGCGCCGCGCTCTCCGGCGAGGTCCTGCTGGACGGCGACGACGTCTACCGCCCCGGCCGCCGCCCGGCCGAGGTGCGCCGCCGGATCGGCATGGTGTTCCAGCGGCCCAACCCGTTCCCGGCGATGTCCATCAAGGACAACGTCTCCAGCGGGCTCAAGCTCGCCGGCATCAAGGTCGCCAAGGACCAGCGCGACCACCTGGTGGAGACCAGCCTGCGCCAGGCCGGCCTCTGGGACGAGGTGGCCGGCCGACTGGACGCCCCGGGCGGCTCGCTCTCCGGCGGCCAGCAGCAACGCCTGTGCATCGCACGGTCGTTGGCGGTCTCGCCGGACATCCTGCTGATGGACGAGCCCTGCTCGGCGCTCGACCCGACCTCCACCCGCCGGGTCGAGGAGACCATCGCGGAGCTGCGCGGGCGGCTCACCGTCGTGATCGTCACCCACAACATGCAGCAGGCCCAGCGCGTCTCGCAGAGCTGCGCGTTCTTCCTGGCCACCCACGACACCCCCGGCCGGATCGTCGAGGCCGGGCCGACCGAGCAGGTCTTCCAGGACCCGCGCGACCAGCGCACCTCGGACTACGTCAACGGCCGCTTCGGCTGACCGGGTCCGCCGCGAGACGGTTCGCCGCGCCCGTCACTCGCCGCGGTGCCGGAGGATCTCCTCCAGCACCGCGGCGACGCCGTCCTGCTCGTTGCTCACCGTGTGCTGCGCCACCGCCGCCAGCACCTGCGGGTGGGCGTTGGCGACGGCGTACGCCGTCCCGGCCCAGGCCAGCATCTCCAGGTCGTTCGGCATGTCGCCGAAGGCCACCACCTCGCTCCGGTCGATCCCCCGCCCGGCGCACCAGCGGGCCAGCGTGCTGGCCTTGGTGACGCCGGGCGCGCTGATCTCCAGCAGCGGGATCGGCGCCGAGCGGGTGATCTCGGCGAGGTGGCCGGCGGCCTCCCGGGCCTCGGTGAGCAGCTTGTCCGGATCCAGGTCCGGGTGCTTGGCGAGCAGCTTGAACAGCCCGCGCATCGGTCCGCCGGCACCGAGCAGCTCCTCCGCCGGGCCGACCGGGTGGTTCTCGTCCTGCCCCCACATGCCCACCTCGTACCCGGGCTCGCGGGCGAACCCGGCCGGGTACTCGAAGGCGAACGCGGTGCCCGGCAGCTTGGCCCGCAGCCGCTCGACGACGGCGAGCGCGTCCTCGGCCGCCAGCGGCGTCGACTCCAACAGCTCGCCGCGCCGCACATCCACCACGGCGCCGCCGTTCGAGCAGATCGCCACCCCGTGGCCGCCGATGTGCGGACTCACCTGCTGCATCCAGCGCGGCGGCCGACCGGTCACGAACACCACCTGGATCCCCGCCGCCTCGGCCGCCGCCAGGGCGGCGGCGGTGCGCGCCGTGACGGTTCCGCCGGAGCAGAGCAGAGTGCCGTCCAGGTCGGTGGCGATCAGCCGGATCGGGGGAGCGGTGCGCGGTGTGGTCACCGCTCCATCTTCGCCCACCACCACCGGGAGGTCGCCGCGCGGGTCGCCGCGGCCCCTTTCGGCCCCCACTGCACCGGTTTCCGGCCGATCAGCCCGCCCCCGGGGTGTCCCGCCCGCCCCGACCGGGCAGAACTTCCCCCGGCCACCCCGTCGGCAGGAAGAGCCATGCCCACTCGCCAGGTCCGAGACGAGAGCCCCCCGACCGCCCCCGAGGACGCCCCACCCCCCTCCCGCGAGCCGGTCCTGCTCGGCGACATCCTCTTCGAAACCCTCGCCGACCTGGCCCGCCGCACCACCCCCACCCACCCCCTCCCCCACCCCACCCAACGCCCCCACCCCTGACCCGCGGGGGCACTGCTGCCCGGCCTCAGCCGGTGGGCGGCATGAGGCAACGCGTGCTGATCCGGAACATCAGGTCACCACCGGCCATCGTCTCGACGGTCGCGAGATAGCGCCCGGAGGGCTGGAACGCGTCGAGCAGGGCCTGAACCTTGCCGTTCAAGGTCTCGCGATAGCCGCTGACCTGGAACTCCTGCTGTTCCAGCATGGTGCGGATCCGACGGGCGGCCTCGGGATGCTGCTCCAGCGGAATCGGACTGTAGGCGGCGTACGACATCGTGTACCGCCCGTCCTTCGCGACCTCGTCGTTCTTGCCGACACACTCCCTGAACGACGGCCTGACCGTCTCCGCTGTGATGGCTCCACCCGCGATCTGAGCCATGTACTCCGTCATGTGCTGCGCCCAGGCCTGGGCATCCTGACGCGCCATGACAGGGATCGGGTCGGCCGGGCCGGTGCGGGACACACATCCTCCTAGGAACAACGGCATAACAAGGGCCACCACGACAACAGCCCGCGAGCCCCCGAACCGGCGCACGGAGCCCCGAAGCACGGCGGCCGACCTAGGCACCCCTGACGGCCGGGGCCCGAGAAAGAGGTCAGATTCCGGGCGCGACATTGGGATCGACCTCTGCTTCCTTGGGAACGGTGTTCGGCGGTTGCCCGGCGATGATGCGACCTTGGTTGGCAAGGCTCTGGGAGTTCTCGTCCCAGTAGCCGCTGTGGCCGGAGGTGTCGATCTGGATGTTGTTGCCGCCGAACCCCTCGAACATCGGATCGTCGCCAAGCGTGAGACCGGCCACCTTCCGAATATTGTCGTCGTCTGCGGCGCCGACCCAGAAGTGGCTGGGGTCGATGTGCAGTTTCTCGGCCTCGGTCACCGTCATCCCCGGACTGGCGATGGCCACGATGTCATCGGCGCCCAGGCCCTGGCCACCCGCAGCGGCGGCGCCGACGGCCGTGGTGCCGTAGCTGTGGCCGATAACGGTGAGATGGCTGTGGTGATCCCCTTGGGCGACCCTCGTTCCCGTGGTGAATCGGCGCATCGCCTCGGCGCCGTCATTGGCACGGCCCGTTCCCATGACCCCCAGACTCTCCGGAGGGATCTCGGGAGCGTCGTAGCCCAGCCACGAGATCACGGAAACGTTCTTGTTGCCGTGGCCTGCGTCGATGGCGGAATCCTGGAGCGCGGTGACCCGCGTGATCTGGCCGGGCATGCTCGCCAGCGTGGTGCCGGTACCCGGAACCATGACGGCGGTGTGGTCGGCGGTATCGGGGTTGCCGAGGGCGACAATTGCCTTGCCGTCGCCCTTCGCGTCGAGGCCGAGCAGGAAGAGCTGCTTCTCGGCGGATTCACCGTCCTGCTGGTCGAGCCGCTCCTTGAGTTCGCGAAGGGCGCCTTCGCGCTTGTTGTACTCCTCGAACGTCAGCCCGCTTCCGCGCGCATCCCCCGACTTCAGCTCGTCCAGTTGCTGTTCGAGAACCAGCCGGTTGGCTTCGTCTCGAACGGTGGATGGCAGGCCGTCCAGCTGTCCGACCTGGTCCGGGTGGAGCGCCAGATAGCCGGCCTGCTGCTCGGGAGTGAGGGATTTCCACCAGTCAGCAGATTTCTGCGGGTCGGTGTTCTCCGGGATGTATGGACTGGTGAGGCCGAGGTCCTTCTCGACGTCCCTCACATCGCGCGCTGTCTCGGCGGCCGCACCGAAGACCCGGGGTCGTGTCAGGATGTCCGCGTCGAGTCGGCTGAGTGCCAAGTCGCCCTTGTCGCTGGCTTCGCGGGCATCGGTGAGGGCCTTGTTCACCCGCTCCTGCGCTTCTCCTCGCAGGGTCACGAGGGCTTTGCGGTCTGCCTGGCCGTCCGCGTCGTGCTGGTCCGCGTAGCTTTGCACGGGCAGGTTGACCGTGCCGTCCGAGGCGATGGAAAGCCCCCATTCCTCGGCTCGGTGGACGGCGTTCCTGAGGTTCGTCTGCGCTTGGTACATGCGGTCGGCGACGGTGTCGAGTGCGAGTGCCACGGCAGCGGACTCGACTCGTACGATCTCCAGGATCTGCTCGGTGCGCTCAAGTGTGGAGAAGGCGTACTCGGCGTCCTTGCCGGACCATTTCATGTGGCGTAATGGACCGTTGACCTGGCTGCGGTGACGAATGTCGGCCTCGCGTACGGAGCTCGACAGTCCGCGCCAGGACTTTGCCGCATCGCGCAGCCCGTTCGGATCGAACCGGAGCAGCAGCTCGAAGTAACTGCTCACATCGGCCCCTGCTTCTGCCACACTGATGAGATCGCGTTCTCATTGCCGTTGTACGCCTGCGCGGTGGCATCCAGATTGTCCGCGGTCTTGGTGAATCGATCCCGGACTGTCGTCAGAGCCGGTGCCCAGCCGCTTGCCAGTCGATCCAGTCGGGTGGCGATCGACCACCCGGTGAGTTCGCCCGCAGCCTTGTGGCTGGCGGCCACGGCAGCCTCGACCGGCGCCTTCAACTCACCGCCTATCGCCCGTGCTGCTGCGCCTGATGTGCGTATCTCACCCGGATTCACCTTGATGTCGCCCATGTTCCCCTCCCCTTGGCGATGCCAGCAGGCATCGTGCGAAGGCTATTCGGCTTGCAGCGTGGTTCCTATCCGTACAGATACTCAGATCGGGAGAGCGGTCGCCATCGTCCCGGCACCACCAGTGACCGGTGTCAGGCGGGCGGCGGCAGGAGGCAGCGGACTTCGGGGCGGTCGAGAGTGTGGGCAGCCGACCCGCAGGCTCGGGGCGCCCAGAGTGATCGGCTCGGCCGGCTCGCTGGACGAGCAACTCGCCGAGGCAGCCCCCGAGGGCGTCGACGCCTATCTCGACAGCGTCGTCGGCGACCACCTGCGGGCCGCGATCGCCGCGGTGCGCACCGTGGGCCGGACCGACCTGGTCTGCGCGGTCAGCACCTACAACGCGACTGCCCCGGTACCGGGTCCCGACAACGGTGTGCGGTTACTGGTGATCGGGTCGGCGCGGTATGCGCCGTGCTCTGGTGAGTTTCGGGCGTCGGCCGCCGGCGGTGAGTTCGCTGAGGCGTTCGCCGATTACGGAGACGCCGGGGCGGGGCTCGGTCGCGTAGTACCGAGGCTTGCGTCGGCGCAGCAGGTCGTCGCCGTGCTCGGTCCAGGTGAATCCGGGCTTCCGGAGCAGGTTGCGGAAGACCGTGTCGACGGTCTCCGGGTGGGTGGCGGCCAGGCGGCGGATCGGGAGTGGTGCGATCGACTCCTCGCGGAGGTACGCGCGCAGTAGGTCCTGGTGCTGTTTGCGGCCGGAGAGGGCCGGGTCGGCGAAGAGGTCTCGCAGCATCCCGTAGTCGGCGTAGAAGTTGAGTCCGTCGACCTCGTCGTAGATGACGCCGATCGTGTCCGAGTCCGCGAGGGTTTGCGGCAGTTCGAAGGCCGGGAAGGCCGCGCCCCTGGCCCGGTCGGGACGCTCGGCGGCGGCCTCCTGGCGGTGCCGGTAGTAGGCGTTGAGCCGTTCCTCGGCTTCGGCCGGGGGGAGGAGCAGTTCGTCGCTGCCGCAGAACTCGATGAACGCGGCCCGGTCCTCCCGCATCGACTTCCAGCCCTGTTCGATCTTCTCGGGGTTGCGGAAGACCAGTTCGGGGTGGGTGGTGGCCAGTTGGAGTGCGGCCTGGGCGATTTCGGTGGCGCTGGTCTTCGGGTAGGAGGACATCGCCCCGGAGACCAGCCACACCCCGTCGGCCGGGTGGACGGGCACCAGGCAGGCGAGGAGGAATCCGCCCTTGGAGACTCCGCGGAAGGCCGCCCGCCCGATGTTCGAGTATGTGCGGTACTCCAGGTCGTCGACCAGGTTCAGCAGGACGACGGCGTCGCCGTCCTTGCGCTGGATCTCGAAGACGCCCTCGACCGGGTCGCGCCAGCCGAGCAGCAGTTCCCGGTCGGCCTCGCTCAAAGCCCGCCGCCCGGCGACGAACCGGTCCACCACGGTCGCGCCGTCCGGTAGGCGGTAGCGGAGGATGAAGTTGTCGATGATCCGGATGGCCGCGCCCTCGTCCAGCAGCCGCTCAGGGCCTGCTGCCTCCAACAGGAGGGGCGTCAGCCACCGGTCGAACCGCGCGCTCTGGGCGAACTCGACGAGTTCGCCCTTCAGTTCGGCACAGTGCTCGATCAGATCTCGCAACGACGCCTCGTCCTCGCTCCGTGCGACGTCAGCCATGGAACCCATGACGCCACGCTAGCCGACCTGCCCGTGCCGTTGGGCGAGCGGTGCGAAGGTCTACCGAAAGGCGCCCGCTCCGCCCGGGGGTGCGTGCGGGCGGAGCGGGGCTGCCGTTCAGGAGGGGAGGCCGTTCAGGAGGGGAGGCGGTTCAGGAGGGGAGGCGGTTCAGGGCCGCGGTGGTGATGCCCTCGACGTAGGCCTGGGGGTTGGCGGGGCGGCCGGTGAGCTCGACGATGGCGACCTTGGTGCCGCTGCGCAGGACCGCGACCCCGCCGCTGACGGCGCCGTCGCCGTTGTAGGCCGGGTACCAGCGGGCGGTGCCGCCGGCGGCGGTCAGGGTGTGGGCCGCGCCGTAGTGCCAGTGGCCGGCGGGCTCGTTCTGGCAGTTCTCGACGAGCGTGACGAGCTGCTTCTCCCAGGTGTCGGCCGCGGTCCCGGTGGGGGCGCTCGCGGCCGACTCGGTCAGCAGGCCGTCGGTGTCGAAGGTCCAGTTCACGGACGCGTACGCGGTGGCCTTGCCCTTGGTCAGGTCGCGCATCGTCTGCTCGCCGGAGCACGCGGACAGCGCCTGGCGTCCGGTCAGCGCGATGGTCGCGCCGACCGGGTTCAGACCCGGCCGGAAGTCCTCGCTCTGGACGAGGTCGGCGGAGCCGAGTCCGGGCGCGGCGACCGCGGCCGGCTGGGCGGCGGTGACCGGCTGAGCGGCGGCGACCGGGGCGGCGGCGACCGGGGTGGCGGCGACCGGGGTGGCGGCGACCGGGGTGGTGGCGACCGGGGTGGTGGCGACCGGGGTGGTGGCGACCGCGGTGCGGGGTGCGGCGTCGCGCGCAGCCCCGTCGGCGGTGGCCGACTGGGTGCCGACGACGCCGACCGTGATCAGTGCGGCGGCGAAGCAGGCCGCGGCGGCGGCGACCCGGTTGCGGCGAACGGACTTCTGCTGGACGGCCTGGTTCTCGGTCATCTGGTCCCCCTGCTGGTCGGGACGCCTGCTGCGTCCTCGTACAACTGGGGAGATGCCGCCGGAGGACGGAAAGTCGGATCCCTGAGCGGCTGTTTCAGAGCCGTGACAGAGCGGCCCTGACGACGCGGTCCATCGCGGCCGTCCCCAGGCAGGCGTAGACCTCCAGCACCCCGTAGTGGCTGCCGCTGCGCAGCACGGCGATGCCGCCGCAGGGCTCCTTGCCCTCGGGCGCCGTGCCGGTGGTGTTGAGGGATCCCTGGTAGGAGCCCATCCAGCTCGCGGTGACGTCCGGGGCGAGCTGCAGCGTCTTGGTCTTTCCGTAGACCCAGTGCCCTGGCGTCTCCTCCTGGCAGGGCACCTGCTCCAGCAGCAGGAGCTCGGCCCTGTTCTGCGCCAGGGAAGGGCTCCGGCCTTCGGCGACGACCTCGCGGGCGACCTGGGCGCCGCTGACGCCGGCCACCGTGGGGTCGTCAGGGCTGGTGTGGGTGGTGGTCATCAGTCCGCGGAAGTGGGCACCGGGCCCGCCCAGGGTCTGCTGGAGGGTCTTCTCGCCGGAGCAGGCCGCGTTGGCGTAAGTCCCGTCGCCGTACCGGTCGGTGACGTGGATCTGCCCGATGCCGATGTCCGGGCTGAACGCCGCGGGTTCCAGAAGGTTCGCGGTCGTCACCGGCCCGGTCGCACCGGTCGCATCGGTCGTACCGGTCGCACCGGTCGGCGAGCCGGAGCCGGAGGACGAGGACGAGGCCGTCGGGACGGACCCGCCGGGCGTCGCGGGAGCGGACACGCCCGGGGACGCCCCGTCGACCGCGGCACTCGACGGCGGTGCCGGGTGCGCGGCGGCGCCGGAGGGCGCCGGCAGGACGAACCGGCCGGTCGCCAGCCCGAGCGCGGCGGCCGCCACCAGGGCGGCGACGGCGGACCGGCGCCGGACGACGGGGCGGCCGCCGCCCGCCGCGCCACCGCCGTTCACAGACCGGTGACCAGGCGCTCGCGCATGAAGCGGCGGGCCTGGTGGATACGGTCCTTGACCGTGCTCAACGGGGCGTCCAGCTCCTCGGCCACCTGGGCGTAGGTCAGGTCGCCCAGGTCGCGCAGCACGAAGGACTCCACCAGCGCGGGGTGCTCCTGCTCCAGCGCGGCCAGCGCCTCCATCACGTCGAGCCTGGTCCCGGCGATGACGCTGGTGGTGCGCGGGTCGACGGACTCGGGGAGGTCGTCGTGGCTGTCCTCGGCGCGCCGGCGCATCGAGCGGTAGGTGGACCGGGCGGCGTTCGAGGCGATCACCGTCACCCAGCCCAGGAAGGAGCCGCGGCCGCCGTACGTGCCCAGGCGCGTGCTGATGGACAGCAGCGCGTCCTGCGCGGCCTCCTCCGCGTCGGCGTGGTGGGGCAGGAAGCGCGAGCAGCGGCGCAGCACCAGCGGCCGCAGCTTGGCCAGCAGGTGCTCCATCGCCCCCGGGTCCCCCGCCTGAGCGGCCGTCACGAGCCGTTCCAGCTCGCCTTCCTCGAACACCCGAATCCCCCTGTTTCGTCCCGCTTGGTATCGCACCCGCCGAACGGGAGTTCCGCACTCCCCCCGACTCCGGCAGAATGCTGCCATATGCGCAAGCTCGGCCGTTACCTCCTCCTTGAGCGGCTCGGAGCCGGCTCCTTCGCGACGGTCTGGAAGGCCTACGATCCGGAGCTCGACACCGAGGTCGCGGTGAAGGTGCTGGCCGAGAACTGGGCCGCCAACGCCGATGTGCGCGAGCGGTTCCTGGCGGAGGCGAGGCTGCTGCGCCGGATCGCCAGCCCGCGGGTGGTCCGGGTGCATGACGTCGGCGTGCAGGAGGACCGGCCCTACTTCGTCATGGACTACGTGCGCGGCGGCACCCTGGCGGAGCGGGTCGGGGAGTGCGACCCGCAGGAGGCGCTGCGGCTGGCCGCGGAGGCGGGCTACGCCGTCCAGGTCCTGCACGAGGCGGGCGTGGTGCACCGTGACGTCAAGCCGTCCAACCTGCTGCTCGCCACCGGCCCCGCGCCCGCCGCGGTGCTGGTGGCGGATCTGGGCAGCGCGAAGCAGCTGGCCGACGCGTCCGGGCTGACGGTGACCACGGGCACGCCCGCGTACATGGCGCCGGAACAGGCCTTCCAGACCGGCGGGTTCGACCAGCGGGCCGACGTGTACGCGCTGGCCGTCGTGGCCTACGAGCTGCTGACCGGGAAGAAGCCGTTCGGCCCGGGCGGACGCGCCACCGCCCTGATGACCGACCAGCCGACCGCCTCGACGCTGCCGGCGCTCCCGGCCGGAGCGGAGCTCCCACCGAACCTCGCCCTGCTGCTACGGGCCGCGATGTCCGTCGAGCCGGCGGACCGACCGCCGACCGCCCAGGCCTTCGCGGACGCGCTGCTGGCTCCGGTCCCGCAGTCCCAGCCCCAGCCCCTGGAACGCCGCGGGTGGCTGACCCCGCGCGCGGTCTGCCTGGCGGCGGGCGCGGTGTTCACGGCGACGACCCTGCTGAGCTGGCTGCGGCGTTGAAGGCGTTGAAGTCGTCAAGTCGCGTCCGCCGCTGACGGCTCCCGTAGGGTCGGCGGTATGCGACTGAGCACGGTGATCCTCCCCATCCACCGGTGGAGCGAGGGGCAGAAGACCTGGCGGCGGGCCGAGGACCTCGGGTTCCACGCCGCGTACACCTACGACCACCTGAGCTGGCGGAGCTTCCGGGACGAGCCGTGGTTCGGCTCGCTCCCGACGCTGACGGCCGCCGCGACGGCCACCGAGCGGCTCCGCCTCGGCACGCTGGTGACCTCGGTCAAGCCTCGTTCGCCCATCACGGCCTGATTCCAACGGTGCTGCATTCGACGGGCGACGCCCGTTCGAAGATGAAGCGCTGAATATCGCGAAGGTCCAGGTCCCCGTCCTGTTGATTGATCCGGGGCCCGCCGACGCGGGGGCCGTGCTCGCCCAACTTTGTCAGACCCCTCCCGTACCGTAGGAACAGCACCGGCGAGTGGGAGGGGTGTCCGTGACTGAGGTAAGACTCGAGGACCTGTTCAAGGACCTCGACCAGAAGGCGAAGGACGAGTTCGCTTCCACCCCAGAAGTGGTGGACAAGGGGGACAACCTCGATGTGTCGGCACTGCCGATCACGGCGAGGAAGTGGCACAAGGTAACCGACGCGGTCGCCGTGGTCGCGGACTTGAAGGGCTCGACCAAGTTGGGCACTGGAAAATGGGCTGCGAGTACGGCCAGTATCTACGAGGCCAGCACCGGCGGAGTGGTAAGGATCTTCGACGAGTTCGAGGCCAACTTCCTGGCGATTCAGGGGGACGGCGCGTTCGCACTCTTCTGGGGGGACCTCCGATACGAGCGTGCGCTGGCCGCCGGGATCACCGTCAAGACGTTCAGCGTCGACTTGGTGGAACGTCTTGAAGCTCGGTGGCCGAACGACCCCCAACTGCCCAGCACCGGATACAAGGTCGGCGTCGCCTCCAGCCGTCTCCTCGTCAAGCGGGTCGGTACGCCTCGCAACCTCAACCAGCAGGAGCCGGTTTGGGCGGGCAAGGCTGTCAACTACGCAGCCAAGGCGGCGCAGTCGGTCGATCGACACCTCATGGCAGTCACTGGCAGCGTATGGGACCGGGTCGAGAAGAATGACTACCTGGCTTACACCTGCCCTTGCGGCGAGGGACCGTCTGACACCCTCTGGGGAGACCACGCCATCGATCGACTTCCTGACGGAGACCCAGAGGCTCAAGGGCGCGTACTGTCCTCCGCTTGGTGCGCCACCCACGGGGAGGAATATTGCGCGGCCGTTCTGCGTGGCGACAAGAAGCGTGACGACGTCGATCATCTGAAACGAGCGGCCTCGTCGGCTCAGATGCGTCAGGCGATCTGGGTGAAGGCGCAGCAGGAACGTCACGCGCTGCGAGCGCGACGTGCTGGGTTGTCTTCGTGATGCTGATCGGGCGAGACCCAGCTTCACATCTGCTGTACCTCTCAGGAGCCGGCTGGTAGCTGCAAGTGCACGGCGGGACGCGTCTGGCCGCCGAACGTCGCAGCTGGGGGCAACAACTATGTGCAGTTTGCCTGGCGCCAGGCCTCCATCGCACTATCAACCACGTCTGCGGTATAGCACTCGCGATTACGGTCATACTGGCAGAAGCCTTGATTGTCCGAGTTAAGGTTGAAGTGGAAATCCTCAGACAGTACGAGCGGCGGAATAAATGGCTGGCCCCCATAGTTGGCGAGCTTCGCCGCTTCGTTGACCACGTCACCCATATAGACGACATCGTTGATGCCGCTGCCGTTGTATCCCGCCTTCACCATGAGAGCCCGGCCGTAGGACATGCCGACCCCGATCTTGATCGGAGTGCCATAGCCAGCCTTCACCATGTAGTGGTTCATGAGCTTGACCATCGAGTTCGCCTTGTATCCCATCGCGAATACCGCGTCGATGTTGGGCTTCGATGGCGTGTTCACAACCGCCCAGGCTGCGTCTCCTGCGATGTTGATCTCGCGAGTGAACGGGCTGTCGTTGAAGATGGCAACAAGCTCGGAGAGGTAGGCTCGGTAGATCCGGGCCAGGCGCGGTCGCTTGTATTGGCCGGGAAGCTGGGAAGAGCTACGGATGTCGACAAAGATCGCCGAGCAGTTGGCGTAGAAGCCGTTTGTGAAGGTTAGCTTGTCCCGATTCGGAAGCGCGCTCGCCTCCTCATAGCTGTTCTGGGCACTAGTCAGGTAATCCTTGATCCGGCTGGCGCTCGCAATGTGGTCATACGGCTTGTAGTTGCTGTCCAAGTCTCTCTCCAGGGCTAGTCGAGGACACGAAGGAGGGCAGTCGCGGCAAGAAGGAGGAGTGCCAGCAGGAGCAAGCGAATTGCCCGGCCGCCCCACATGTACTTGTCGTGGGCCACTTTGGAGTTCGCCCAACTTTGGGCGGCAATTTCGGCAACGAGGGCCTCCATGTCCTTGGTCAGGGCAACCAGAGAGACGGCGTAGGAGTCGCTGGCAGCATGGCCGCGCGCGATGTGGTGGAAGTAGAGGAGGCTGGCGGGATCTTCCTTCATCCTCAGCCGAGGCCAGAGCACCATCCCAGTGCAGAGGCCCGCCATCAGGACGGTCAGTCCGCACAGGGCCGCGCTGGTGATGAGCCAGGCCGTCGGTTCCGCGACGTCCTTGATGATGTTGAAGAGCAATCCGCCCGTGACCCCGGTGGCTGCGAGAGTGGCTCCAGCCTTGGTCTCAGCGTGTTTGATCCAATCTATGACCAGGCCCAGCGTCTTCCAGGCGTGGTCAGGATTCGGCGGCTGCTCCGACCCAGGCGTCGAGGATGCTTCAGTCACCCCGCCATCTTCCACCGCGCCACCGACAATGGTCCGGGGAATACCTGGAGTGCCCCTCGGGTAGGGCTTTGCGTGGGCTCGAACGCCTTCGCCGAGAGACGAAGCGCGTCTACAACCACAGCCGTGAGGCGTTCGGAGGGGCCTCAACCTCCATCGCACGAGCAGTGTTGGTGACCTTGTGTAAGGCAACCAACACTGCTCGTTGCGCCTTCCAGGGCATACCAGGTACCGAGGACACGTCGGCTATCACTCAACCGAGCTGGGCGAGGCCCTCGGTGGCGATCTTCTCGAAGACGGCGAGGTCGTTCGCGA
>NZ_JBHSOF010000055.1:0-50740 GCF_042656005.1 Kitasatospora misakiensis | reverse complement strand
GCCCTGACCGGGTCGCCGCGTTCCGGGCCCGCCGCGCCGCCCGCCTCTCGCCGCACCGCCCGCTCGCCGTCCCGCCCCTCGGCGCGCGCGGGGGCCCCCGGAACCGGCCGTGCGGCAGCTGGACGGCACCTGGACGGCACCTGTGTGATCGCTGTGTGATCGGACACAGCGCGCACCCTGGCGCGCACACCGCCCGAGCGCCCCCGCACGGGGCGCGTGCGCCGCCCGGGCGGTTCGTACGCCCCACGCCCGTACGCCTCCTGACGTCCCGGCCGCCGCCCGCCGCAATCGGCCGAAACCCGCTGACGCGCCCGCGCCAGCACCTCACCGCAGCGGTCACGGGCGTCGACGCCGACCGGGACCGCTGGATATGGTCGGTCCCCATGGCTGGCAGACCGCCGGGCACACCGCCCCAGACGACTGCGACGAGGCCCGGCGCCACCCCGGCGTCCGACCCCGTGACGGCCCGGTTGCGCAAGAGGCTCCGCCGGGTCCGCCGAAGGCTGCGCACGGCCGCCGTCGACTGGTTCCGCGGCGGCGCCGCCGACTGGCCGGTGCTCTGCGCCCTGGCCCTGCTGGTGCCGCTGCTGATCGCCCTCAACGTGTGGTGGCCCGCCTGGGCCCCGCCCACCGCGCTGGTCCTGCCGATCCTGGCGGCCGCCCTGCTGCTGCGCCCGGGCTCGCTGGTGGTGCTGTACGCGCTGGCCGCGCTCGGGCTGTCCGCCGAGTCGGTCATCCACACCGGCCAGCGGGTGGCCAGCGACCATCCCGAGTCCTACACCTACGGGGTCACCCCCGGCGCCGCCCTGGTGGTCGGCGCGGCCGGGGTCGGCGGCCTGCTGCTGGCCCAGTTCCGCAGCCGGGTCGGCGTGCCCTGGTGGGGCGGCTCCACGATGCTCTTCGACCTGCGCGAGCGGCTGCGGGTGCAGAGCCGGCTGCCGGACGGCTGGCACGCCGACATGGCGCTGCGCCCGGCCGGCGGGCAGTCCTTCTCCGGGGACTTCGTGGTCGCCGACCGCACCGGCCCCGGCCGGCGGGTGCTGGAGGTGGTCCTCGCGGACGTCTCCGGCAAGGGCATGGACGCGGGCTCCCGGGCGCTGCTGCTCTCCGGCGCGTTCGGCGGGCTGCTCGGCTCGCTGCCGGCGCACGACTTCCTGCCCGCCGCCAACGGCTATCTGCTGCGGCAGTCCTGGGAGGAGGGCTTCGCGACCGCCGTGCACCTGGTGCTCGACCTGGACACCGGCGAGTACGAGCTGCTCTCGGCCGGCCATCTGCCCGGGATGCAGCGGCTGGCGGGCGCCGGCCGCTGGGAGACCAAGGAGGCGCTGGAGGGCCCGGCGCTCGGCATCTACGACGGCGCCAAGTTCGAGGGCGTGCGGGGTCGGCTGAACCGCGGCGACGTGCTGATGCTGTGCACCGACGGCATGGTCGAGGCGCCCGGCCGGGACCTCTCCGAGGGCATGGACCGGCTGATGGGCGAGGCGGACCGGCTGGTGCCGGGCGGCGGCCCCGGCGGTGTCGGCGGCGCGGCGTCCCGGCTGATCGAGACGGTCGCCCGGGACATCAACGACGACCGCGCGGTCCTGCTGCTCTGGCGTGACTGACCGGCGGCCGCCCGCCGGGCCGTCGGTCCGACCGCCAAGGCCGAGCGGCCCCGTGCGGTGGCACGTGCCAACGGCAGCTGCTGTCAAGTCCCGGAGCTGATCTTCGGCCAATTCCGGCACCCCGGAGGCGGACCGGACCTGCCGGTTCCGGTCCTACCCCCGGTACGTTTCCCGGCCGCTCAGCGCCGCCCCGCCGACAATCCGCCAGGATGTCTCGACTATCCTCCCGGTCGGCGGAAACTCGTCTCGCATCGCAGGATGTCGGCGTTCGACAGACAGTCAGACCTTTACGCAATCGGCATGGTCGACCACACTGAGTCCGGGCGGGACTGCTCAGGATTCGGGGGATGGGGGCGTCAGATGCGGCACGACGGATACCGTGCGGCCGTTCCGGACGTCTTCCCCTCCGGCCTCGACGCGCCGGACGATCTGCTGTTCCGCCTCGGGACCGTCGGACAGGCCGGGGTCCGGCTTCACAGGGGTCGTCAGCCGGTGGCGCCCCGCTATGAAACGAGGAAGTGAGTCCGGGTGGCACTCTCCGTCTCCGCGCTGGTCCTGTTCGGCATCATCTGCTTCATCTTCATCCGCCAGAAGCAGCTGAAGACCGGGCACTTCATCCTGGCCGCCCTGTTCGGCTTCATGCTCAACCAGAGCACGGCCGCCAAGCCGATCCAGGACTTCCTGAGCCAAGTGGCCAAGTCCATCTCCGGCATCGCCAGCTGACCCGGACCGCCGGCCCCTCGCGGCCGGCGCCGGTCAGCGGTCGGCGCGTCTCGCCTGCCGCCACCGGGCGAACAGGCCTCGCGGGCGTGCCGCCGCCGCGGCCGCCGGCCGGGCCGTCACGACTCCGTCGGCCCCGGCCGGCGCGGTCGCCGGTGCCACCGGCTCCCCGTGGGCCGTCAGCAGGACGAACAACCGCGCCCAGCAGAGCCGTTCGCCGCGCGGCCAGTCCAGCGCGCGCAGCGCCGCCGAGGCCGCCTCGCTGACCTCGCCGTCGATCCTGACCTCGGCCACGTCGTCCCCCGCGCGGCCGCCCAGGAACAGCTTCACCCCGTGCGGACGACGCCCGCCCGGCCCGGCCAGCTCCGGCAGCAGAGCCGGCGCCAGCGCCGGAACCACCCGGTTCCCGGCCAGCCAGGCCGCCAGCCGCTCGTTGCCGAACCCGAACACCGCCGCCGGCCCCTGGACGGCGTGCCAGCCGGGCAGTTCGGGGTGGTCGGCGTGGTCGCCGTGCGCGCCGCGGCCCTCCTGGAGCTCCACCATCGCGCTCGCCGTGGTGGTCGCCCACATCCGCACCGCGTTGTCGAGCTTCTCCTCCTCGGTCTTGCCGAGGCCCGCCGTGCAGTCCCACACCACCGGCGCGTCCGCCCGGCCCAACTCCATGACCCAGCCGAGGTCGACGTGCCCGCTGCCCTCGCCGCCCGGGTGCTCGCGGACCGCCACCGCGCTGGTGCCCGGACCGCGCACCACCTCGCCGTCCACGGTGAACACCTGTCCGAGCCGGGCCGTCTCCCGGACCACGCAGCGCTGTATGACGGCCAGTCGGTCCTGCGGGCGCACGGGGACTCCTCCGCTCACGGCTTCGAATCGTCTCGCGCCGCCATCTGTCGAACTGCTCTCGAACGCCGCCGAGGCTATCGGCCCGGAGGCCCCCCGGGAAACCGCTCGCCCGCGCCCGGGCCCGTGCGCCCCCGACCTCGGCGGGTCCGGCGTAGGTGGCCCGTCGCTCCGGTCGCGGAAATGTTCTGAATGCACCACTTTGGGTAGCGGACACCACCGGCACCGCCTGGAGAACCCCGCATGCCCCGCACCGCACCGCAGCCCCCGCCCGCGCCGCTGCTCACCCCGGACGCCTCCGGGCTCGTCGCCGAGATCGAGGCGTACCTGGCCTCGCTGCCCGCCCCGGCGCGCACCCCGGCGCCCTATGTCTGCCCGTTCGGCTCGGTGCTCCGGCCCTGGTACGCCGACCACGCCCCGCCCCGCGCGACCCTGCTCGACCGGGCGCTGCGCCGTCCGGCCCGGCCCGTCCCGGTGACCGCCGCCGAGCACCTCGGCCTCGCCTCCCGCTACATCGCCGCGCACGGCTGGCTGCAGGGGGCGATGTGGGACTCGGCCGGGCGGGTCTGCCTGCTCGGCGCCCAGGCCGCGGTGCTCGCCCACGGCTTCGGCACCCCGGTCACCGTGCGCACCGCCCGGGTCCAGCTGATGGAGGTGCTGCACGCCACCGGCCGCCGGGTGAGCTCCCCGGACGAGTTCAACGACCGGCCCGCCACCCGGCAGGCCGATGTGCACCGGCTGCTGGAAAGGGCCGCCGCCCGCGCGGCCCGGCTCGGACTCTGACGCCCCGGCCGCCCGGTCCGACAGACGGTGCGGTGGAACGCGAACGGCCCCGACGGATGCTCAGCATCCCTCGGGGCCGTTCTGTGGAGCGGGCGACGAGAATCGAACTCGCGTGACTAGTTTGGAAGACTAGGGCTCTACCATTGAGCTACGCCCGCGCGATCCCCCGGCCGTCATCGGACGGAAGGTCGGGAACAGCGTACCTGGTCCGGTCGGTCGCGCGCACACCCGTTCCCGGTGAAGGGCTCGGAATATCTCGCCGATCCGGCAGGGCCCGGCGTGTACGCTTCCTCTCGGCACCACGGGGTGTGGCGCAGTTTGGTAGCGCGTCCGCTTTGGGAGCGGAAGGCCGTCGGTTCGAATCCGGCCACCCCGACAGTGCGCAGGGTCTCGCCCACGGCGGGGCCCTGTTGTCGTTGGTGCCGGACCCGGAAGGGTGCCGGACCCGGAAGGGCGCCGGACCCGGAAGGGCGCCGGACCCGGAAGGGCGCCGGAGACGGAAGTCTGTGCCGCACGCCACACCCCGGGCGGGCGCCCCCTTGGCGGGACCCGCCGACGGATCGCCTCCGGACCGTCGGGAGGCCCCCGGGGAGGCCCCGGACACCCCCCGGCGGCGTCGGCCTGGCGTCGGCCTTTCGTGGTACCGGTAGGATGGGGCGCTGGCGGTAGTCCCTGTGGCGTCCACCCAGGTCAACCGCACGAGGGCGAGGAGTCACGCTCACCGTCCACCCCCCACGGGAGATGCAGCTCCAACCGCCCATCGCCCGTCTCGCCCGACTCGACCGAACCCGGCTCCGGCCGGTCGTCCGGGGAGGGTGTAGGCAACCTGACCGCAAGCCCATAGGAGACCAAACCGTGAAGAGCGCCGTCGAGACTCTGAACCCGACCCGGGTTCGACTCACCGTCGAGGTGCCCTTCGAGGAGCTCAAGCCCAGCCTCGACGCGGCGTACAAGAAGATCAACCAGCAGGTCTCGGTCCCGGGCTTCCGCAAGGGCAAGATCCCGAACCGGGTCATCGACCAGCGTTTCGGTCGTGGCGCCGTGCTGGAGGAGGCCGTCAACGACGCCCTCCCGCGCTTCTACACGCAGGCCGTCGACGAGGGCAAGATCGAGGTCCTCGGCCAGCCCGACATCACCAACATCGAGGGTGTCGAGAAGATCGCCGACGGCGGCGACCTGAAGTTCACCGCCGAGGTGGACGTCCGTCCGGAGATCACCCTTCCGGACTTCTCGACCATCGAGGTCACCGTCGACCCGATCGTGGTCTCCGACGAGGACATCGACAAGTCCCTGGAGCAGCTGCGCGAGCGCTTCTCCTCGGTCAAGGACGTCGAGCGCGCCGCCGCCGCCGGTGACATCGTCGTCGTCGACCTGGAGGCCAAGGTCGACGGCGAGGTGCCGGAGGACGGCACCGCCACCGGTGTCAGCTACGAGATCGGCTCGGGCCGTCTGATCGACGGCATCGACGACGCCGTCGTGGGCCTGGAGGCCGGTGGCACCGCCACCTTCTCCACCGAGCTCAAGGGCGGCACCCAGGCCGGCAAGACCTCCGAGGTCACCGTCACGGTCACCGCCGTCCAGGAGAAGGAGCTGCCGGAGCTGGACGACGAGTTCGCCCAGCTGGCCAGCGAGTTCGACACCCTGGAGGACCTGAAGGCCGACTCCCGCAAGCGCCTGGAGCGCATGAAGGAGTACGACCAGGCCACCCAGGCCCAGGAGAAGGTGCTGGACGCGCTGCTCGGCCTGGTCGAGATCGAGTTCCCGGAGAAGCTCCTCAAGGACGAGATCGAGACCCGCAAGCACAACCTCGAGCACCACCAGCTGGAGCCCATGGGCCTCACCCTGCCGGCCTACCTGGAGACCCAGGGCAAGTCGGAGGAGGAGTACCTCGCGGAGACCGAGGAGCAGGCGAAGAAGGGCATCAAGACCCAGTTCGTCCTGGACCAGATCGTCGCCGACGAGGAGCTCAACGTCTCCCAGGAGGAGCTGACCGAGCACCTCATCCGCCGCGCCGCCGGCTCGGGCCTCACCCCGGACCAGTTCGCGCAGCAGGTCGTCCAGGGTGGCCAGGTGCCGCTGCTGGTCGGCGAGGTCGCCCGCGGCAAGGCGCTGGCCACCGTGGTCGAGGCCGCCAAGGTCGTCGACACCGAGGGCAACGAGATCAACTTCGACGACGACGAGGCCGACGAGTCGGCCGAGACCGTCGAGGCCCCGGCCGCCGAGGCCGAGGCCGAGGAGAAGACCGAGGCCTGATCGCCGCGGTCGCCTCACCAGCTCTGAGGCACGACAGTGGGCCCGGACGCCGTCAGGCGTCCGGGCCCGCCGTGTTCCCGCGCCGTGTTCCCGCGCCGTGTTCCCGCGCCGTGTTTCCGGGGCGCCCGCCGTGTTCCCGGGCCCGGTGCCGTCGCGGGCCGTGAACCCTGCGCTCACAGCGAACAGTTCTGCGTGAGGGATTCTGCGGCCCGGCCTGCGCGTTAGGGTCCATGGACAGCAACAATCACGACGTGATACCCGGAAGCTGTGCGACACCGTGACGGCCGTGGAGCGACCGTCCAAATCGACTGAGCAGGTGGCTAAGTGACGTACCCGCAGATGCAGATGCCCGGCCCGATGGCGCCGCACGCCGCCTCTGGTGACGTGCTGGGCGGCCTCGGCGACCAGGTCTACAACCGGCTGCTCAACGAGCGGATCATCTTCCTCGGCCAGCAGGTCGACGACGACATCGCGAACAAGATCACCGCTCAGCTGCTGCTGCTGGCCGCGGACCCGGACAAGGACATCTTCCTCTACATCAACTCCCCGGGCGGCTCGATCTCGGCCGGCATGGCGATCTACGACACCATGCAGTACATCAAGAACGACGTCGTCACGATCGCGATGGGCATGGCGGCCTCGATGGGCCAGTTCCTGCTGACCGCCGGCGCCAAGGGCAAGCGCTTCTCGCTCCCGAACGCCAACATCCTCATGCACCAGCCGTCCGCCGGTCTGGGCGGTTCGGCCACCGACATCCGCATCCAGGCCGAGCAGCTGCTCCGCACCAAGAAGCGGATGTCCGAGCTGATCGCCTTCCACAGCGGCCAGTCCTTCGAGCAGATCACCCAGGACTCCGACCGCGACCGCTGGTTCACGCCGGAGGAGGCCCTGGAGTACGGCCTGATCGACGCGATCATGCACAGTGCCGCGGACGTTCCCGGCGGCGGCGGCACCGGCGCCTGAGCCCCGCCCCGGGCCCACGAGACCACAGCCACAACGCTCCGGAGGACCAGAACACCCATGAACATCCCCAGCCTGTCGGCCGCCAAGGCCCGCGTCGAGGACATGCGCGCGGAGGGCCGCTACATCGTCCCGCGCTTCGTCGAGCGCACCTCGCAGGGCATCCGTGAGTACGACCCGTACGCCAAGCTGTTCGAGGAGCGCATCATCTTCCTCGGCTCCCAGGTGGACGACGTGTCGGCCAACGACATCATGGCGCAGCTGCTGTGCCTGGAGTCGATGGACCCGGACCGCGAGATCCAGATGTACATCAACTCGCCCGGCGGCTCCTTCACGGCGCTGACGGCGATCTACGACACCATGCAGTACGTCAAGCCGGACATCACCACCGTCTGCATGGGCCAGGCGGCCTCGGCGGCGGCCGTGCTGCTCGCGGCCGGCACCCCCGGCAAGCGGATGGCGCTGCCGAACGCCCGCATCCTGATCCACCAGCCGTACACCGAGACCGGCCGCGGCCAGGTCTCCGACCTGGAGATCCAGGCCCGGGAGATCTTCCGGATGCGCGAGCAGCTGGAGGAGATGCTGTCGAAGCACTCCAACCGCAACGTCGAGCAGGTCCGCGACGACATCGAGCGCGACAAGATCCTCACGGCCGAGGAGGCCGTCGAGTACGGCCTGGTCGACCTGGTCATCTCGACCCGCAAGGCCTCGCTGACCTCCTGAGGCCGGCACCCCCGCGGTCCGTCCCAGGACCAGGGGGAGCGGGGCGGGGCGCGCGACCGGCTCGCGCGCCCCGCCCTGTGCACACCGGCGGCTGCTCCGACGGCATCTGTTCGGTATCAATTCGCCCAGGGCGTAGGGCAGACCCGACGAAGAGGGCGGAATCGGCGGCTCGGCAGAGTACCGTCGGATAGCGAGACCGATCGCCGTCGGCGTCGACGGTCCACAGCACCAGGCCCCGGAAACCCCGCGGGGCCCCTGGCGAAGGGGAAGCACCTCGTGGCACGCATCGGAGACGGTGGCGACCTGCTCAAGTGCTCGTTCTGCGGCAAGTCGCAGAAGCAGGTGAAGAAGCTGATCGCCGGCCCAGGCGTGTACATCTGCGACGAGTGCATCGACCTGTGCAACGAGATCATCGAGGAGGAGCTCGCCGAGACCTCCGAGGTGCGTTTCGAGGAGCTCCCGAAGCCCCGCGAGATCTACGAGTTCCTGGACCAGTACGTGGTCGGCCAGGACCTCGCCAAGAAGGCGCTGTCGGTGGCGGTCTACAACCACTACAAGCGGGTGCAGGCCGGAGAGGCCGGCCGCAGCGGCGGGAACGGCCGCGAGGACGCCATCGAGCTGGCGAAGTCCAACATCCTGCTGCTCGGTCCGACCGGCTCCGGCAAGACGCTGCTCGCGCAGACCCTGGCCCGGATGCTGAACGTGCCGTTCGCGATCGCCGACGCCACGGCGCTGACCGAGGCCGGCTACGTCGGCGAGGACGTCGAGAACATCCTGCTCAAGCTGATCCAGGCGGCCGACTACGACGTCAAGAAGGCCGAGACCGGGATCATCTACATCGACGAGATCGACAAGGTCGCGCGCAAGAGCGAGAACCCGTCGATCACCCGGGACGTCTCCGGCGAGGGCGTGCAGCAGGCGCTGCTGAAGATCCTGGAGGGCACCACCGCCTCGGTGCCGCCGCAGGGGGGCCGCAAGCACCCGCACCAGGAGTTCATCCAGATCGACACCACCAACGTGCTGTTCATCGTGGGCGGCGCGTTCGCGGGCCTGGAGCGGATCATCGAGGGCCGGGCGGGTGCCAAGGGCATCGGCTTCGGCGCGAACATCCGCTCGAAGCGGGAGCTGGACGCCAGCGACCACTTCCGCCAGGTGATGCCCGAGGACCTGGTCAAGTTCGGCATGATCCCCGAGTTCATCGGCCGCCTGCCGGTGATCACCAGCGTCCACAACCTGGACCGCGAGGCGCTCCTGCAGATCCTCACCGAGCCGAAGAACGCGCTGGTCAAGCAGTACCGCAAGCTCTTCGAACTGGACGGCGTGGAGCTGGAGTTCTCCCGGGACGCGCTGGAGGCCATCGCCGACCAGGCGATCCTGCGGGGCACCGGCGCGCGCGGTCTGCGGGCCATCATGGAGGAGGTGCTGATGTCCGTGATGTACGAGGTGCCCTCGCGTCAGGACGTCGCCCGCGTGGTGGTGACGGGGGACGTCGTCTCCAAGCACGCCATCCCGACCCTGGTGCCGCGCGACATGATCAAGCGGGAGCGGCGCGACAAGAGCGCCTGAGCCCCATCGGCACGAGGGCCCCGGTACCGCCTCCGCGGCGGCACCGGGGCCCTCGTCGTCCGGCCGCCCGGTGCCCCGGCGGGTGAAAGGCGTTCGTAACCGGGCTCCCGGGGTACGTAAACTGTCCGTCGTGACCGACACCACGAACCAGCGCCCCGCGAACACACCCGCCGGGGACGACGCAGCCACCCTCCCGACGACCTACGCTCCGGCGGACGTAGAGGGCGAGCTGTACGAGCGCTGGGTAGAGCGCGGTTACTTCACCGCCGACGCCAAGAGCGACAAGCCCCCGTACACCATCGTCATCCCCCCGCCGAACGTCACCGGCTCGCTGCACCTGGGCCACGCCTTCGAGCACACGCTGATCGACGCCCTGGTCCGCCGCAAGCGGATGCAGGGGTACGAGGCGCTGTGGCAGCCCGGTATGGACCACGCCGGCATCGCCACCCAGAACGTCGTCGAGCGCGAGCTCGCCAAGGAGGGCAAGTCCCGCCACGACCTGGGCCGCGAGGCGTTCGTCGAGCGGGTCTGGCAGTGGAAGGCGGAGTCCGGCGGCCAGATCTCCGGCCAGATGCGCCGGCTCGGCGACGGCGTCGACTGGTCGCGCGAGCGCTTCACCATGGACGAGGGCCTCTCGCAGGCCGTCCAGACCATCTTCAAGAAGCTCTTCGACGACGAGCTGATCTACCGCGCCGAGCGGATCATCAACTGGTGCCCGCGCTGCCTGACCGCCATCTCGGACATCGAGGTGGAGTACCAGGACGACGACGGCGAGCTGGTCTCGATCCGCTACGGCGAGGGCGAGAACGCCATCGTCGTCGCCACCACCCGCGCCGAGACGATGCTCGGTGACACCGCGGTCGCCGTCCACCCGGAGGACGAGCGCTACCGCCACCTGGTCGGCACCGAGATCGAGCTGCCGCTGACCGGCCGCCGGATCCCGATCGTCGCCGACGAGCACGTCGACCCGGAGTTCGGCACCGGCGCCGTCAAGGTGACCCCGGCGCACGACCCGAACGACTTCGAGATCGGCCAGCGCCACGGCCTGCCGAACATCGCGGTGATGGACGAGCACGCGGTGATCACCGCACACGGCCCGTTCCTGGGCCTGGACCGGCTGGAGGCCCGCTCGGCGATCGTCGCCGCGCTGCGCGCCGAGGGCCGGATCGTCGCGGAGAAGCGCCCGTACGTCCACTCGGTGGGCCACTGCTCGCGCTGCAAGACCACCATCGAGCCGCGGCTGTCGATGCAGTGGTGGGTCAAGGTCGGCCCGCTGGCCCAGGCGGCCGGCGACGCCGTCCGGGACGGCCGGGTCAAGATCCACCCGCAGGAGATGGAGAAGCGCTACTTCGACTGGGTGGACAACCTGCACGACTGGTGCATCTCGCGCCAGCTGTGGTGGGGCCACCGGATCCCGGTCTGGTACGGCCCGAACGGCGAGATCGTCTGCGTCGGCCCGGACGAGCAGCCGCCGACCGGCGAGGGCTGGCACCAGGACACCGACGTCCTCGACACCTGGTTCTCCTCCGGCCTGTGGCCGTTCTCCACGCTCGGCTGGCCGGAGCGGACCGAGAGCCTGGCGAAGTTCTACCCGAACTCCGTCCTGGTCACCGGCTACGACATCCTGTTCTTCTGGGTCGCCCGGATGATGATGTTCGGGCTCTACGCGATGGACGGCACCCCGCCGTTCCACACCATCGCGCTGCACGGCATGGTCCGGGACCAGAACGGCAAGAAGATGTCGAAGTCCTTCGGCAACGTGGTCAACCCGCTGGACTGGATGGACAAGTACGGCTCGGACGCGCTGCGGTTCACGCTGGCCCGCGGCGCCAACCCCGGCGTCGACGTCCCGATCGGCGAGGACTGGGTCCAGGCGGCCCGCAACTTCGCCAACAAGATCTGGAACGCGACCCGGTTCGCGCTGATGAACGGCGCCACCGTCGAGGGCCCGCTGCCCGCGGCGGAGGAGCTGACGGCGGCCGACCGCTGGATCCTGTCGCGGCTGAACAGCACGGTCGCCGAGGTGGACGCGCTCTACGACGACTACCAGTTCTCCAAGCTATCCGAGGCGCTCTACCACTTCGCCTGGGACGAGGTCTTCGACTGGTACGTGGAGCTCTCCAAGACCACCCTGGCCAAGGGCGGCCCGCAGGCCGACGCCGCGCGCCGGGTGCTCGGCGAGGTCCTCGACGTCACGCTGCGGCTGCTCCACCCGATCGTGCCGTTCGTCACCGAGACGCTGTGGACCACGCTGACCGGGGCCGAGTCGGTCGTCATCGCCGACTGGCCGCAGGACAGCGGGTTCCGTGACGCCGCCGCCGAGGCGGAGATCGCCACGCTGCAGCGGGTGGTCACCGAGGTGCGCCGGTTCCGCACCGACCAGGGCCTGAAGCCGGGCCAGAAGGTCCCGGCCCGCCTGGACCTGGCCGGCACCGTGCTCGCCGTCCACGAGGACGCGATCCGCTCGCTGCTGCGCCTGACCGTGCCGGAGGAGGGCTTCGCGGCCACCGCCTCGCTGCCGGTCGCCGGTGCCACCGTGGCGCTCGACCTGTCCGGCACGATCGACGTCGGGGCCGAGCGCAAGCGCCTGGCCAAGGACCTCGCGGCGGCCGAGAAGGAGAAGGCCCAGACCGCCGCCAAGCTCGGCAACGAGGCGTTCCTCGCCAAGGCGCCGGACGACGTGGTCGCCAAGATCCGGACCCGCCAGGAGGCCGCCGAGGCCGACATCGCCCGGATCACCGCCCAGCTGGCGGCGCTGCCGCAGGGCTGACCCGCCGACGGTTCCACCGGAGCCGCACCCCGCCGAGCCGGGGTGCGGCTCCTCCGTTTTTCCGGACGTCGGGTAATCGGTCGGGTCATCAGGCCTCCCAATAGCCCAATCCGTTGCTCCCTTCCGGCGAATATTCATCCTGGACCGGGTGAGGTCCTATTCCGCTCGAATTCATTCAGGTCTTGCCCGCGCGAGTTCGCGGAACTTTGCAGGTCGGATGTGTACGGTGTGCTTCGAGTTCCGGAAAGTCAGGAGCGACGGGAGGGCATGGGCGTGGTGGTGACCCAGGTGTTGGCCGACGAACTGCCTGCCGAGGCCGTCGAGGAGGCCAAAGCGCGGGCGGCGACCCTGCTGCTCGCCTTCCGGCACGGCAACCAGCTCGCGTTCGACGACGCGTTGGACCGGCTGCTGGCGGAGCACGTCGAGCGCGAGGTGACCACGCTGCTCACCTGGATCGCCGCCGAGGCGGTCCGCAAGGCCTACGCGCCCGAGGTCGGCGACCGGGTGCTGCGGTCGATGGCCCGGCGCGCCCCGCGCGACACCGGCGCGGTGCTCGTCGACGAGGACGGCGCGGACGCGGCCCGGCTGATCGAGGCCGTCGCGGCCGGCGAGGTGGCGGAGGTCCGCGGCCTGGTCGCCGCCACCCCCGACACCACCTTCCTGCTCGGCGGGCTGCTCCAGGGCGTGGCGATGATGCTGCCGCTGCTGCCGGAGGGCGAGCTGGCCGAGATCACCGCCGAACTGCGCCGCCGGCACGGCGGCACCCCCACGGGCGTCCCGGAGGCCAGGTCCGGAGCCTGAACCCCGCCCGGGCTCCGTAGACTGTGCTCGTGAGCGACAAGGCCGACCCGAACCCGTACACCATCCGCCCCGCCGACGGCGCCACCGGCGACGCCCTGCACGACGTCGAGGTGGAACTCTCCGAGCGCTGGCCGGAGAACAAGCTGGAGCCCTCGCTCGACCGGATCGAGGCCCTGATGGACATCCTGGGCCAGCCCCAGCGGTCCTTCCCCTCCATCCACGTCACCGGAACCAACGGCAAGACCTCCACCGCCCGGATGATCGAGCAGCTGCTCGGCGCCTTCGAGCTGCGCACCGGCCGCTACACCAGCCCGCACGTGGAGAGCGTCACCGAGCGGATCAGCCTGGACGGCGCCCCGATCAGCGCCGAGCGGTTCGTCGAGGTCTACCGCGACATCGAGCCCTACGTGCGGATGGTCGACGAGCGCGAGCCCGTCGCGATGTCCTTCTTCGAGGTGCTCACCGGCATGGCCTACGCGGCCTTCGCCGACGCGCCGGTGGACGTCGCCGTCGTCGAGGTCGGCATGGGCGGCTCCTGGGACGCCACCAACGTCATCGACGCCGGGGTCGCCGTGATCACCCCGATCGGCCTGGACCACACCGACAAGCTCGGCGGGACCACCGGCGAGATCGCCGTCGAGAAGTCCGGGATCATCAAGGCCGGCGCCGTCGCCGTCGTCGCCCAGCAGCAGCTCGACGCCGCCCAGACCATCCTGCGGCGCGCCGTCGAGGTGGACGCCACGGTCGCCCGCGAGGGCATGGAGTTCGGCGTGATCCGCCGCGAGCTCGCGATCGGCGGCCAGCTGGTGACGCTGCGCGGGATCGGCGGCGAGGAGTACGAGGACGTCTTCCTGCCGCTGCACGGCGAGCACCAGGCGCAGAACGCGGCCCTCGCCCTGGCCGCCGTCGAGGCGTTCTTCGGGGTCGGCGGCGCCCGCGGCGGGCAGCTCGACGTCGACAAGGTCCGCCAGGCGTTCTCCGGCGTCAGCTCCCCGGGCCGGCTGGAGGTCGTCCGGCGCAGCCCCACGATCCTCCTGGACGCCGCCCACAACCCGCACGGCGCCCGCGCCGCCGTCGCCGCGATCGGCGAGTCCTTCGGCTTCACCCGGCTGGTCGGCGTGATCGGCACCAGCGGCGACAAGGACGTGGCCGGCCTGCTGGAGGCCTTCGAGCCGCTCCTCGCCGAGGTCGTGATCACCCAGAACTCCACCCACCGGGCGATGGACGTGGACGCGCTGGCCGCGCTCGCGGTCGACATCTTCGGCGAGGACCGCGTCCAGGTCGAGCCCCGCCTCGACGACGCCATCACCGCCGCCGTCACCCTGGCCGAGGAGGAGGGCGACCTCGGCGGCGCCGGGGTGCTGGTCACCGGATCGGTCATCACGGTGGGCGAGGCCCGCCTGCTGCTCGGGAGGAAGTGACGATGAGGACGCTCTGCTCCTCGACGCTGATCGGCGAGGCCCTCGTGGTGCTCTTCGCGGCCCTGGTCGCGATGCAGCTCTCCGACGTGTCCACCGGCGCCCTGTGGACGGTCAGCGGCATCGCCATGGTGCTGTGCGTCCTGCTCTGCGGCATGATCACCCGCCCCGGCGCGGTGGCCGTCGGCTGGGCCCTGCAGCTCGGGCTGATCGCCAGCGGCCTCGTCGTGCCGACCATGTTCGTGCTCGGCGTGATCTTCGCCGGCCTCTGGTGGTGCTCGGTGCACTACGGCCGGAAGATCGACGAGATCAAGGCCGCCCGGGCCGCCGCCGCGGCCGTCTGAGACCGCCCCGGACGGGGTCCGGGGCGGGGTCCGGGGCGTTCGCTCACGCAAGGTAACCTCTGCGGTAGCCGCACGGCGCACGCGGAATCGCGCGTGCGTGCCGATCCGCGTGCGCGCCTACCCCGAATTCCCAGGAGACACCCGTGTCCCAGCGCACTCTCGTCCTGCTCAAGCCCGACGCCGTCAAGCGCGGCCTGGCCGGCGAGATCATCAGCCGCATCGAGCGCAAGGCCGGCTGGCGGCTCGCCGCGGTCGAGCTGCGCACCTTCGACCGGGCGACGCTGGAGCAGCACTACGCGGAGCACGTCGGCCGCCCGTTCTACGAGCCGCTGCTGGAGTTCATGACCTCGGGCCCGTCGCTCGCCCTGATCGTCGAGGGCGAGGAGGTCGTCGCCGGCATCCGCATGCTGGCCGGGGCCACCAACCCGCTGGAGGCCGGGGCCGGCACCATCCGCGGCGACTACGCGACCATCACCCGCGAGAACCTCATCCACGCCTCCGACTCGGTCGAGTCCGCCGAGCGCGAGATCAAGATCTTCTTCCCCGCCCACGCCTGACCCCGCGGGCACCGGGACCTTCGGAGTGCCCCGGCCGGGACCATTGGCCCGGCCGGGGCATTCTTATCGGGAAATAGGGAACCAGGCCCTCCGACACGGCGTCCCAATGCCCGGAGAAGCGATCACGCCCCGGACAATGGTCGGCATGCCCCACGTCGACGTCCGTGCCGAACGGCGTGACTACGATGGACGCGACTCAAGGGCCCGGTAAGGCAGCTCAGCTGGTCGCCGCCCATCTCGGTGGGCGCGCACACCGTCCACCCCCACAAGACTCCGAGCCCGGGAAGGCACCCACACCCCATGGCGAGCAACCTGTCGTTCATCGGCCGCGACTTGGCGATCGACCTCGGAACTGCCAACACGCTGGTGTACGTCAGGGGCAAGGGGATCGTCCTCAACGAGCCGTCCGTGGTCGCGGTGAACACCAACACCGGCGGCATCCTCGCCGTCGGCTCCGAGGCCAAGAAGATGATCGGCCGCACCCCCGGCAACATCGTGGCCATCCGCCCGCTCAAGGACGGCGTGATCGCCGACTTCGAGATCACCGAGCGGATGCTGCGCTACTTCATCCTCAAGGTGCACCGCCGCCGCTTCCTCGCCCGCCCCCGGGTCGTCGTCTGCGTCCCCTCCGGCATCACCGGCGTCGAGCGCCGCGCCGTCATCGAGGCCTCCCTCCAGGCCGGCTGCCGCCAGGTGCACATCATCGAGGAGCCGATGGCCGCCGCCATCGGCGCCGGACTCCCGGTCCACGAGCCCACCGGCAACATGGTCGTCGACATCGGCGGCGGCACCACCGAGGTCGCCGTCATCTCCCTCGGCGGCATCGTCACCGCGCAGTCCATCCGGGTCGCCGGCGACGAGTTGGACAACGCCATCGTCCAGCACATCAAGAAGGAGTACTCGCTGCTCCTCGGCGAGCGCAGCGCCGAACAGATCAAGATGAGCATCGGCTCCGCCTTCGGCCTGGAGGGCGAGAAGGACGAGCACGCCGAGATCCGCGGCCGCGACCTCGTCAGCGGCCTGCCCAAGACCGTCGTCATCTCCGCCGCCGAGGTCCGCGAGGCCATCGACGAACCGGTCAACTCGATCATCGACGCGGTCAAGACCACCCTCGACCAGTGCCCGCCCGAGCTGGCCGGCGACGTCATGGACCGGGGCATCGTGCTCACCGGCGGCGGCGCCCTGCTCCGCGGCCTGGACGAGCGGCTGCGCCGGGAGACCGGCATGCCGATCCACATCGCCGAGAACCCGCTGGACTCCGTCGCGCTCGGATCCGGCAAGTGCGTCGAGGAGTTCGAGGCGCTCCAGCAGGTACTCGACGCCGCACCGCGCCGTTAGCAGAACCGACACACCAGCCGAACTGACGGGCCCCCGCCCGGGTCCACAGCCCGGGCCGGCGGCCAGGGGTACGAAGGGGCAGTACCAGCACCGTGAAGGACACCCGAGAGAGCCGGCTGCTGCTGATCCTTCTGGTGGCCGTCGCGTTCGCGCTGATCACCGTCGACATCAAGGGCGGTGAGAGCTCACCGCTCGGCGGCGCCCGGCGCGCCGCGGCCGCCGCCCTCGGCCCGGTCGAACACGGCGCCGCCAGCGCCGTCGACCCGGTCGCCGACACCGTCCGCGCCTTCCGCGACGCCGCCTCGAACAGCGGCCGCACCGACCAGCTCGCCCGCGAGAACACCGAACTGCGGCAGAAACTGGCCTCCTCCGACATGGCCGGCGGCCGCACCAAGCAGCTCGACGACCTGCTGCGCACCGCCGGCGCCGGCGGCTACACCGTCAAGGCCGCCCAGACCATCGCGATCGGCCCGGCCCAGGGCTTCTCCTGGACCATCACCATCGACGCCGGCAGCGACGACGGCCTCACCCGCGACATGACCGTCATCAACGGCCAGGGCCTGGTCGGCCGGATCACCACCGTCGCCCCGACCACCGCCACCGTGCTGCTCGCCTCCGACCCCGGCTTCACCGCCGGCACCCGGCTGGAGGGCACCGGGGAGATCGGCTTCGCCGCCGGCGGCGGCACCGCCGCCATGAAGGTCTCCCTGCTCAACGGCAAGGCCCAGGTCAAGGAGGGCGACCGGCTGGTCACCTTCGGCTCGCAGAGCGGCCGCCCGTTCGTCCCCGGCGTCCCGGTCGGCAAGGTCGTCCAGGTCGAGGCCAACCCCGGACAGCTCACCAAGACCGTCCTGGTCGAGCCCTTCGTCCAGTTCACCCGGCTCGACCTGGTCGGCGTCGTCGTCGTCCCGCCGCGCACCGACCCGCGCGACGCCGTCCTGCCGCCCGCCCCCGCGCCGGCCGCCCAGGGCCAGGCCCCGGCGGCGCCCGCCGCGCCGGCCACCGCCGCCCCGCCCGCCACGTCCACTGGGGGGAACTGAGCCATGCGCCTCGCCCGCATCCCCGTCTCCGCGATCCTGACCCTGCTCGGCCTGCTGCTCCAGGTCAGCGTCTTCGGCCGGCTGCAACTGCCCGGCGCGACCCCGGACATACTGCTGCTCGTGGTCGTCGGCCTGGCCCTGGTCTACGGACCGACCGGCGGCTGCCTGGTCGGCTTCGCGGCGGGCCTGCTCGCCGACCTCGCCCCGCCCTCCGACCACGCCATCGGCCGCTACGCGCTGGTGCTCTGCCTGATGGGCTACGCCGCCGGGCTGCTCCGCCCCGAGCACGGCCGGCAGCGCTCCGTCTCCAGCGCGCTGCTCGTGGTCGCCGCCGCCGCGATCGCCTCCACCCTGCTGTACGCGATGGTCGGCGCCCTGGTCGGCGACACCGCCGCCCGGCACGTCGGGCTCGACCAGCTCGTCCTCACCGCCCTGCTCTACGACCTGCTGCTCGCCCCCTTCGTGGTGCCCGCCGTGATGCTGATCGCCCGCCGCTTCGGCAAGGACCCGCTGTCCGTCGCCGAGGACGACGAGGGCGGCCCCGGCCTCGGCAGCCTGGCCCGCTACCGCACCACCCGCGAGCCCTCGGCCGGTCCGGGATACCGCAAGAAGCGCCTGCTCGGCGCGGGCAAGCGCCCCTGACCCGCCTGCCCCGACCAGCCCGCCCGCCCCTGTTCAGTTTTGGAGCGCACGAGACGTGAGCAACATCCCCGAGACCGGCCGAACCCGGCGGGTGACGATCCGTCTGGTGGTGCTGCAGATCCTGGTGGTCTCGCTGCTCGCCACCCTCGGCGGACGGCTCTGGTACCTGCAGATCCGCAACGCCAGCGTCTACACCGCCAAGGCGACCGGCAACCACATCCGCGAGGTCGTCGAACCCGCCGTGCGCGGCGAGATCCTGGACGCCTCCGGCCGCATGCTCGCCGGGAACGAGACCAAGCTGGTCGTCTCGGTCAGCCGCACCTCGCTGCTCCAGCAGAAGGACGCCGGCAAGGCGGTGCTGACCCGGCTCGCCGACGTGCTCGGGATGCCCGCCAAGGACGTCCAGGAGAAGGTCCGGCTCTGCGACGCCAAGACGCCGCAGCCCTGCTGGAACGGCTCGCCCTACCAGCCGATCCCGGTCACCAAGGAGGCGACCACCCAGCAGGCGATGCAGATAATGGAGCGCCGCGAGGACTTCCCCGGGGTCACCGCGCAGCCCACCGCCGTACGCCACTACACCGGCGTCGAGGGCGCCAACCTCGCCCAGGTGCTCGGCTACCTCTCGCCGGTCACCGACGAGGAGGTCTCCAAGACCGCCGACAGGACCGGTCTTGACCGCTACCTGCCGGCCGACCAGATCGGCCGGGCCGGACTGGAGTCCGTCTACGACCGCGACCTGCGCGGCACCGCCGGCGTCACCAAGCTGGAGGTGGACAACCTCGGCCGGGTCATCGGCACCGCCGACAAGGCCGCCCCGCAGACCGGCAACAACCTGGTGACCAGCATCGACGCCCGGGTGCAGAAGGTCGTCGAGGACAACCTGGCGCAGGCGATGTCCGACGCCCGCAAGACCTTCGACAAGGTCACCAACCGCAACTACGAGGCCGACTCCGGCGCCGCCGTCGTGATGGACGTGCACACCGGGCGGATCGTCGCGATGGCCAGCGCCCCCACCTACGACCCCAACCTGTGGCAGGGCGGCATCAGCGGCAAGGACTACCAGGCGCTGACCAGCAAGGAGTCCAACTTCCCGCTGCTGAACCGGGCCATACAGGGTCAGTCCGCCCCCGGCTCGACCTTCAAGGTCATCTCCACCACCGCCGCCGTCCAGGCCGGCTACTCGCTCGACGGCCGCTACGACTGCCCGAAGAGCATGACCATCGGCGGTCGCGAGTTCAAGAACTTCGAGAGCGAGAGCTTCGGCGCGATCTCCCTGGAGCGCGCCCTGGAGGTCTCCTGCGACACCGTCTTCTACGGCCTGGCCTACGACCAGTGGATGAAGGACGGCGGCATCAAGCCGAAGAAGGAGCCGGGCGACTGGTTCTTCAAGACCGCCCACCAGTTCGGCCTCGGCGCCAAGACCGGCATCGACCTGCCCAGCGAGGTCACCGGCCGGGTGCCCGACCGGCAGTGGAAGCAGTCCTTCTACGACAACAACAAGGACGCCTGGTGCAAGCAGGCGGAGAAGGGCGGCAACAGCTTCTCCGACCAGATCGCCCGGGAGAACTGCGTCGACGGCTACCAGATGCGCGCCGGTGACGCCGTCAACTTCGCCATCGGCCAGGGCGACACCCTGGTCACCCCGGTCCAGATGGCCCGGATCTACTCGGCCCTCGCCAACGGCGGCACCTTCTACCGGCCCACCGTCGCCAAGGCCGTGATAAGCCCGGGCGGGGAGCTCGTCCGCGAGATCGCCCCGCACGAGGACGGCCGGCTGCCCGGCGACCAGAAGCTGCTCGGCTACATCGACCAGGCCACCGCCGGCGTCGTCACCAGCGGCACCGCGGCCTGGAAGTTCACCGGCGCGGGCTGGCCGCAGGGCAAGATCGAGCTGCACGCCAAGACCGGCACCGCCGAGGTCGAGGGCAAGCAGACCACCTCGTGGCTGACCACCTACAGCCGCGACTACGCGGTCGTCATGACGATAAGCCAGGGCGGCACCGGCTCCGGCGGTTCCGGTGACGCGATCCGCCGGATCTACCAGGCGCTGTACGGCGTCGACGACAAGGGCAACGTCGACCAGGGCAAGGCGCTGCTGCCCAAGCCGCAGGCCGAGCTGCCGAAGTTCAACCCGGACGGCACCGCGATCATCAAGCCGGCCTCCTTCGGCGCCGCGGCCGGCGACCCCGCGGCCGGCGACCCCGGGGTGGCGACCGGCTTCGCGGCGCGGGCCTTCCTCGACCCGGCGCAGCCCGGCGGCGCCGTCCCGGTGCCCGTCCTGGCGCCGGCCGCCGTCGAACCCACCCGCTCCACCACCGGAAGGGGCCGGGCATGACCTCCTACGGTTCGTACCGCCAGCTGCGGCTCGCCCCGCAGCGCGGCGGGGTGCCCAAGGCGCTGGCCAAGGACTCCCCGCTGTGGCGGATCGACTGGATACTGCTGCTGGCCGCGGTGGTCCTCTCGCTCGGCAGCTCGCTGCTGGTCTGGTCGGCCACCCGGGGGCGCGACACCCTCACCCACGGCGACCCGCAGTACTTCCTGTACCGGCACCTGACCAATGTGCTGGTCGGGGCGGTGCTGTGCGCGGTGGTGATAGCGATAGGGAGCCGGCGCTTCCGCACCGTCGTGCCCTTCCTGTACGGCGGGGTGATCCTGCTGCTGATCGCCACGCTGAGCCCGCTCGGCTCGACCATCAACGGCCAGCACTCCTGGATCCAGCTGGGCGGCGGCTTCTCCGTGCAGCCGGCGGAGTTCGCCAAGCTGGCGATCGTGCTGTCGATGGCGCTGGTGCTGTCCGACCAGGTGGACGCCGGGGAGCGGGAGTTCCCGGCGAACAAGGCGGTGTTCCGCGCGCTGGTCTGGGCGACCCTGCCGATGGCGATCGTGATGCTGATGCCGGACGCCGGCTCGGTGATGGTGATGGCCGTCATCGTGCTGGGCATCCTGCTGGCCTCCGGCGCGGCCAACCGCTGGGTGTTCGGGCTGATCCTGGCCGGCGTCGGCGGCTGCGTCGCGATCTGGAAGCTCGGGGTGCTGAGCAAGTACCAGATCGACCGGTTCGCGGCCTTCGCCAACCCGGCGCTCGACCCGTCGGGCGTCGGCTACAACACCGCGCAGGCCCGGATCGCGATCGGCTCCGGCGGGCTGACCGGCAAGGGCCTGTTCCACGGGACGCAGACCACCGGGCAGTTCGTGCCGGAGCAGCAGACCGACTTCGTCTTCACGGTGGCCGGCGAGGAGCTGGGCTTCCTCGGGGCGACGGCGATCATCGTGCTGCTCGGCGTGGTGCTCTGGCGGGGCTGCCGGGTCGCCCGCCAGGCCACCGACCTGTACGGCACCGTGGTGGCGGCCGGGGTGGTCGCCTGGTTCGCCTTCCAGGGCTTCGAGAACATAGGGATGTGCCTGGGCATCATGCCGGTGGCCGGCATCCCGCTGCCGTTCGTCTCCTACGGAGGGTCGTCGATGTTCTCCACCTGGGTGGCGATCGGGCTGCTCCAGGCGGTGCAGAGCCAGCGGCCGATAGCGGCCTGAGCTTCCTGAGCTTCCCGAGCTTCCTGAGCACACGCGCATATGGCGAGGGCCGGCCCCCCCGGGGGCCGGCCCTCGTCGTACGTCCGGGGGCTACGGGGCGGGCAGCAGCAGGTCGGCGGCGGCGAACACCGCCCGGGTCTGGTGGGCGACCTGGGTCTCGACCGGCACCCAGCGGGCGCCCAGCCGCTGCAGGCCCTCCAGGCTCGCCGCGGCGACCCCCCGGGCCCGCGCCCGGGCCGCGTCCGCCGCCGGGCCGCCGCAGTCCGCGAGCAGCCGCAGCAGCATCGAGGCGATCCGCAGCGGCAGCCGCTCGGCGACGATCCGGGCGGTGGTCACCCGCGACACCGACAGCGGCGCCGTCGACCAGTCCGCCAGCCAGTCGTCCACCACCGGCGGGCAGACCGCCAGATTGAACTCGACGGAGCGCAGCAGCGGCCCGTACGCCACCCCGGCGTGCCGCGGCACCTGCGGCAGCAGGGCGGTCAGCTCCGCCACCCGGGAGCGCAGCCGGTCGGCGCAGGCCTCGACGGCGGCGGGCACGTCCGGCGCCGGGCGGGCGTCGCCGACCGCGTCGATCGCCCACATCGGCACCTCCAGCACCGCCGTCGTCCCGCCGTGGCGCCCCGTGTACGACCAGGTGGACAGCTCGGGGCGGTCCGGCAGCGTCCGGTGGCCGCGGCCCGGCGGCGGCATCAGATAGGTGCCGGGGGCCGGGCTGTGCCAGCCGAGCGCGTCGTAGGAGTCGACGTCCAGCGGGATGCCGCCGCGGGCCGCCGAACGGGCGAAGCGCCCGGCCAGGGCCGGCAGCGGCCGGCTGAGCTGCACGAAGGCGCCGCCGAAGTCCACGCCGTGCAGCGAGCACTGGAGCGCCGGGCGGAGTTCGTCGATCAGCCCGGTCAGCACCAGGCTCTCCGGCATCGGGGTGAGCGGGCCGTCCGGGTGCGGCAGCAGCTCCGGCTGCTCGTGGAAGGCGGGCCGGAAGAAGTGCTCGTAGTGCCGGGCCGCGGTGAGCGGGCCGTTCAGCCAGCCCTCGTTGAGCGCGGCGCCGTCCGGGTCCAGGCAGAGCAGGACGTGCCAGCCGACCCCGGGGCGGGGCGGCAGCTCCAGGACCCGCTCGGCCAGCCGGACGGCGGCGGCCAGGCCGACCGGCTCGTTCGGGTGCGGGCCGCCGACCACGAGGACGCTGTGCTCGCCGTCGTCCACCGAGAGCAGGACGAGGGGGCGGCCGGCCCGGGAGCGGCCGGCTTCGAGGACCCGGCAGCGGCCGGGGTGGCGGCGGGCCAGCCGGCGGGCCGCGGCGATCGCCCGGGCCACGGTCGGGTAGCTCTCGGTGTCGAGGCACGGGCTGTCGATCCGGCGCGTCCGCCGGCCCGTGTCGGTCATGGCTCTCCTGTCCTCGGGGGCGGGCGGGGCGGCGCGGTCGCGGGCCTCGGGCGGGAGTCCGGCGCGGGGTCGCGCCGGGCCGCCCGGCACGGCCGGTTCGCGCGCGGCCAACTCCCTTGTCCCGGGGGCGCACAGGACCTTCCGGTGGAGCCTTGCCAGTACCGCACGCGGCCTCGGAGCGTGTCAACAGTCCCAGGGGTCCCTCGGTGGGCCGGCGGTGGGCTCGCGGTGGGACCGCGTTCACGTGCCGGGACCTGTCCGTACACCCCCTGGCACACCCCCCGGCGCAGCTCTCGGCGCACCCTCGGCGCACCCTCGGCACGGGTGACCGGGCCGGAGGGTACGGCGGTTCGGCTACCCTTGAGGGTCACCCCTCCCAGCCGTCGCCCCGCGGAGCGCGCGGCGGTCCCGAACGTCGTAAGGGTTCCTAGTACTCATGACTGTCGAATCGGTCTTCCCACGCCTGGAGGCCCTCCTCCCGCACGTCCAGAAGCCGATCCAGTACGTCGGCGGCGAGCTCAACTCGACCGTCAAGGACTGGGACGCCTGCGACGTCCGGTGGGCGCTGATGTACCCCGACGCCTACGAGGTCGGCCTGCCCAACCAGGGCGTCATGATCCTCTACGAGGTGCTCAACGAGCAGGAGGGCGTCCTGGCCGAGCGCACCTACAGCGTCTGGCCGGACCTGGAGGCGCTGATGCGTGAGCACGGCGTGCCCCAGTTCACCGTGGACGCCCACCGGCCGGTGCGGGCGTTCGACGTGTTCGGGCTCTCCTTCTCCACCGAGCTCGGCTACACCAACATGCTGGCCGCGCTGGAGCTGGCCGGCATCCCGCTGGCGGCCCGGGACCGCACCGACGAGGACCCGGTGGTGCTGGCCGGCGGCCACGCCGCGTTCAACCCCGAGCCGATCGCGGACTTCATCGACTGCGCGGTGATCGGCGACGGCGAGCAGGCCGTGCTGGACATCACGAAGATCGTCCGGGAGTGGAAGGCCGAGGGCCGCCCGGGCGGCCGCGACGAGCTGCTGCTGCGGCTGGCCCGCACCGGCGGCGTGTACGTGCCGAAGTTCTACGACGTCGAGTACCTGGCCGACGGCCGGATCGCGCGCGTCGTGCCGAACGCCCCGGGCGTGCCGTGGCGGGTCTCCAAGCACACCGTGATGGACCTCGACGAGTGGCCGTACCCCAAGCAGCCGCTCGTCCCGCTCGCGGAGACCGTGCACGAGCGGATGTCCGTGGAGATCTTCCGCGGCTGCACCCGCGGCTGCCGTTTCTGCCAGGCCGGCATGATCACGCGCCCCGTGCGGGAGCGAAGCATCACCGGCATCGGCGAGATGGTCGAGCGCGGACTCAAGGCCACCGGCTTCGAGGAGGTCGGCCTGCTGTCGCTGTCCTCCGCGGACCACACCGAGATCGGCGACATCGCCAAGGGCCTGGCCGACCGCTACACCGACGACAAGATCGGCCTGTCGCTGCCGTCCACCCGCGTCGACGCCTTCAACATCGACCTCGCCAACGAGCTCAGCCGCAACGGCCGCCGCTCCGGCCTCACCTTCGCCCCCGAGGGCGGCAGTGAGCGCATGCGCAAGGTGATCAACAAGATGGTGTCGGAGGAGGACCTCATCCGCACCGTCGCCACCGCGTACGGCAACGGCTGGCGCCAGGTGAAGCTGTACTTCATGTGCGGCCTGCCCACCGAGACCGACGAGGACGTGCTCCAGATCGGCGAGATGGCGAAGAACGTCATCCAGAAGGGCCGCGAGGTCACCGGCCAGAACGACATCCGCTGCACCGTCTCCATCGGCGGGTTCGTGCCCAAGCCGCACACCCCGTTCCAGTGGGCCCCGCAGCTGTCCGCCGAGGCCACCGACGCCCGCCTGGCCAAGCTGCGCGACTCGATCCGCGGCGACCGCAAGTACGGCAAGAACATCGGCTACCGCTACCACGACGGCAAGCCCGGCATCGTCGAGGGCCTGCTCTCCCGCGGCGACCGCCGGGTCGGCGCGATCATCCGCGCGGTCTACGAGGACGGCGGCCGCTTCGACGGCTGGCGCGAGCACTTCTCCTACGACCGCTGGATGGCCTCCGCCGAGAAGGGCCTGGCCGGCACCGGCGTCGACGTCGACTGGTACACCACCCGCGAGCGCGGCTACGAGGAGGTCCTGCCCTGGGACCACCTGGACAGCGGCCTCGACAAGGACTGGCTCTGGGAGGACTGGCAGGACGCCCTGGAGGAGGTCGAGGTCGACGACTGCCGCTGGACCCCGTGCTTCGACTGCGGCGTCTGCCCCCAGATGGACACCCACATCCAGATCGGCCCCACCGGCAAGAAGATGCTCCCACTGACGGTCGTCGGCGGCCCTGGCCAGCAGAAGTAGGCGGCGACGTGAGTGACACGGCGAACGAGCCGTGTGACTTACGCCACAGCCTCCCGGAGGGTGAGCGGGAGTTCGTCCGGGGCGCGCCCGGCCTGACGCGCGCCCCGGACGGGCCCACCCTCGGGAAGGCCCGACAGGGCGGCCGGAGGACCCCTCTGCCCGCCGGTCGAGTGGGTGTGATCCCCTCACGGCCCAGCAGCGCGCGGTCGGTGGAGGGTGTCAGCTCAGCACTGCGCTGACTCACGAGTGCTGCAGACCCTCGGCCACTCGAAGCAACTCCTCATCGGAGAGCGACGCCGGCCGACCGTTGGAGACGGTGTAGGTGTAGGTCCCGTCCGACCAGATGATTGAACGCGGCCCAGAGGTCGGCGAGCCGCTGACGTATGTGGCAGGGTGCCCGCCAACCGTGGCCTGCGGCTGTCCCTGGCCCGAGGTCTCGTCCCCCCCGGGTTTGGGTGATGAGCAGACGGGAGCCTGTTTGCGCTCCTGTCCCGTGCTGGTAGCCGGTGGTCCAGGTGGGTACGCCGGCGGGGGGCTGGGTCAGGCCGGGAAGGTAGGGCACGGGGTCCGTGTCGGGATGGTCGTAGTCGGGGGGCAGGTAGGTCGGCTTTGCCAGCTCGTGGCCATCGACGTACGCAACGGGCTGGTTCGTTACCGCGTCGATCAGTGGCCGTGATGCCAGGGGCGCACTGAGGTGGGTGCTGATCCGAGCTGAGCCGCCTTCGGGGCACTGATACGTCGGCCCCTTGAAGCCCTTGCGGTGCAGCAGAATCTCGACCCGGTCGTTGCTCTGGCGCGTTACGAGGTCCGGTTCCTGCTCGCACTGCCATTCAACGGCCAACGTGATCGTCCGGCCGTCCGCGCTCACCAGCATCCGACCGCTCGCCGCGGCATCGTAGGTGTGCCACTTCGCGGGCAGCCACCATGTTTCAAGGGCCAACTCGAAGCCCACGACTGCCAGCACGGCTATGACGATGAAGCGTGTGCGCCTCGACAGGCGCGGCATCCAGTCAGCTCGCCTCAAGGCGCCTCCTCATAGATCAGCCGCAATGCTGTCGGGCCGACGGTCGCCACGTCCTGGACAAGGTCGTAGACCGGATGATCGGCGTGCTTTCGGCTGTTGACCGGGAGAAGATACCGGGATTCTCAGAGGTTGAGGTAGACCCGGCCACGAACCACATCCGGGTCCACTGGAAGGGCGCCGTTCTCCTGAACAGCCTGCCCGCAGGGGTGACGGCCGAGTCCGCCTGCACCCCGCCGGTCCCGGAGCACCTCGGTGATCCGGCATCTCCGGGCCAGGCGGGAACGGGCCAGGAGCTGGCGGCTATTGGACGGCCAGTTCTCCTGGCCCGTTCGGCCAGTCTCACCCGGGTGCCGAGCCGCACATCGTGACGTGATTGCGTGGTGCGACGAGCCCGGCTTCGACGATCCGCTGATCGGCTTGACCGAGGTGCAACTGTTCCGGCGGATCTTCGCCTGCGACGAGCCGGGACGGGACCGCACATGACCTGATCAGAGACAACCGAACACGTGCCGAACCACCCCGGAGCCTTGGCGGGAGAGGGGTAGTCCGGTGGGTCGGAACCCGATGCCGCTGGCATCGGGCTCCTCGGCATGTCAATGCACGGATGGCCCGGTTCGGTTCTTCGCCAGGGGAGTTGAAGAACAGTTGGACGGGGACGACGACTTCGGTGCGGAGTTGACGGCGAGCCTCGACCCTGACGCGTGGGCGTGGCTACCGGGGGTGAACTACGCGGCCGGCTGGCGGGTGGCAAAGCAGGCAATTGACGAGTTGAACGGTCTGCTCGCCGCATGCGGTGTAGCGCGGACACAGCTGCGTGCCATCGCCGACACGGACGCCAGCGGCGGCCCAGTAGTCAGGCTTGAGGGGATTGCTGAGGGATGGCTGAGCCTCGAAGAGCTCCTATGTCTGGCTGCTGCCTGTCGGGAGTCGCACTGACTGGGCCTGGTGGCCGCACAAGCTTCCACCAGGCCCAGTGGGTTGGCCACTTCGTCTCGAAGCAACTTGATCACCCGTCCGACCTGGGCGAGCAGTGCTGCTGGCCTGCCCGAACGGTCCCCGCTTGTCCGTGGCCGTCCACCGAAGTGCGCGCCCGTTGTAGCGCAGTTAGACACGCGGCCCGGGGCTGGGATGTCGGCTCGCCGCGTCCTCGATCTCCTGCGATCAGCGGTAGGGCCACGCCTTCACCGCAAGGTTGGCGAGGTCCTCAGCTCGCTTATCGGAGGCAGAGATGGACCACCCGTCGGACGATCCGAGCTCACGGGTCAAATGAAATTTTGACTGGAGATAGGCGGATGTCTTCTCCTTGAAGGGGCGATCTTCAAGCTTCCTGTTTAGGGTCCGTTCGAGCAGTGTGTAGTTTTGGAGGCTATTTGCCACTGCCTGAAATCGCTCGAACTCTGAACGCGAGCCAAAATTTTCGATGGTTGAACTCTTTGCAATTACGTGCTCAATTGAGACGGACTTCCCGCTCCAGTCTGGCTGCGCTTCAGAGTTTAGTCCCCGTACCGCTAGGTGCTGTCGTTCGAGCTGGGATAGGAGATACTTGGCGCGGCCAGTGCTGACGGCTCCGAATGTAATCACGGAGCGTCGGAACTCTTGATCTTCGGGAATGAGCTTCCTTACGGCATCGAGTACCTGGTCTTGGGTGCGCGCCTGGCCCGATGTGACCCTGAGTGCGGCCTCGCAGAATACCTCTTCCGCAGTGCCGCCGCCCAGCCTCCCCGCAAACCAGGAGCGCACTGACCAGCCGGCAATCTTATTGATCATTTTTGCGGCTGGGGTGATTTCCCAGGAATTTAGAACGGCGAGCAGTAGTGGCATGCTGGACTCAAATCCGAATCGACGGAAGGCGAGAAGGGAATCCCTCACGTCGACATCCGTATGCCCCCAGAAGTCGCTGTCTGGTTCCTTCAGTGCGGCATAGGAATCCAGACTTCCTTCAAGTTGGGAAACGTAGTCACGAACCCTGCGAGGCCCTCGGCCGATACTTGACTGCAGAACCTTGTACAGCTTTCGGGTTGTAACTTTCCCTTCACGAGAGGAATGTTCGTAGCGGATGAACTTGACAAGATCCTCAGGCTTATCAAACTCCGCCGCAATCTTGGACCACTGCTGTTCTACGTGATCCAGATACGTCTTCGATTGACTGAAGAGATAGTTCTTAAGAAGGTCCGCCGTTGTGAGATCCGCTCCCCGGTCGTTTAGGGTTTCGAAGATTACATAGGCCTCAGGGAGTCCCGATGCAACGGCCAGGAGAACCTGAACGCTGTTGTCTAGGTGTGTTACTATGGAGATTAGCTCTCGATAGCTGGCGACAGCTGGCGCCAAATCATTCAGGTGATCCATGCAAGCCCGGTAGCATTGGACGATCGGATCCTTCGGCAGTGCTGGAACGTTTCCACTCAGGATCGCCTCGTATGAGCTGAGGTTTTCCGCATTCAGCTTCAGGCGGGTGACGTCGTCCTCTTCCTCCAGATCAAATGTCTTGAGGAACTTGCGGTCAATTACTTCGGCTGGTTCGGACTTTCCCAAATCCCTAAGCCTGTCCCGCACTGCTGCGATGAGGATCGCCGTCGTGGTGAGCCGCTGCTGGCCGTCGACGATAATCTGGCGACCCGGATCGACTGGGTCGTCTGACAGCACGACAGTCCCCATAAAGTACGGTTGAGATTCACCCCGCGCCGTCTTCAGATCGTCAAGGAATTCATGGATATTGAACGTTTCCCAGGCATATCCGCGCTGAAATCGCGGGACGCTCAGAAGGCGGTCCGACAGCAGATGGGCAAGCCGGTCATGGCCAAACTGGGCTGGGTCCGCCATCGGAACACCTACTGTTTCCTCTAAGACAATACGGTCGAATTGCACAGTATCGCAGGTGCCATGGTTGTGTGGGCCAAACCATCAGGTTGAGCGACTTGGTGTATGACCTAGATGACCGGCGCACCTCAAGCCGAGGGCGGCGGAGCGGTTTTGGCCGGTGTCCTGTCTGGTTTGGGGTCGAGCGTGATCGGGGGGCAGTGAGCTGCTGCGGCTCGGTCAGGGCTTTTGGGCCTGGCCGCAGTTTGGCCGAGTGGCCCCCCGGTCTTGCTCGACTCGGGTCCCGGGCCGGGGAGGTGGGTAAAGCCGCGGAGCCGCCCGGCATCAGCCGTTGCGCGGCAGCCGGCGGGCCGGGGTGCTTCTCTGTGGGCGGCCAGGCGCCCGGCCCGGAACGGCCGCAAGGCCGCATGCCCGGCCGGGGCGGTTGGGGCTGCCCCCCTTGAGTAAGTAGAGAAGGTTTGCGACAGGGACAGTGGGCGGCCTCGGCGGGGTGGGCCTCGATGGCGTAGGTGAGGGCGGCGGTTTCGGCGCCGAGGCGGGTCTCTTCGAGGGTGGCCTGGTCGTAGGTGGTGCGGTGGGTGACCAGGAGGATGGCGGCTTCGGAGAGCTTCAGGGCCTCGCGCTCGTCGGGCTGGGGGATGCGGGCGGTGACCCGTTCGTTCCAGACGAGTAGTGCGTACGCCTCGGTCGGGGTGGCGGCGGGTTGCTGGGCGAGGGGGTGGCCTCGATGCGTTCCATGGGGAGCGGGAAGCGGTGAAGGGCGAGGCCGCCGCCGGTGGGGTCGGTGAGCAGGCGGTCGCGGCCGAGCATGAGTTCGTCCTGGCCCATCTCCAGCAGTGGCGCGGTGATCGCGTCGGTGCGGGGCCGGTAGACGGTGGGGCGGACGAAGGTGACGCGGCCTTGCTTCACGTCCAGCTGGCCCTCGCTGCGGAGCGCGGCGACGGGGAGCCTGACGGTCGGTCGGGAGACGTCGTACTTTTCGGCGAGGTCGGTCTCCCTGGGCTCACATGCTCGGCTACCGGGGCCACTGCCTCACCAGGACGAGGGTCTTCTCCACTACATACGGGCAGCGCCGGGCACGCCCGCGGCCTGTGGTCGAGAGCGCATGGCGTTTCGTCGGGACCGGGCACACCTCGGCCGAAGCGCTCATCGCTGCCGGCATCGCGGAAGACCTCGCCGCCAACCGGGACAAGGGGGGAAGAACGTGATGCTCAACCGCGTCGGCCTTGGAGCGGCGCCGGATCCACGGGCGGCCGTACTGGCACCGACGCGGCGGAAGTCGAGTCAGGCCCCCGCGAGCGCGGGGTTCCGGAGCCTCCGGATATGGGGCGCCGTGGTCAGTCCCTCGGAAGCGGGCACGCCTGCGCGCTTGATGTCGAAAGGACTTGCAGCTCCGATGGCCGCTATGTGAGTGTCTGTATATACGTGGAGGGTGGTGTGGTATATGTCGAAGACGGTCATCGATATCGATGACGAGGCTCTGGCTCTGGCTGCCGAGGTGCTCGGAACGACCACCAAGAAGGACACGGTCAATGCGGCCCTGATCGAGATCGGGGCGCGGCGTCGCAGGGAGCTTGCGCTGGGGGAACTCGTGCGGCTGGCTGAGGGTGGTGCGTTCGATCGGATGCTGGAGCCGGGCTTCAAGGACGAGGCCTGGCGGGGGAAGCAGGGTGGGGCCGAATGGGAGAGCGGGAAGACTTCCTGATCGATTCGTCTGCTGCGGCGCGGTTGGTGACGCGGCCTGTGGCGCTGGCGTTGTGGAGCGAGGCGCTGGTGGGTGGGCGGGTCGGGATGTGCTCGGCGGTTGGGGCGGAGTTGCTCCACTCCGCCCGTTCGGCTGCGGAGATGCGGGCGATGTCGGTACAGCTCGACCGCCTGTACACCTGGTGGGTCATGCCGGACGATGTGTGGCGCCGGGCCAGGGAGCTCCGGTTCGCGCTGGCCGAATCGGGGGCCCACCGCTCTGTGGGAGTGGTGGACCTGCTCCTGGCCGCGACGGCGCTGCACCACGGGTTGACCGTGCTGCATTACGACCGGGACTTCGAGACCCTCGCCGAGCACACCGGGCTGAAGACCCGGTGGCTCGCGGAGCCCGGATCGTTGGGCTGAGGTCCGGGGCCCTGCGAGCAGGGGCGGAGCGAGGGGTGGGTGGGGGCGCGTACCCTTTGAGGTGACAGAGTCCGGACTGTGGCGGGAAATCGCCGTCGCTGCGGACGGGGACCACTGACGAAGGACTGAGCGACCCTGGCACGCCGTACGCCCGACGGTCCGCCGCCCGCGCCGACGGTGCAGCGGATCCGTCTCCGCTACACCAAGCGCGGCCGGCTCCGCTTCACCAGCCACCGCGACTTCCAGCGCGCCTTCGAGCGCGCCCTGCGCCGGTCGGTGGTGCCGATGGCCTACTCGGCCGGCTTCACCCCGCACCCCAAGGTGTCCTACGCCAATGCCGCGCCGACCGGTGTGGCCAGCGAGGCGGAGTACCTGGAGATCGGCCTCGCGGCCTTCCGCGACCCGGAGGAGCTGCGCGTCCAGTTGGACGAGTCGCTGCCCACGGGCCTGGACGTGATCGACGCGGTCGAGGTGCGGACGCCCAACTTCGTGGAGCGCCTGGAGGCCTCCGAGTGGCAGGTGCGGCTCGACGGCGTCGAGCCGCAGGAGGCGGCCCGCGCGGTCGCCGCGTTCCTCGCCGAGGATCGCGTCGAGGTCGAACGTCAAACCAAGAACGGTCTGCGGGTCTTCGACGCGCGCGGCGCGGTGGCGGCTCTGGAGATCGTCGCGCCGCAGGTCGACGGCGGTGCGGACACGGCGGGTGAAGGGGCCCGCGATGTTCGGACCGGGCGTGCCTGTGCGATACTGCGCCTGGTAGTACGACACGCCACACCCGCCGTACGACCCGACGACGTGTTGTCCGGTCTCCGTGCGACAGCCGACCTGGCGCCGCCGGTCCCCGCAGAGGTGACCAGGCTGGCGCAGGGGCCGCTCGACGAGGAGACCGGCACGGTGACCGACCCGCTGGCGCTCGACCGCGCCGCGGCCCCGGCCGGCCCTCTGGCGGCCGGCGAGCCGCGCGCAACCGCGTCCGCCTAGCGGGCGGAGGCCGGGTCCAGTTCCCCACTGGGCCCGCTGGTCCTCCAGGCCCCCGCGGCTCCCCAGGGGAGCGAGCGTCGTCGAAGCACAGGCCGGCCTCTTGCGGCCCGCCGACCCCGATGGTCGGTGGGCCCGAGGACCCCGTCCGGGAGCCACCCGGGGTTGGGGAACGGCGCAGCTTGGGAAAACCTCAGAAGACTGGTCAGACCAGAAGACTTTCGACACCCCGCCGAGGGCGGGGCGCCGAGCGAGACTACGAGCCCCTGTGCGGCCTCGCGTCCGCGCGGCGGCACCGTGAAAGGGTCCGGCCCGAGCATCCTCGCGATGCCGGCCGCCCACCGGTGTCGCACCGTGCCCGGATGCGGAGCCCGGGGGCCTGACGGGAGATCCACCCGCATGCTCGATAACACCGATCCGCAGCAGCCTGCGGCCACGGAACCGAACGACACCGCCGGCACCGGCGGCGACACCGCGTCCGCGGCGCCGCCGCGTCGGCGCCGCCGCGCGGTGTCCCGCCCGGCCGGCGCCCCGCAGGGCGCCGCCGCGGAGACCGCCGAGACGGTCCTCCCCACCGAGGCCGAGGCCACCCGACCGGCCGAGACGCCGGCCGCCGCCGAGGCACCCGCCGCCGAACCGGTGGCGGAGAAGCCGGTGCGCGCCCGCCGTACCCGTAAGCGTGCCGAGGCGCCCGCCGGTGCGCCCGAGGCGACCGCGATCGTGGTCACCGCGCCGGACGCCGGTGCCGTGACGGCCCCGGCCGAGGACGAGCCGGCTCCGGCCGCCGCCGCCAAGAAGACGACGGCCGCGAAGGCCGAGCAGGTCGAGCCGGCCGAGAAGGTGGAGCAGGTCGAGTCGGCCGAGAAGGCGGAGAAGCCCGTGCGGGCCCGCCGGACCCGCAAGAAGGCCGAGGCCGCTCCGGTGGAGGAGCCGGTCGCCGAGGCGCCCGTCGCCGAGCCCGAGCCGGTGGCCGTCGAGGCCCCCGCCGCCGAGGAGGCCCCGGCCGCTCCCGCGCGCCGTGCCCGCCGCCGCCGGGTGGTCGAGGCCGCCCCGGTGGTCGAGCCCGCCCCCGTCGTCGAGGAGCCGGTGGCCGAGGAGCCCGTCGCCGAGGCCGAAGCCGAGGAGACCCCGGCCGAGGAGCCGGTCGTCGAGGCGCCCGCCGCCGCGAAGGTCGCGCCCGCCGCCGAGGCCGAGCCGCCCCAGCGGGTGCGCCGCCGCGCGGTCCGCCCGTCCACCGCCATCTTCCAGGCCCCGGTGTTCCAGGAGCCGGCCCCCTACGTCGCCCCGACCGCCCAGGCGGCCCCGGCCACCCAGGCCGCGCCGGCCGCCGCGCAGCCGTCGGCCGCGCAGCCGGCCGCCGCCAAGGAGACGCCCGCCAAGGCGGCACCCGCCAAGGCAGCACCCGCCGCAGCCGCGCCGCGCAACGAGGAGGACGAGTTCGAGTACAGCGGCGTCGGCCGCCGTCGCCGCGTCCGCACCTCGGTGCGGGTGCAGACCCCGTCCCGTCAGAGGCCCGCCGCCGCGGCGCGCCACGCCGTGGAGAAGCCCGCCGTGGAGAAGCCCGCCGCCGCTGAGAAGCCCGCCGTCGCGGAGCGGCCGGCCGTCGCCGCGCGGCCCGTCGAGGCGCCCGCCGTCGTCGAGGCCCCCGCCACCGGCCCCGAGGCCGAGGACGAGTGGGAGGACGGCCGCCCGTCGCGCCGTCGCCGCCGGGGCGGCCGCCGCCGTCGCCGCGGTGAGGCCGAGGAGATCGAGGCCGAGGCGCCCGAGACCGAGCAGCCCGCCGTCGAGGAGCCGGCCGTCGCGGCCGTCGACGAGGAGGACGAGGACGAGGACGACCTGGCCGCCGGCCTGTCCTCCTCGCGCCGTCGCCGCCGCCGTCGCCGCCGCAGCGGTGAGACCGGCGCCGTGGAGGTCGCCGAGACCACCGAGGACGGCGTCCGCACGGTGGTGAAGGTGCGCGAGCCGCGCCGCCGCTCCACCGAGCCGTCGTTCGACCCCGACGAGGTGCAGTCCATCAAGGGCTCCACCCGTCTGGAGGCCAAGAAGCAGCGCCGCCGCGAGGGCCGTGAGCTGGGCCGCCGCCGGGTGCCGATCATCACCGAGGCCGAGTTCCTGGCCCGCCGCGAGTCGGTCGAGCGCGTCATGGTGGTGCGCCAGAACGGCCAGCGGACCCAGATCGGCGTCCTGGAGGACGGCGTGCTCGTCGAGCACTACGTCAACAAGGAGCAGGCCACCTCGTACGTCGGCAACGTCTACCTGGGCAAGGTCCAGAACGTGCTGCCCTCGATGGAGGCCGCCTTCGTCGACATCGGCAAGGGCCGCAACGCGGTGCTGTACGCCGGTGAGGTCAACTTCGGCGCGCTGGGCGGCCACGGCGGCCCGCGCCGGATCGAGTCGGTGCTGAAGTCCGGCCAGTCCGTGCTGGTGCAGGTCTCCAAGGACCCGATCGGCCACAAGGGCGCCCGCCTGACCAGCCAGATCTCGCTGCCCGGCCGCTACCTGGTCTACGTGCCCGAGGGCTCGATGACCGGCATCTCCCGCAAGCTGCCGGAGAACGAGCGCGCCCGTCTGAAGCAGATCCTCAAGAAGATCGTCCCGGACGACGCGGGCGTCATCGTGCGCACCGCCGCCGAGGGCGCCTCCGAGGAGGAGCTGACCCGCGACGTCCAGCGCCTCCAGCAGCAGTGGGAGGACATCCAGAAGAAGGCCGCGTCCGGCAACGCCCCCGCGCTGCTGTACGGCGAGCCGGACATGACCGTCCGGGTCGTCCGCGACATCTTCAACGAGGACTTCACCAAGGTCATCGTCTCCGGCAACGAGGCGTGGAGCACCATCCACGACTACGTCTCCAACGTGGCCCCGGACCTCGCCGGGCGGCTCCAGCGGTGGACCTCCGAGGTGGACGTCTTCGCCACCTACCGGATCGACGAGCAGCTGATGAAGGCGCTGGACCGCAAGGTCTGGCTGCCCAGCGGCGGCTCGCTGGTGATCGACCGCACCGAGGCGATGGTCGTCGTCGACGTCAACACCGGGAAGTTCGTCGGCCAGGGCGGCAACCTGGAGGAGACGGTCACCCGGAACAACATCGAGGCGGCCGAGGAGATCGTGCGCCAGCTGCGGCTGCGCGACCTCGGCGGCATCATCGTGATCGACTTCATCGACATGGTCCTGGAGTCCAACCGCGACCTGGTGCTGCGCCGCCTGCTGGAGTGCCTGGGCCGGGACCGGACCAAGCACCAGGTGGCGGAGGTCACCTCGCTGGGCCTGGTGCAGATGACCCGCAAGCGGGTCGGCCAGGGCCTGCTGGAGTCCTTCTCCGAGCCCTGCGTGCACTGCAACGGCCGCGGTGTGATCGTCCACATGGAGCAGCCGAGCGCCCACACCCACGTCCACACCGGTGGCGGCGCGGCCGCCGTCGAGGCGGGCTCGGGCAGCGGCAAGCGCCGTCGCCGGGGCAAGGGCGGCGCTGTGCAGGAGGAGCCGCAGAGCGTCGAGGAGGCCGTCGCCGAGGCCGACTTCGAGCCGCTCGAGGTCGAGGAGGCCCTGGAGGCCGTCGAGGCCGCGCCGGTCCGCGAGGAGATCGAGGGCCAGCTGGCGATCGAGGTCCCGGGTGTCGCCGAGGCTCCGGCCGAGGCCACCAAGGTCACCGAGGCCGCCGTCGTCGAGGCCCCGGTGGAGGCTACGGCCCCCGCCGCCCCCGTCGGGCGGCCCCGCCGCCGGGCGGTGCGCAAGGCGACGGCTCCGGCCGGTGCGCCGGGCGGGGCGGAGATCGTGGTGCTCCAGGCCAAGGCCGAGGCGGCCCTGGAGTCGGCCCTGGCGGCCGTCTCCCCGGCGGACCGGGCTCCGGCCGAGGAGCAGCCGGCCGAGGCGGTCGTGGCCGAGGCGGTGGCCGAGCCGGCCGCCACCGAGGCGCCGGCGGTCACCGAGCCGGCCACCGAGCCGGTCGCCCAGCTCGCGGAGGCCACCGAGGCCGTCGAGGCCCCGGAGGCCACCGAGGCCGCCGCCGAGCCGACCGCGACCGAGGAGCCCGCCGAGGAGGCGCCGGCGCCGAAGAAGCGGGCGGCCCGCAAGACCGCCGCGAAGAAGACCACCGCCGCCAAGAAGACGACGACGGCGGCGAAGAAGACCACCGCCCGCAAGACCGCCACCAAGCGGACGAGCGCGGCGGCCAAGAAGGCGGGGGCCGCCGAGGGTGATACGGCGGCCGAGTAGTCCCGGCCCCGGGCGGACACCCTCCGCCCGGGGCCCGTACGGGCCGGTTTGCCCCTGCGGCGGCCGGCCCGTATTCTTGACCACTGGCGTGTCTACGCCATGCTCCCGAGCACATCACCTCCCGGACCTCGCAAGAGGACCTCGGGGGAGGCCCCTGTGTCCGTACCCAGGTGGCTGGCATCGAGAGTTCCGACCGAGTTGGGAAAGTAGGTACCGCATGTACGCGATCGTTCGCGCAGGCGGCCGCCAGCACAAGGTCGCCGTCGGCGACGTGCTGGAGATCGACCGTATCGAGGCCAAGCCGGGTGACTCGGTGGAGCTCTCCACCATCCTGGTCGTCGACGGTGACGCCGTCACCTCCGACCCGTGGGTGCTGGCCGGCGTGAAGGCTCACGCCGAGGTGGTCGACCAGACCAAGGGCGACAAGATCGTCATCCTGCGTTACAAGAACAAGACGGGCTACCGCCGTCGTCAGGGTCACCGCCAGCAGCACACCGCGGTGCGCATCACCAGCATCGACTCGGTCAAGTAAGGGGATAGCCAGATGGCACACAAGAAGGGCGCAAGCTCTACCCGCAACGGCCGTGACTCGAACGCCCAGCGCCTCGGCGTGAAGCGCTTCGGCGGCCAGGTCGTCTCGGCCGGCGAGATCCTCGTCCGCCAGCGCGGCACCCACTTCCACCCGGGTGCCGGTGTCGGTCGCGGTGGCGACGACACCCTGTTCGCGCTGACCGCCGGTGCCGTGCAGTTCGGCACCCGCCGCGGCCGCAAGGTCGTCAACATCGTGGCCGTCGAGGCCTGAGTCACACCAGACTCACAATGAGGGGTGGGCCGGAATGATCCGGTCCACCCTTCATGCTTTACCGCAGTGGAACACCGACTTCTTCGCACTGGAGGCACACCCATGACCACCTTCGTGGACCGCGTCGAACTTCATGTCGCCGCGGGCAACGGGGGCCACGGCTGCGCCTCCGTGCACCGCGAGAAGTTCAAGCCGCTCGGCGGCCCGGACGGCGGTAACGGCGGTGAGGGCGGCAGCGTCATCCTCACCGTGGACGCGCAGGTCACCACCCTGCTCGAATACCACCACTCGCCCAAGCGCAAGGCCACCAACGGCAAGCCCGGCGCCGGCGGCAACCGCACCGGCGCCGCCGGCCAGGACCTCGTCCTCGTCGTGCCGGACGGCACCGTCGTCCTCGACCGCCAGGGCAACGTGCTCGCCGACCTGGTCGGCCACGGCACCAGCTTCGTCGCCGCCCAGGGCGGCCACGGCGGCCTCGGCAACGCGGCGCTCGCCTCCGCCCGCCGCAAGGCCCCCGGCTTCGCGCTGCTCGGCGAGCCCGGCGACGCCCGTGACATCGTCATGGAGCTCAAGTCCGTCGCCGACGTCGCGCTCGTCGGCTACCCGAGCGCCGGCAAGTCCTCGCTGATCTCCGTGCTCTCCGCCGCGAAGCCGAAGATCGCCGACTACCCGTTCACCACCCTGATCCCCAACCTCGGCGTGGTCACCGCCGGCGACACCGTCTACACCATCGCCGACGTCCCCGGGCTGATCCCCGGCGCCAGCCAGGGCCGGGGCCTCGGCCTGGAGTTCCTGCGGCACGTCGAGCGCTGCTCCGTCCTGGTCCACGTGCTGGACTGCGCCACCCTGGAGCCCGGCCGCGACCCGCTGACCGACCTGGAGACCATCGAGGCCGAACTCGCCGAGTACGGCGGCCTCGAGGACCGCCCGCGCCTGGTCGCCCTCAACAAGGTCGACGTGCCGGACGGGCAGGACATCGCCGACCTCACCCGCGCCTCGCTGGAGGAGCGCGGCTACCGGGTCTTCGAGGTCTCCGCGGCCTCCCGCAAGGGCCTGCGCGAACTCAGCTTCGCCCTGGCGCAGATCGTCGCCGAGGCCCGCGCCGCCAAGCCGGTCGAGGAGTCGACCCGGATCGTGCTGCGGCCCACCGCCGTCGACGACGCCGGCTTCACCATCACCGAGGAGGACGGCGCCTACCGCATCCGCGGCACCAAGCCCGAGCGCTGGGTCCGGCAGACCGACTTCTCGAACGACGAGGCCGTCGGCTACCTCGCCGACCGGCTGGCCCGCCTCGGCGTCGAGGAGCGGCTGTGGAAGGTCGGCGCCCAGGAGGGCGACACCGTCATCATCGGCCCGGACGAGAACGCCGTCGTCTTCGACTGGGAGCCGACCATGGCCGCCGGCGCCGAGATGCTCGGCCGCCGCGGTGAGGACCACCGCTTCGAGAACCCGCGCCCGGCGGTCGACCGCCGCCGCGAGAAGGCGAAGGGCCGGGACGCCGCCGAGGCCGAGTTCCTCGCCTTCGAGGCGCTCTCCAGCGGCCGCCAGACCGCCATCGAGGGCGACGACGAGGAGCACTGAGCCCCCGTCGGCCCCCGCCGGCCCCCCCGCGTGATCCCCGGAAGCCCCCGCCGCCCCGTCAACGGGCCGCGGGGGCTTCCGCGTTGACGGCGCGCCCGGTCGATCGGCCCCGGTCCGCGGGCCGTCCGGCCGCTGAAACGCGGTGCGGGCCGGGCGGGCGGATCGCGTAGATTGCGGAGGACACGGCGGTACACGGCGGTACACGGCCGGGCCGGACCCGCCGCCAGCGCACCACACCGGAAGGGCGAAACCGAGATGAGCGAGGACGAACTGCGGTCGGAGGTGCTGACCGCCCGGCGCATCGTCGTCAAGGTCGGCTCCTCCTCCCTCACCACCGCGGCCGGCGGCATCGACGCCGACCGGGTCGACGCCCTCGTCGACGCCCTCGCCAAGGTCCGCACCCGCCCGGACGCCCCCGAGGTCGTGCTCGTCTCCTCCGGCGCCATCGCCGCCGGCCTGGCCCCGCTCGGCCTGGAGCGGCGGCCCAAGGACCTCGCCCGCCAGCAGGCCGCCGCCAGCGTCGGCCAGGGCCTGCTCATCGCCCGCTACACCGCCTCCTTCGCCCGCTACGGCCTGCGCGTCGGCCAGGTCCTGCTCACCGCCGAGGACGCCAGCCGCCGCGCCCACTACCGCAACGCCTACCGCACCCTCGACCAGCTGCTGGCGATGGGCGCGATGCCGATCGTCAACGAGAACGACACCGTCGCCACCGCCGAAATCAAGTTCGGCGACAACGACCGGCTGGCCGCCCTGGTCGCCCACCTCGTCCGCGCCGACCTGCTCGTCCTGCTCTCCGACGTCGACGGCCTCTACGACGGCGACCCCAGCCGCCCCGGCACCAGCCGGATCGCCCGGATCACCGGCCCGCACGACCTCGACGGCATCGAGATCGGCAGCGCGGGCAAGGCCGGCGTCGGCACCGGCGGCATGGTCACCAAGGTCGAGGCCGCCCGGATCGCCACCGGCGCCGGCATCCCCGTCGTCCTCACCGCCGCCAGCCACGCCGCCGACGCGCTCGCCGGCCGCCCCACCGGCACGCTCTTCCTGCGCACCGGCAGCCGCTCCTCCGACCGGATGCTCTGGCTCGCCCACGCCAGCAGCCCGCGCGGCGCCCTGCACCTGGACGCCGGCGCCGTCACGGCCGTGGTCTCCGGCGGCGCCTCGCTGCTGCCCGCCGGGGTCACCAAGGTCGACGGCGAGTTCACCGCGGGTGATCCGGTCGACCTTCTTGCCGAAAACGGCCACATCGTGGCGCGCGGACTGGTCAACTTTGATGCGAGGGAGTTGCCCCGCCTGCTCGGCCGGTCCACCCGGGACCTGGCCCAGGAGTTCGGCGCCGCCTACGAGCGGGAGGTCGTCCACCGCGACGACCTGGTCGTCCTGCGCGGCTGACCCGCCGCCGGACCGCCGGGCCACGGGCGGCTCCACGCGGGGAGCACACGCCCGGCCACGGGCGAGGAGGGGCGGGGTCGTACCCGCGTCGGCCGGGGCCGGCGGGGACGACGACACGACATCGCCGAACAGGAGGCCGCCGGTGGAACGCAGGCGCGAGGCAGCGCTGACCGGAGGAACCGCGGGCCGGCGGCTGACCAGCATCGACGGCGGCGGGGACGACGGCCCCGCCGGACCGGCCGGTCCGCCTCCGCAGGGTCCCGGCACGGTGCACCGGCTCCGGCCGGAGCGGAGCGCCGCGACCGAACCGCCCGCCGCGCCCGAACAGGCCCGGCTCTGGCACGTGGTGCTCAGCGTGGCCGGGCCGGTCACCCCGCTGACCGAGCTGCGGGCCGGGCTGGAGCGGCTGGCGTACGACCACTCGTTCTTCCTGACCGCCCGCTACGCCGCCGACCACGCGGAGATCCGCTACTGGGAGCAGGCCCGGGACCTGCACGACGCGGCGGCGATCGCGCTGCGGCTGTGGGGCGAGCACAAGGCGACGGCGAAGCTGCCGCCGTGGGAGATCGTCGGCCTGGAGGTGGTCGACCGGGCGACGTACCACAAGCGCGTCGCCGAGGGCTTCGGCGGCCCGCCCCCGCAGCTGGGCGGCGTCTACCCGTACTGAGGCGCACGGGCGGGCGGCGCGCGGGCGCGCGGCGTACGGGCGAGCTGAGCTGCGTACGGGTGGGCGGCGTGCGGGCGCCGTCTCGCCGGGCGAAATGCCCCGCGGGCGGGCCGGCGCGCTCCACTACCCTGGGCGCATGAGCAGCGACCTCGCCACCGCCGACAGCCCCGTCCTCGCCGTAGCGCGCCGAGCCAGGGAGGCCGCCGCCGAGCTCGCCCCGCTGCCGCGCGCCGCGAAGGACGCCGCGCTGCGGGCGATCGCCGACGCCCTGGTCGCCCGCGCCGCCGAGATCACCGCCGCCAACGCCGAGGACGTCGACCGGGCCCGCGCGGCCGGCACCGCCGAGTCGGTGATCGACCGGCTCACCCTCACCGAGGAGCGGATCGCCGCGATCGCCTCCGACGTCCGCGACGTGGCCGGCCTGCCCGACCCGGTCGGCGAGGTCGTCCGCGGCTACACCCTGCCCAACGGCCTGGACGTCCGTCAGGTCCGCGTCCCGCTCGGCGTGGTCGGCATCATCTACGAGGCCCGCCCCAACGTCACCGCCGACGCCGCCGCGCTCTGCCTGAAGTCCGGCAACGCCGTGCTGCTGCGCGGCTCGGCCTCCGCCTACCGCTCCAACACCGCCCTGGTCGACGTCCTGCGCGACGCGGTCGTCGGGGCCGGGCTGCCGGCCGACGTGATCCAGCTCGTCCCGGGCGAGAGCCGGGACTCCGTCCAGGAGCTGATGCGCGCCCGCGGCCTGGTCGACGTGCTCATCCCGCGCGGCGGCGCCTCGCTGATCCGCACGGTCGTCGAGGGCTCCACCGTCCCCGTCATCGAGACCGGCACCGGCAACTGCCACGTCTACGTCGACGCCGAGGCCGACCTCGCGATGGCCGTCGGCATCCTGCTCAACTCCAAGGCCCAGCGGGTCAGCGTCTGCAACGCGGCCGAGACCCTGCTCGTCCACCAGGACATCGCCGACGCCTTCCTGCCGCTCGCCCTCGCCGCGCTGGCCGACGCCGGGGTCACCGTGCACGGCGACGACGCGGTGCTCAAGGCCGCCGAGGGCTCCGGCGCCACCGTGCTGCCCGCCACCGACGAGGACTGGGAGGCCGAGTACCTCTCCTACGACATCGCGGCCGCCGTCGTCCCCTCGCTGGACGCCGCCGTCGCGCACATCCGCCGCTGGACCTCCGGCCACACCGAGGCCATCGTCACCACCTCGCAGGCCGCCGCCCGCCGCTTCACGCGGCTCGTCGACTCGACCACGGTCGCCGTCAACGCCTCGACCAGGTTCACCGACGGCGGTGAGTTCGGCTTCGGCGCCGAGATCGGCATCTCCACCCAGAAGCTGCACGCCCGCGGCCCGATGGGCCTGCCCGAGCTGACCAGCACCAAGTACATCGTCACTGGTGACGGCCATGTCCGGGGCGAGGCGACGCAGACCGTGGGCGGCGCCGCCGACGCCGGCTGAGCCCGGCCGGCCGGCCCGCCGCGGACCCCGCCGTCACACGAGCGACGGACCAACTGGCCCGAGCCCCAGACAAATCGCCCGCCCGGTAATACGCTGAATCCGTGGCTGACGATGTGGGGGGCTTGCCGTACCCCGACGATGCCGACCACGGTGGTGCGGACGACGAGTTCGCCACCGTGGTCTTCGACGAGGCCTTCGTGCGGTCCGCCGCCGTGCACGAGCCGACGGCCAAGGAGCGGCAGCTGGCCGCCGCCGAGGCCCGCTTCGAGCCGGACACGACCGGCCCCGGCTGGGGCTACGACCCCCCGGCCGCGGACGGGGTGCCGCTGGAGCTGCGCCCGTACCCGAGCCGGCTCGACGACGACCACCGCTATCCCGATCCGTGGTCCGGCCCCGGCCGGGCCTCCGGACGGCGGCGTTCGCGGCGCTGGCGCCCGGGCGGATTCGACCCGATCGGCGCCGGCCGCGGCCGGTACGTCGCCCAGCAGCGCTGGCACCGCCCGGTGGCCTGGGTGCTCGCCGTGATCATGGGCGTGAGCCTGGTCGCGGTGGCGGTCGCGGCGATCTACCAGGGCGTGGGCGGAGCCGGCGGCACCCCCCGGCGGCCCGAGTCCGGCAGCAGCAGCCCCGGGCTCGACCCGGTGCCGCCGCCGACCGAACCGTCGCTGGCGGTCATCGGTCCGGCGGGCTGAGCCACTGACCGGCGGGCGCGCCGGACCGGTGCGCCCCGGGGCGGCCGCCACCGGTCACGGAGAGCTTCCGGTGATCTGCCGCAGGACCCTCGTGGAGGGGCCCCGGTGCGCCTTACCCTGGTGTCATGGGTGACCCGCGCGAGCCTCCGGAGGGTGCGCCCGAGGGTGGTTCCGGAAACGATGACGAGTACCGGTCCGTCGTCTTCGACGAGTCGTTCGTCCGGGCTGCCCGGATCCAGGAGCTGTCGGCGCGCGAGCGGCTGTCCGGCTCCTCCTCCCGGCCGACCCGGCCCAAGGTCCGGCTGGGGCCGCTGGGCACCGTGCCCCGGCAGGCGCTGGCGCTGCTGCTGGTGATCCTGCTGGCCTTCGGCGCCGCCGTGTACTTCGGGGTCAGCTCGCCGACCCGGCCCACCGCCCGGCCCCAGGGCAGCCAGCTGACCGTCAGCCTGGTGGCGCTGAGCCCGGCCTCGCCGGTCCACGCGGTGGCCGACCCGGCCAACCCGTTCGCCGCCCTGCCGCCGGGCTACGGTGACGGCGCGGTCGGACTGGGGACCCCGACCGGGGCGGCCAGCGGCCACTTCTCCCGGGTCGAGGTGACCAAGGCGCTGGACACCGTGCAGCGCTACCTGGTGGCGTCCTCGCTGTCGCCCGCCGTGCTGGTGCAGGGGGCGACCGCCGAGGTGCGGGCCTTCGTCACGCCCGGCGAGCAGGCGCAGTTCGACGCGAGCGTGGTCCAGCCGACCGACGACCGGCACCACGCGCTGACCGGCTGGCTGGTCCGCTTCGACCCGGCGCAGGTCGCGCTGGCCGCCGACACCGTGAAGGTGGCCGGTGCGATGCGGATCGACGAGACGGACAGCAGCACGCTGCGGATCACCACCGACCACACCTTCGTCTACGCGCTGAAGGCCGCCGGGGCGCCGGCCGGGGCACCGGTCACCCTGGAGACCGTGCGGCGGCAGCTGACCTTCGAGTTCGACCGGATCGACCTGTCGGCGGCGCAGCTGCGGCTGGTCGATTCGGTGCTGCAGGCCGGGCCGGTGCCGTGCGACGGCTCGCTGGCCGGGGTGGTGCAGCCGGTGCTGGCCGGGACGGACCCGACGACGCCGCCGACCGGGCCGCCGGCGGTGGACCCGGGGAACCACGCGCGGCCGGCCTGGCAGGTGTGCGGGGTGCTGGCGGGCGGCTGAGGGGCGCGGCTGAGGGCTGCGGCCGACCCCCGGCGGTCCCCCGGTCGGGGTGACCGGGGGACCGCCGGGGGTCGGCCGGGCTCAGTCGGTCCCGGAGGCGCCGTCGCCGCTGCCGCCGTCGCCGCTCCCGCTGCCGCCGCTGCCGCCGCCGTTGCCGTTGCGGGAGGCGCCGGTGAAGGTGTCGCGGAGCTTGCCGCCGACCGTCACCGCGCCGCCCGCGACATCGCGGATCAGGCCCATCAGCGGGTCCTTGCTCTCCTTCACCGAGGTCGTGTAGTGCTCGGCGGCCGCCCGCCACTGCTCGCCGACCGAGGTGTCCGGGTCGTCGGTGCGGCGCGGGTAGGCGCCGGCCAGGATGGAGCGGTACTCGTCGCTCTCGGCCCACTTCTTCAGCTGGGCGACCCGGACCACCGCGAACGGGTGGCTCTGCGGCAGCACCTGCAGCAGCTTGAGCACGCCGTCGCGCAGGTCGCCGGCCTTCTCGTACTCCTCGGCCTGCTCCAGGAAGGCGTCGACGTTCATCTCGGCGAGGTTGTGGCCGCCGGCCAGCTTCATCAGCGCCCGCATCGACGCCTGGAGGTCCTGCCCGGCCAGCAGTCCGGCCCGGTCGCTGGAGAGCTCGGCCTTGCGGAACCACTCCTTCAGCGCGGTGACGAGCGCCAGGATCGCCAGATTGCCGAGCGGCACCCAGGCGATCCGGGCGGCGATGTTGGTGAGGATCATCAGCATCGTCCGGTAGACGGCGTGCCCGGACATCGCGTGACCGACCTCGTGGCCGATCACCGAGCGGAGCTCCTCCTCGTCCAGCAGCTCCACCAGGCCGCTGGTGATCACGATGACCGGCGTGTCGATGCCGATGCAGAAGGCGTTGACCGCCGGGTCCTGGGTGACGTAGAGGTCCGGCACCCGGTCGAGGTCGAGCACGTACGCGGCGTCGCGCACCATGGTGTGCAGCTCGGGGAACTGCCGCTCGGAGGTCTTCACCGCGGTGGCCAGGAACATCAGCCGGATCGAGCGCTCGGAGACGAGTCCGGCGAGCTTCTTCAGCACGTCGTCGAAACCGCTGAGCTTGCGCAGCGCGACGAGCGCCGAGCGGTCCGCCGGGTGCTCCCAGGCGCGGGTGGAGATCTCCGGGAAGCGCTGGCGGCGCCGGCTCGGGGTCTTCGCGATCGGGTCGGTCATGGTGTGAGTACCTCCTGTCGACGGCGGCCCCGGCTCCCGGCCGGCCCCCGCTGGTCTTCGCCTGTAACGACTGCCTGTGCAACGTCCGCGGTTGCGTACTCGTCCCCGCGGCCCACCCTACGCGGCGCCGCCGGGCCTTCCGGACGTGCCGCCGACGGGCCTTCCGGACGCCACGGACGGCGCCCGCGGGGGCGGTGGGCGGCCCCGGTGTGAGGGCGGTTTACCCTGATGGCCGGGGGGAAGCCGGGCCACTCCGGCCCCGGTACCGAGCCGTCCGAGGAGCCCGCAGATGTCCACCGCCGCCCTTGCCAGCCTGGCCGCCCCGATCTCCGGGGAGAACGGTCCCGGGCTCTTCCTGCGGATCGTCCTGATCGGGTCGTTCGTCGGCGTCGGCCTGCTGGCCTGGATCCTGCTGCGGGCCGGCCGCAACAACTGACCGGCCCGGCGGCCGGGCCGCCCAGGGGTACCGGCTCACGGCGGTTCAGACGCGGTGGGCCGCCGAGCGGTTGCCTTGCAACCCCCCGTACGATGACGGGTGGGCCCTCACCGGCCCGCACCACACCCCCTGCCCGACATCCGAGCCGAGAAGGTCCCGCCGACCATGAGCACTGCTGCCGCACTCCCCGTCCTGAACCTTCTCGCGAACGAGGGCGAGGGGGGCAACCACGAGAGCCTCAGCCCGTACCTGACGGGAGGCGGCGGGCTGTTCATCCTCCTGCTGCTGCTCTTCGTGACCACCCGCTTCAACCGGGACCGCTGACCCGGCCGAGGGTGGCCCGGGGCGCGATGCCGCCCCCGGGACGCCCGGCGCCCGGCCGTTCCCGCACCGTAACGGGTGTCGCGTAAGGTGTGGCGCCATGGGAGAGCAGACCGGGAGTCCCGGCGTACCGGCGCCGGCGAAGCGTCGTCTCGGCGTGATGGGCGGCACCTTCGACCCGATCCACCACGGGCACCTGGTCGCGGCCAGTGAGGTCGCCAGCGCGTTCCACCTGGACGAAGTGATCTTCGTCCCGACCGGGCAGCCGTGGCAGAAGATCGACCACGAGGTGACCCCGGCCGAGGACCGCTACCTGATGACGGTCATCGCCACCGCGGAGAACCCGCAGTTCTCGGTCAGCCGCATCGACATCGACCGCGAGGGCCCGACCTACACCGTCGACACCCTGCGCGACCTGCACACGCTGCACCCGGACGCCGACCTCTTCTTCATCACCGGCGCCGACGCGCTCGCCCAGATCCTCTCCTGGCGCGACTCCGACGAGCTCTTCTCGCTCGCCCACTTCATCGGCTGCACCCGGCCGGGGCACACTCTGTCGGACGCCGGGCTCCCGGTGGGCGGGGTCTCCCTGGTGGAGGTCCCGGCGCTGGCCATCTCCTCCACGGACTGCCGCAACCGGGTCGCCAAGGGCGAACCGGTCTGGTACCTCGTCCCGGACGGCGTGGTCCGCTACATCGACAAGCGGGCGCTCTACGCGCCGCACCGGACCTGACCCCGGAGAGGCCGACGGATGAGCGAGCGCAGGGGACCGCAGGGGCAGCAGCCCGGGCAGCCGGACGACTGGCCGACCGGGCAGTACGAGCAGTACGAGCAGTACGAGCCGTATCCGCAGCAGCAGGGCGGGTACGAGCAGCAGCAGTACGACCAGCAGCAGTACGACCAGTACGAGCAGCCCGGGCTCTACGAGCCGTCGGCTCAGTACGACCAGTACGGGCAGCAGCCGGCGCAGGGGTACCAGCAGCAGGGCGGTTACGGCTACCAGGACCAGTACCAGCAGCAGGGCTACCAGCCCGGCTACGACCCGCGGCACGAGCAGCAGCCCGACCAGTACGGGCAGCAGCCGGCGCAGGGGTACCAGCAGCAGGGCGGTTACGGCTACCAGGACCAGTACCAGCAGCAGGGCTACCAGGACCAGGACCAGTACCAGCAGCCGCAGGCCCAGCCCCCGTCGCAGCCGCAACCGTACGCGACCGCCCCGATGCCGGCCGTCGCCGAACCGGAGCCGGCCCCCGCCCCGGCGGCGCCCGCGACGCCGGTCACCCCGCGCCCCCGCAGGACCCGCCCCGCCGCCGAGCCGGCCGCCCCCGCCCGGCCCGAACCGCCGTCCGAGCAGGTCGGCGGCTCCCGGGCGACCCGGTCCAGGACCGCCGGCGCTCCCGGGGACGACTACACCACGGGCGAGTTCACCTTCGTCGACGAGGAGGCGGAGGAGTCCGAGGACGTCATCGACTGGCTCAAGTTCGCCGAGTCCCGTAGCGAGGTGCGCGCCGAGCGCCGCCGCCGGCTGCGCAACCGGCTGATCGGTGCCGTCGTCGTGCTCGCGCTCGCCGGGGCCGGCGCCGGCGGCTACGTCTGGTTCACCCGCGACAAGGACGGCGCCGCCACCGCCGCCGCCGGACCGCGCCGGGTCAACGTCGTCCACCTGCGCGACCTGCAGGGCAAGGTCTCCAGCGCCCTGCTGGTCAACGACGCGGCGGGCAAGAAGGGCACCGTCCTGCTGCTGCCCGACACCCTGCGGCTGCCCGGCCCCGGCGACCCGCCGGTCACCACGGTCGGCCAGGCCATGGACACCCTCGGCGCCTCGGGGGTCCGCGACGGCCTGGCCACCGTGCTCGGCGCCCCGGTCGCCGGCACCTGGCGGCTCGACACCCCGTACCTGGAACTCCTGGTCGCCCAGCTCGGCGGTGTCCGGGTGGACACCAACGCCGAGGTCCACGAGGGCGGGCGGCCCGACGGCAAGGTGCTCGCCGCCGCGGGCAAGAACACCCTGCTCGGCGGAAAGGCCGCGGTCGGCTACGCCACCCTGCAGAACGCCGGCGAGAACCGCGACGCCCAGCTCGCCCGGTTCGGCCAGGTGATGGACGCGGTGGTGCGCACCATGCCGGTCGACTTCAAGGAGGCCAAGGACGACGTGCACCGGATGAACGCGGTGCTCGACCCCTCGCTGCCCGAGGACGCGCTCGCCGGGGTGCTCGCCCAGCTCTCCCAGCAGGCCAAGGACGGGCAGTTCGGCACCGCCGTGCTGACCGTCAAGCCGGACGGCTCGCTGGACGAGGCCACCGCCGGCAAGCAGGTCAAGGACGTGCTCGGCGGCACCGTGAAGGCCGCGACCAGCGGCGACGCGCCTCCCCGGGTCTCCGTCCAGGACGGCTCCGGCAACGACCAGGCGGCCGCCGCCGCCCAGGTCCAGGTGGTCAACGCGGGCCTCACCTTCGTCCCCGGCGGGGCCAAGGTCACGCCGCAGGCCGCCAGTGAGATCCGCTACACCGACGACGCCCGGCAGGCCGCCGCGAAGTCCCTGGCGACCAGTCTCAACCTGCCGGAGAGCGCGGTGAAGAAGGTCACCGACGCGCAGAACGCCGACCTGGTCGTCGTACTCGGCAAGGACTACGCGCCGCCGAAGGCCCCCTAGGCCCTGTCCTAGCGCCCGGCCGCCGGACGGGGCGGCCCGCGCCCCCGCGGCGCCCGCCCCGCCGGCCCACGGCCCGGCGGCCCCGGAAAACGGTTCCGGGGCCGCCGGGGCGGCGTGAGATCCTGGAAGGCGATCCGTGCGCCCCGCGCGCCGGGCGCCCCCCAAGACGCCGAGCCGGAAGTACATCGTGACCGCCACTGAGCACAGCCAGGAACTCATCAACGTCGCCGCCCAGGCGGCGGCCGACAAGCTGGCCCACAACATCGTCGCGTTCGACGTCAGCGAGGTGCTGTCGATCACCGACGCCTTCCTGATCGCCTCCGCGAGCAACGACCGCCAGGTCCGCTCCATCGCCGAGGAGATCGAGGACCAGCTGCGCGAGAAGCTGGACATCAAGCCGGTGCGCCGGGAGGGCGAGCGCGACGGCCGCTGGATCCTGCTCGACTACCTCGACATCGTCGTGCACGTCCAGCACTCCGAGGAGCGCTCCTTCTACTCGCTGGACCGCCTCTGGAAGGACTGCCCCGAGCTGCCGCTGCCGGAGGACGCCATCGCCTCCCGCAACCGCCCGGACGCCCACACCGACGCGGCCGGCAACGCCGTGTCCCCGGCCGAGCAGGCCCCGGCGGACGACTTCGGCGCCGAGGACTACAGCTGAGCCGGGACGCGCGGGGCCCGCGCATCGTCTTCTGGCGGCACGGCCAGACCTCCTGGAACCTCGAATCGCGCTTCCAGGGCACCACCGACATCGAGCTGACCGGGCAGGGCGTGCTGCAGGCGCAGCGGGCCGCCCGGCTGCTCGCCGGCCTGCGCCCGGACCTGCTGGTCTCCTCGGACCTCCAGCGGGCCCGGCGCACGGCCGAGGAGCTCGCCAAGGTGACCGGTCTGGACGTCGAGCACCACGAGGGCCTGCGCGAGACCTACGCGGGCTCCTGGCAGGGGCTGACCAACGCGGAGATCCGCGAGCGCTTCCCCGGGGAGTTCGACGCCTGGACGCGCGGTGAGCCCGTCCGGCGCGGCGGTGGCGAGCTGGCGACCGAGGTCGCCGACCGCTCGGTGCCGGTGGTGCTCGACGCGGCCGGCAAGCTGCCCGAGAACGGCACGCTGGTGGTGGTCAGCCACGGCGGCACCATCCGCACCATGCTCGGGCGGATGCTCGGCATGGAGCCGGCGCTCTGGGAGTGCTTCGGCGGTCTGTCGAACTGCTGCTGGTCCGTGCTGGGCCGGGGCGCGCGGGGCTGGCGGCTGCTGGAGCACAACGCGGGCACCCTGCCGCAGCCGGTCATCGGCGACGACACCTGACCGGTCCGGGCGGCGCCCGGACCGGTGTCCGGGTGGTGCCCGGACGGGGTGCGGGTGGTGCCCGGGTGGGATGCGGGTGGTGTCCGGGTCGCGCTCGGACAGGGTGCGGGGAGGGGCCGGAGGCGGTGGATTTCGCAGTTCCGGGCCCGACCGGTTAGAGTCTTCCTCGTTCGCACGGAAGGAACGCGGCCCGGAAGGGAAGCGGGAGATCCGGACAGCGAGGGGCTGTAGCTCAGTTGGTAGAGCGCTTGCATGGCATGCAAGAGGTCCGGGGTT
>NZ_JBHSOF010000054.1:0-55955 GCF_042656005.1 Kitasatospora misakiensis | reverse complement strand
CAACGCCGCCCCGCCCGCCCTCCGGGCGGACGACGGGGGTTCGAAGACGGGCCCTGGCACGGGGGCGCGCCCCGTGGGCCGGGGGCGCGCCCAGGTCGGCCGTGATCCCGTCCCCGGTGCCGGGTGCGGCGGCCGGGGACGGGGGAGGAAAGGTTCCCAGCGTGTTGGGGATTCCCGACCCATGACGGTGGGACGGCCGGTCCGCAGGATGGCGGTAGCACCGCTTCCCCCGTAGCCGTCCCGCCGGAGGCCTTCCGATGCGAACCGCCCTGCGCCGTGCCCACCGCCGTCTTCTGCTGCGCCGGTGGGCGCGGCGGGCCGGCCGCTACCTGGCGGACGGACTGATCTGGCTCGGGCTGGCGATGGGGGCGATGACCTCGCCCTCCGCCCTGCCGGGACCGCGGAAGCCGGAGGACGTCCTGCCGCCGGTGGGAGTGCCGGAGTGGCACCCGGAACGGACCGGGGCGCAGGCCGAGCCGTTGAGCCGGCGCGAGGAGGAGCTCTGGGCGCAGCTGCTGGAGCGCTGACCGCCGGCGCGGCCCGGCCCGGGAGCCCCGCCGGCCAGCCGGCTCAGCTCCCGAGCCCGGCGCGCCGGGCCCGGACGGCCGCCTCGGCGCGGTCGGCGACCTGGAGCTTGCTGAAGATCCGGGAGAGGTAGTTGCGCACCGTCTTCATGGAGAGCCCGAACTCGTTGGCGATGTGCGCGTTGTTGCGGCCGTCGGCCAGCATGGTCAGTACCGCCATCTCCCGGGGGGTGAGGTCGGGGAACGGCTCGCGCTCCGGGGTCGGCCGGCGCACCTGGGCCAGCAGGCGGGCGGCGGCCTCCGGGCCGAACAGCGCCCCGCCCTGGCTGACCGCGGTGATCGCCCGGCGGACGTCGTCCAGGCCGGCCCCCTTGACCAGGTAGCCGCGGGCGCCCGCCCGGACCGCCGCGACGATGGAGTCGTCGTTGTCGTCGGCGGTCAGCATCACCACCGCCACCCGGGGGTGCCGGGCCAGCAGGGTCCGGGTCGCCTCGATGCCGTCGGTGCCGGGCATGCCGATGTCCATCAGGACGACGTCCGGTGCGAGCCGCTCGACGGCGGAGAGCACGTCGGCCCCGCTGGAGGCCTCACCCACCACCGTCAGCGAGTCGATCCGGTCGAGGAGTTGGCGCAAACCCGCCCGGAACAGCTCGTGGTCGTCGACGACCAGGATGCGGAGGTTTCGAGGCGCGGCCGGATCCATGGGGGGCTCCTTAGGGAGGGTGAGGGAGCACGGTCAACTCGGTGGACATGCGGGGACACGGGAAATGGCGCGGGTCGGTCGATCACGGACTCCTGGACCGCCCGGTGGCGAGGGAAAAAGGGGACGAGGGTGCCTCAGTCGCGCCGGCGGCTGCCGTCGACGAGCGCCGAGTGCGGCAGGCGGACCCGGATCACGGTGCCGTGCGGGGCCGTGGTCTCGATCGAGAAAGCGCCGCCGAGTTCTCTGGTACGTACACACATCGACGGAAGTCCGATTCCGCGGACCACGTCACCGGAAATGCCGATCCCATCGTCCTCGATGGAAAGGTCGAGGCCCTCCGGGCCGATCGACGCGGAGATCCGGCAGACCGATGCCCGGGCGTGCCGGACGACATTGGCGACGGCCTCGCCGGAGATGTTCTTCAATTCTTTCTGGACACGTGTCGGAAAATCGTCCAGGGCGGCCGGAAGTTCGGTGAGGACCCGGAGCCGGCCGGCTCCGGCCTCCTCGAAGGCGCGGGCCTGCCGGTGCAGGAACTGGCGCAGCGTGCCGGTGGACCTGGCGGTCCGGGGCTCGGAGGTGTCGAGGTCCCGGATGACCTGGCGGACGTCCGCGATCGCGGTGCTCACGTCCTCCCTGGCCTGGGCCAACAGGGCCGGGGCCTGGTCGGCGTCGCCGGTCAGGGTGAGACCGGCGAGCTCCATGCGCATGTGCAGGGCGGCCAGCCGGGGCGCCAGCGAGTCGTGCAACTCGCGGCGGACGCGGCGGCGTTCGTCGAGTCGGGCGGCGGCGGCCGGACAGTCGGACTCCGGCTCGTCGACCGGCAGGCCGGCCGGCCGCAGGCGTGGCCGGTCGGGCGGCAGGCCGGCCGCGCCGATGCCGGTGACCAGCCCGAGCAGGGTGTTCACCAGGCGTCCGATCCGGTCGGAGGTGTTCCGTTCACCGCGGGGAGCGAGCACCCCGACGCCGCTCATGGCCAGGTTTGTCGGTCTTCGGTCGGCCCTGCCGGAGGATTTGAGTATCTGGTCCAGCATGGTTCCTGAGATCCCCCCGTCGCTCGCGTCTTACCCACTGTGCACGGGCGTTCCTGGCGCGGGGAATAGGAATTCCTGAGGCATGTCCGAAAACTGGCACGGCGGACCGCGCAGTATCGGTCCGTCGTTCGTTTCTATGCCGTGATCCCAATCCACCCGGGACAAGACCTTAGGGGCGTGGTTGCGCAGGGCGCAAGGGTGGGAGTGCCGGGTGGGGGAGGGGGCGGTGACGGATTCGGACACTTGGTTGCACCCATGTGAGTGAGCACTTACCCTCATGGAGTCGGGCCACCAGAACGACCGGCGAACGAGGCGCGCGGCGCCCCGCCGGCCGTCCCCCGGAGAGCCGAGGAGGCGACCCATGGGCACATCCCGCACCACCGATCTGACGCTCGATCAGATCGCCGAGATCTACCGGACGATGAGCGTGATCCGGGCCTTCGAGGACCGTCTGCACGGGCTGGCGAAGAACCTCCCCGGCGCGGTCCACCTCTACAGCGGGCAGGAGGCCGTCGCGGCGGGCGTCTGCGCGGCCCTCGCTCCGGACGACTACCTCGCCAGCACCCACCGCGGTCACGGACACGCGATCGCCAAGGGCTGCGACGTCGAGGCGATGATGAAGGAGCTGCACGGCCGACCGGACGGCATCTGCGGCGGCAAGGGCGGCTCGATGCACATCGCGGACTTCGACCGCGGCATGCTCGGCGCCAACGGCCTCGCCGGCGGCGGCGTCCCGCTCGCCTGCGGCGCCGCGCTGACGGCTCGTCAGCAGGGCACCGGCCAGGTCGCGGTGGCCTTCACCGGCGACGGCGGCGCCAACCAGGGCGCCGTGCTGGAGAGCCTGGTGCTGGCCCGGATGCTCGACCTGCCGGTGATCTTCGCGATCGAGAACAACGGCTACGCCCAGGCCACCCCGGCCGCGGCGCACTTCTCCGGCACCGACATGGCCCAGCGCGCGGCCGGCTTCGGGATCCCCGGCGAGGTGGTGGACGGCTACGACGTGCTCGCCGTGCACGCCGCCACCACCGAGGCCGTCCGGCGCGCCCGGGCCGGCGAGGGGCCGACCGTGCTGGAGTTCCGGGCCGAGCGCTTCCACGGCCACATGGAGCTCTGGGACGACCAGTCCTACCGGCCGGTCGCCGACCCGGAGCGGCTGCGCACCGAGTCCGACCCGCTGCTGCTGCTCCGCTCCCGGATCGCCGACGGCACCGTGGCCGGGCCGGCCGCCTTCGAGCTGGACCGGCTCGACCGGGACGCCACCGCCCTGGTCGAGGCCGCCGTCGCGGCCGCCTCGGAGCCCTTCACGGTCGACCCGCGCAGCCTGCTCGACCACGTCTACACCCGCTGACCCGCCCCGAGGAGGGAGTCCCATGCGCACGATCACCTACCAGCAGGCCATCGGCGAGGCGCTGGCGCAGCAGATGCGCTTCGACCGCTCGGTGGTCCTGATGGGCGAGGACAGCACCAACGCCTGGGGGCCGACCAAGGGCCTGCACCTCGAATTCCCGGACCGGGTGCTCGACATGCCGATCACCGAGGCGGCCTTCGTCGGCGCCGCGGTCGGCGCCGCCGCGACCGGCCTGCGGCCGGTGGTCGACCTGCTCTTCGTCGACTTCGCCACGGTCTGCTTCGACCAGATCGCCAACCAGGCCGCCAAGCTGCGCTACATGGCCGGCGGCAAGGTCTCGGTGCCGCTGGTGCTGCGCGCGATGTGGGGGACCGGCCTGCGCCGCGGCGCCCAGCACTCGCAGGCGCTGCACCCGCTCTTCGTCCACCTGCCCGGCATCAAGGTGGTCGCGCCGTCCAACGCGTACGACGCCAAGGGGCTGATGGCGCAGGCCCTGGTGGACGACGACCCGGTGCTGTTCCTGGAGCACAAGATGCTCTACTTCGCGCCCGGCGGCGTGCCCGAGGAGCCGTACGCGATCCCGTTCGGCTCGGCCAAGGTGGTCCGGCCCGGGACGGACTGCACGGTGGTCGCGATCGGCCGGATGGTCTCGGTCGCGCTGGCCGCCGCCGAGCAACTGGCCGCCGAGGGCCTGCAGATCGAGGTGATCGACCCCCGGACGCTGTCGCCGCTGGACACCTCGACCATCTACGGCAGTGTCGAGCGGACCGGGCGGCTGGTCGTGGTGGACGAGGCCCACCCGCGCTGCAGCCTGGCCACCGACATCGCCGCACAGGTCGCGCAGGACCGTTTCGCCGCCCTGCGCGGGCCGGTCAGGATGGTCACCGGGCCGCACGCGCCGGTGCCGTTCAGCCCCGAGCTGGAGGACGCCTTCGCCCCCGGCCCGGACCAGGTGGCCGCCGCCGTGCGCGCCACCGGACTGGTGAAGAGCGCCGCCGGCGCGCCGCGCTGACGATCGATCAGTTTCCGTACCGCTGTGCTGCCGGGCCCGAGCGCGGGCCCGCCGACCGAGGAGGAACCGAGTGACGTCCCAACCGTTCGTGAAGCAGCCCGACGAGGGCCGCGCCATCTGGCACGTGGGCGCGCTGCTGCAGTTCAAGGCCACCGGCGCCGAGACCAACGGGCAGTTCTGGCTCGCCGAGCAGCTCTCCCCGGCGGGCTACGCCTCGCCGGTCCACCTGCACACCCGCGAGGACGAGTTCTTCATCGTCCAGGAGGGTGAGATGGTGTTGCGGATCGGCGACGACGAGCACAAGGTCGGCCCGGGTGCGACGGTCTTCGCGCCGCGCGGCATCGCCCACCAGTACCGGGTGGAGACCGAGGGCACCCGCTTCCTGGTGCTCGGCACCCCGGCCGGCTTCGAGGAGTGGTTCTTCAAGACCGGCGAGCCGGCCACCAGCCTGGAGCTGCCGCCGCCGCTCCAGGGCCCGCCGGACTTCGCCCGGCTGCTGGGCGAGTTGGCGCCGCTCGGTGTGCAGCTGGTCGGGCCGCCGCCCGGTGTGGGCGGGCCCGCCGGGCCGCCGCGCTGAGCGGTGCCGCCGCTGAAGCACTCCTCGCCGGCCCCGCCGCCCCCCGTGGGCGGCGGGGCCGGCGCGCCGGTGGCGCCGGTGGGCGCGCCGGACGAAACCGGTGAGCGGGTACTCACCTACGCGCTATCCTTCGGGTGCCCCTCCGCAGCCGCGGTCCGGTCGGGAGCCGGCCGCCCCGTCCCTTCGGAGCCTTCATGAGTATGCGCGAGCAGATCGTCGACGCCGCCGAGCGGGTGATCCGGGACCTCGGCCTCGCCCGGTGCACCACCAAGGAGATCGCCGAGGTGGCGGGCTGTTCCGAGGGCACCATCTACCGGCACTTCCGCAGCAAGGAGGACGTCTTCCTGGCCGTCCTCGCCGAGCGGCTGCCCGGCCTGCTGCCGGTGCTGCGGGCCCTTCCCGAGGAGATCGGCAGCGAGGGCGAGGTGCGGGCCTCCCTCCAGGAGGTGGCCGAGGAGGCGCTCGCGTTCTACCGCGCCTCGATGCCGATGCTGCTGTCGGTCTTCGCCGAACCCAAGCTGCTCGACCGGCACCGGGAGTGGATGCGGGCCAACAACGCGGGGCCGCACCGGGCCGTCGAGCTGCTGGCCGACTACCTGCGCCGGGCCCAGCGGGAGGACCTGGTCAGCCGGGACGCCGATCCGGTGGCGACGGCCCAGCTGCTCCTCGGTGCCTGCTACCTGGCCGCGTACGGGGGGGTGTTCGCCGCCCCGGGCGCCGGCTCCGAGCCGCTGCGCGAGGCGGAGTCCTTCGTCCGTGAGCTCTGGCGGACGCTGGCCCCGGCCCAGCCGGCGGCCGCACCGACGCGGGGCCGGTCCAAGAGCCGCTGACCCGCCGACCGGTCGACCCGCTGACCGGCCCGTCGCCCGGCGAGCAGTGCCGGGCGGCGGGCCTTCGCGTGCCCGGAGGCCCGAGGAGCGCGGTGCGGGGCCCGTGACAGGGGGCGTGCGACGACGGGGAGGGGCGGGCGGCCCGTGGCCACCCGCCCCTCCCCGTGCTCCGACCGCCGTCAGCCCTGGAGACCCAGCACCTGGGCCGCCGCGGCCACCTGCCCGAGGTCCCCGGCGCAGGGCATCAGCAGCAGCTCGTCGCAGCCCACCTCGGCGTACTTGCCGACCAGCCCGCGCAGCTTGCCCGGGTTGTCGGCCGCGCCGCGCAGGATGTGCTCGACGAACGGCCCGGCGTCCCGGTAGTACGACCGCAGATAGCCCTCGGTGTGCTTGCCGGCGTCCTCGCCGAGCGCGAAGTAGGCGAGCGCCACCATGCGGGGCGCCCCCTCCCGGCCCTCGGCGGCCCACTGCTCGCGCACCGCCTGGGCACCCTGGGCGAACATCATCGGGCCGGTGCCGCCGCCGATCCAGCCGTCGGCGAGCCGGGCCGCCCGCGCCACGGCGGCCGGCGAGTGCCCACCCAGGATCAGCTCGGGCCCGTTCGGACGGACCGGGGCCGGGCCGACGGCGGGTTCCTTGCCGGACTGGGCGTCGGCCCAGTGCCGGCGCAGCTCGGCCACCTGGGTACCGGTCCGGGCGCCCCGGCCGGCCTTCTCGACCTGGCCGGCCTCGAAGTCGTCCGGGCGCGAGCCGACCGCCATGCCGAGGGTGAGCCGGCCGCCGGAGAGCCGGTCCACGGTGGCCGCCTGCTTGGCCAGCAGCGCGGTGTTGTTGCGCAGCGGCGAGATGAGGATGCTGGTCGCCAGGCCGATCCGCTCGGTCACCGCGGCGGCCGCGGCCAGCGTGGTGAGCGGTTCCCAACTGCTGTGCACCAGACGGTCGATGGTGCCGAGCGTGGAGAAGCCGGCCTGCTCGGCGAGCCGGGCCCAGGCGACCACGTCGGCGCCGGCCGCGCCGGCCAGCGAGGTGGGGAGTCCGATTCCGACCTTCATCTCACTCACCCTCGATCGGCTGGTCGTGCCGGCGGGAGAGCACGTTCTCCATCGAGGCCAGCCGGAAGAACGCCTGCGCGCCCTCGCGGGTGGTCATGTCGCGCGGGACGGCGAGGTGCTTCTCCAGCTCGCGCTCGAAGTCGCGGACGGCGGGCTGCTGGCTCATGTGCGCGGCCACCAGCGGCAGCGGGCCCTCGATCTCGATCACCCGGACGGCCAACTCCTTGCCCACGAAGGCCTGGGTGCCGAGCAGCTTGCCGACCGTCGTGCCGTCGGGGGTCTTGACGTCGAAGTCCGGGCGGCCGCTCTTGCGGAACAGATCCTTGACGATGTCCTCGCTGCCCGGCAGCAGCGGGTAGAAAAGCGCGTGCCACGTGCTCATGGTCGTCTCCTGACGTTTTCCCGGGCCGGGCTCGGCCCTCGGTGGGTGTGGGGCGGGGCGGGCGGTCTCACTGGCTGGCGGTGACGCCGCCGTCCACGTACAGCACCTGGCCGCTGATGAAGCCGGCGCGCGGTGAGGCGAGGAAGGTGACCGCGTCGGCCACCTCGTGCAGTTCGGCGGTGCGGCCGAGCGGGATCCGGCCGAGCACCATCCGCATGAACTCCGGGTTGCTCGCGTTCTCCTGGACGAAGTCGGTGCGCACGAAGCCGGGGGCGACCGCGTTCACCGCGATCCCGTGCCGGCCCCATTCCGCGGCCAACTGCTTGACCAGCAGGTCGAGGCCGGCCTTGCTGGCGCCGTACGCGCTGAAGCCGCGCCGGGCGCCGAACTTGCCGCGCACCGAGGAGAGGTGGACGATCCGCCCGCCGCCGGCCGCGATCATCGCCCGGCCGACCGACTGGGAGAGCCAGAAGGCGCCCAGCAGGTTGGTGTCGACGATGGTGCGCCAGTCCTCCTCGGAGATGGTCTCGGCGCCGACGGTGACCAGCGCGCTGGCGCAGTTCACCAGGACGTCGACGCCGCCCCAGTCGGCGGTCACGGCCGCCACCAGGCGGTCCACGTCGGCGCGGTCGGCGACGTCGACGGCGTGCGGGACCACCGTGCCGCCGCGGGTCGCCAGCGGGGCGAGCCGTTCGGCGGTCTCCTCGGCCTTCTTCAGCGAGCGGCCGGCCACGGCGACCCGGGCGCCCTGGGCGGCGAGGTCCTCGGCGACGGCGGCACCGATGCTGCCGTAGCCGCCGACCAGCAGGACCCGGCTGCCGAGGAACTCCCGGTCGGCGGGGACGCGTTCGGGCGCGGGCCGGGGCGGGGCGGCGAATCCGGGGGGCGGTCCGCCGACCCCCGGCGGCGGTCCGAATCCCGGGGGCGGTCCGCCAACCCCTGGGGGTGGACCGAAGCCCGGAGGCGGTCCGCCGGCGCCGGGGGGCGGTCCGCCGCCGGGGCGTCCGCCGGGCGGGCCGGGCGGTGGGGTCGGTGCGGCTGCCGTCATGACAGCACCTCCCTGTCGCGGGTCGGTGGTGCACGGAATCTGACGCATCGTCAGATGTGGGGAGCCGAGGGGTGATGAGTCCGGGCCCGGTGCTGTCCGGGTCCGCTCGGTCGGCGTCTTGACCGGGCCCGCGCGGTGCGGGGCCGGGTCGGCCTCAGGCCGCGGCGGGCGCGGCGGGCAGGCCGAACAGTGCGGCGGCGTTGTCGTGCCGGATCCGCGCGACGTCGGCGGGGGCCAGGCCGAGCCCGGTCAGCCGGGTCAGCGAGGCGTCCAGCGGCGCGCTCATCGGCGGGGAGTCGGTACCGAACATCACGTTCCCGACCCCGAAGGCGTCGACGGCGGCGGCCACGGCGCGCAGGCTCGGGGTCGCGGTGTCGACGAAGACCCTTCGCAGGGCCTCGGCCAGCGGCGGCACGACCGGCCCGGCCGGTGGCCCGCCGGGCCCACCGGTCCCCGGTCCGCCGGGACCGCCCGCGCCGGGCCCGCCGACCCCCGGCGGAGGTCCGCCCGGAGCGCCGCCGGGCGCACCGCCCGGCGCACCGCCGGGAGGCCCACCGGGAGGTCCGCCCGGAGCGCCGCCGGGCCGGCCGAAGGTGACCGGCATCCGCCGGGCCAGCTCCAGCCGCTCCAGCAGCAGCGGCAGCCCGCCGCCGCAGACCGGGGCGACGATCCGCAGCTCCGGGTACTTCTCCAGCCACCCGGCGAACAGCACCGCCGCCGTCCCGAGCGTGACGTCGCACGGCCGGGCGATCTGTTCGACCAGTCGCAGGTCGTCCAGTTCCCCGGCCCCGGCTGGTTCGGCCGGCGGGTGCAGCATCACCGGGGTGCGGTACTGCGCGGCCATCGCGAAGAACGCGTCGGCCTGCGGCGTGTCCAGGAACCGTCCCGCGATGCTGGAGTTGACCATCAGCCCGACGAACTCGTCCTGTTCCAACCGCTTGGCGGCGGCGGCGAGTTCGGTGTCGGAGCCGAGCGGGTTGGTGTAGACGTAGCCGCGCAGCGCCGTGGGCCGGGCCCTGACCTGCTCGCCCAGCCAGTCATGGAAGCGTTCGAGGGTGTCCAGCGGCTGGCGGTAGTTGTCCAGGCCGGGCGTGCGCACCATGGTGCCCGCGCCGACGGGACTGCCGACCAGGGACATGGTGATCCCGGCCGCCGCCTTGAGCTCCACCATGCCGTCGACGTCGGCGAGGCTCGGCGGCATGGGGAAGCGGCGGAAGAGTTCGGGCGACGTGATGTGGCCGTGCACATCGATCGTCATCGGCTCGGCACCTCCTGGGATGTCCGCCGGCCGTTCGGCGCGGCGGGGTGGTCGAGGCCCTCGGGCGTTCTGTGAGTGAGTGCCCGCTCGCACCGTAGGGTGCGTCCGGTGGGCGCGTCAACATGGCCCGGAGGACGGGCGGTTGGTGCAACGAACCGGCTGGGCGGACGACCCGGAACGGCCGGGACGCGGTCCGTGGCCGCCGGGGCGACGTCCCAGCCCGGTGGAGACGGATGCCTCCTGACACTGGGACCACCCGGCGGCAAGGATGGGGCGGCGGGGCAGCCCCGGGGGCCGAGATGCCCCGGCCCCCGGGGTCCCGTGTCTCTCGCATCGGGCGACCCCGCCCCGGTTCGCCGCATCGGCGCGGCAGCCGTCCCGCGATCCCGGATCGATTCGAGGAATCGATATGAAAGACATGAAGGACAATTCGAACCTCTGGCTGGTGACGTCGTCCAGCGTCCAGCTCGGCACGCTCTGGATCATGAAGACCTCGATCCTGCCGATGCTGAACTCGCTGCCCTACGACCGTTACGTCAACACGTGCCAGCTCATCGACATGCACGTGTTCCACCCCATCGCCTTCTGGAACGGCCTCGCCACCGCCACCGTCGGGGCGACCAAGGCCGTCCGCGCGGAGAGCAAGGTGGCCAAGGTGCTGTACGCGGCCGGCACCGTCGGCATGGCGACCGTCGCGGTCGCCTCCGAGGGTGTCAACCGGCCGATCTGGCGCCAGATCGAGCGCTGGAGCCCGTACCGCGACAGCGACGCCGCCTGGCGCGGCAAGCGCCGCCGCTGGCACCTGGCGCACGAGACCCGGACCATGGGCGCGATCGGCGCGGCGGCCTGCTTCGTCCTCGCCGCGCTCATCTGACCGGTCCGTTCCCGGCGCCCGCGCCTCCCGCACCCCGCGCCGCGCACCCGGCCGGCCCCCGGAGCCTCCCCGCACCGCGCGGGCCGGCCGCCGCCCCCCGCCCTTCCGGACCGCCCTCGGCCGCGCACCGGCCGGGGCCGTCCGCCGAGCAAAGGACTGTCATGACCTCGTCCATCGATGTGGTGGAGGCCAACAAGGCCCTCATCCGCGACCTGACCGAGCGGGCGTTCAACGACGGCGACCTCGCCGCCATCGGCGACCGCTTCGCCGAGGACTACGTGGTGCACGCTCCCGGCCTGCCCCCGATGCCCCCCGGCCCGGACTCCTTCCGGGAGGCCGTACTGCTCTGGCGCAACGCCTTCCCGGACGTCCACGTGACCGTGGAGGACGTGGCCGGCGACGGCGACCGCGTCTACGCCCGGTTCACCACCCGCGGCACCCACCAGGGGCAGCTGTTCGACATCCCGCCGACCGGCAGGCCGGTCACCGTGCACGAGATGTCCTGCCACCGGGTCGTCGACGGCCGCGTCGTCGAGTCCTGGATCGGCGACAACGTGCCCCGGATCCTGCTCGACATCGGCGCCATCCAGCCGGTCGGCCGCCCGCAGCACTGAGCCGGCTGTACCGCAAAAGCGCACGTCAGCACACCCACCCCCCCAGCAAGCCCGCACCCCGAGGGGAGCCCGCATGCACCGCACACTGATCATCGCCCGGATGCTGCCCGGCGCGGAGGACGAGGTCGCCCGCGTCTTCGGTGAGTCGGACGAGACCGAACTTCCCCGGCTCGCCGGCGTCACCCACCGCTCGCTGTACCGGCTGGGCGACGCCTACGTCCACCTGCTGGAGACCGAGGACCCCGGAGCGGCCGCGGTCGACGCCGCCCGCCGGCACCCGGAGTTCGCCCGGGTCAGCGAACGGCTCCTCCCGTTCATCTCGCCCTACCTGGCCACCTGGCGCTCGCCGCAGGACGCGGTCGCCCAGTGCTTCTACACCTGGGAGTCCGGCACCGAAGGTCGGTGAGCCGCCCTCCGCCGGCGGCGCCGGCCGACCGGGGCCCGTTCACCCCGACCGGCCGCGCCGCGAGGCCCAGGAGCAGTCCCTACACCGGAGAAACGAGAGGCAGCACCATGACCGACCACCAGGCCGGCGGGACGACCATCGTCGTCACCGCGGAGGAGATCGAGAACGTCCTCATCACCAGCGCCGGCGCGGCGCCGGACGTGTTCGAGGGCTCCCGGCACGTCCCCCTGGAGGAGCTCGGCCTCGACTCGCTGGCCGTGCTGGAGCTGGAGGCGGTGATCGCCGACCGCTACGGCCTGAAGGTCCCGGACGGCGCCGTCGCCCTCAGCGTCGACCAGATCGTCGCCGAGCTGCAGTCCGCCGGGACGGTGGGCTGAGCGATGGCCGGGCACACCGAGAACAGCATCGTCATCCAGGCCCCGCTCAAGCTCGTCTGGGACGTCACCAACGACGTCGCCGGCTGGCCGGAGCTGTTCACCGAGTACGCGTCCGCCGAGATCGTCGAGCGCCGCGGTGAGACCGTCCGGTTCCGGCTCACCATGCACCCGGACGAGGAGGGCCGGATCTGGAGCTGGGTCAGCGACCGCACCGTCAACGTCGCCAACCGCACCGTCCACGCCCACCGGGTGGAGACCGGCCCGTTCGCCTACATGCAGATCCACTGGCGGTACGAGGAGCTGCCCGAGGGCGGTGTCCGGATGACCTGGATCCAGGACTTCTCCATGAAGCCCGTCGCCCCGGTCGACGACCAGGGCATGACCGAGCGGCTGAACATCAACTCGCCCGTGCAGCTGGAGATCATCCGGCAGAAGATCGAGGCCCTCGCCGCCGGTTCGACCGTCCCGAACGCCGCCGTCCCCGCCGACAAGGAGTGAGCGCCGTGGCCGCCAGGAACATCCGCATCATTTCCGCCGACGACGTCCCCGCCAACCGCAAGCGCGGTGGCGAGACCCGCGCGGTGCTCTCGCCCGCCACCTGCGGCGCGACCTCCGGTTTCATGGGGATCGCCCGGCTCCAGCCGGGGGAGCGGATCAGTGAGCACTACCACCCGTACAGCGAGGAGTTCCTGCTCCTCGTCCGCGGCGAGCTGACCCTCGACCTGGACGACAAGCCCTTCGAACTGTTCGCCGGCCAGGGCGTGCTGATCCCCAAGGACATCCGCCACCGGCTGCGCAACACCGGTTCCGAGGAGGCCTTCGCGGTCTTCCACCTCGGCCCGCTGGCGCCGTCCCCCGAGCTCGGCCACGTCGACACCGAGGACGGCCCGGGCACCAAGGCCGAGGGCCACATAGTGCGGGGGGAGCGATGACCGCCTCCCCGCCCGCGGGCGACCGCCGCGTCGTGGTCACCGGGATCGGGGTGGTGGCGCCCGGCGGCACCACCCGGGAGACCTTCTGGGAGCTGATCACCTCGGGCCGCACCGCGACCCGTCGGATCTCCGCCTTCGACCCCTCCGCCTTCCGCTCGCAGATCGCCGCCGAGGCCGACTTCGACGGCGCCGCCGCCGGGCTCACCCCGCTGGAGCTGCGCCGCGCCGACCGCTACGTGCAGTTCGCGCTGGCCGCCTCCCAGGAGGCGGTGCAGGACGCCGGGCTGGTGCTCGACGAGCGCACCCGGGACCTCACCGGTGTGGTGCTCGGCTCGGCGGTCGGCGGCACCATCGTCCTGGAGGACGAGTTCGTCGTCGCCAGCGACTCCGGCCGGAACTGGCTGGTCGACCCCGACGTCACCAGCCCGTTCCTCTACCAGGGCCTGATCCCGAGCAGCCTGGCCGCCGACGTGGCGGTCCGGCACGGGGCGCACGGCCCGGCGGTGGTCGTCTCCACCGGCTGCACCTCCGGCATCGACGCCATCGGCCACGCCTACCAGCTGCTGGTGGACGGCGAGGCCGAGGTGATGATCACCGGGGCCTCGGACTCGCCGATCTCCCCGGTCACCGTCGCCTCCTTCGACGCCATCAAGGCCACCACCCCGGACAACGACGACCCGGCGCACGCCTCCCGGCCGTTCGACCGGGACCGGCACGGCTTCGTGCTCGGCGAGGGCTGCGCGGTGCTCGTCCTGGAGGAGCTGGAGCACGCCCGCCGGCGCGGCGCCCGGATCTACTGCGAGGTGGTCGGCTACGCCAACCGCGGCAACGCCTTCCACATGACCGGTCTGCGCCCGGACGGCCTGGAGATGTCCGAGGCGATCACCGAGACGCTGCGCCAGTCCCGGCTCAACCCGGAGGACATCGGCTACATCAGCGCCCACGGCTCCGGGACCAGGCAGAACGACCGGCACGAGACCGGTGCCTTCAAGCGCTCGCTCGGCCACGCCGCCTACGGGGTGCCGATCAGCTCGATCAAGTCGATGGTCGGCCACTCGCTGGGCGCGATCGGCGCGATCGAGATGGCCGCCTGCGCGCTGGCCGTCGACCGCGGGGTCGTCCCGCCGACCGCCAACTGGCAGAACCGCGACCCCGAGTGCGACCTCGACTACACGCCCAACACCGCCCGCGAGGTGCGGGTGGGCGCGGCCCTCTCGGTCGGCAGCGGCTTCGGCGGCTTCCAGTCCGCGATGCTCTTCGCCAAGCTGGGGAGGGGCCGATGAGCACGCGACGCGCCGTCATCACCGGCGTCGGCGTGGTCGCGCCGAGCGGCATCGGCAGCGAGGCGCACTGGAAGACGGTCCTCGGCGGCGAGAGCGCGATCGGCCCGATCACGCTCTTCGACGCCGGCCAGTACGAGACCACGCTGGCCGGCGAGGTCCCGGAGTTCGACGTCAGCCAGTACGTCGAGCGCCGGCTCCAGGTGCAGACCGACCGGTGGACCCACCTCGCCTACGCGGCGGCCGAACTGGCCTTCGGCGAGGCCGAGCTGGACCCGTCGACGGTCGAGCCCTACAAGATGTCGGTGGCCCTCGCCAGCTCCTCCGGCGGCAACCAGTTCGGCCAGCGCGAGCTCCAGCGGCTCTGGCAGCCGGACACCTCGCGGACCGTCGGCGCCTACCAGTCGATCGCCTGGTTCTACGCCGCGACCGTCGGCCAGCTGGCCATCAAGCACCAGGCCAAGGGCCCGTCCAGCGTCCTCGTCTCGGAGGGCGCCGGCGGTCTGGACTCGCTGGCGCACGCCGCCCGGCTGGTCCGCCGGGGCGCCGACGTGGTGCTGGCCGGCGGCACCGAGGCGCCGCTCGGCCCGTACGCGCTCGCCTGCCAGCAGCGCAGCGGCCGGCTGTACACCGGCACCGATCCGGCCGCCGCCTACCTGCCGTTCGACGAGCGGGCGGCCGGCTACGTGCCGGGCGAGGGCGGTGTGGTGTTCGTGGTCGAGGACCTCGACCACGCGCTCGCCCGCGGCGCCCGGATCCGCGCCGAGATCGCCGGCTGGGCCGCCACCCAGGACGCTGTCGCCGCCTCCCGGACCAGCAGCGGCTCCGTCCGCCAGTACGCCCGGGCGCTCGGCACCGCGGTCGAACGGGCCGGCCTCACCCCGGGGGACGTCGACCTGACCTTCCCGGACGCGGTGGGCCTGCCCGGCTACGACCGCACCGAGGTCGAGGCGCTGCGCGCGGTGTTCGGCGACGCCGGCCCGGCCGCCGTCACCACCCAGAAGCCGCTCACCGGCCGCCTCTACCAGGGCGGCAGCGCCCTGGACGCGGCCACCGCGGTGCTCGCCATGGATTACGGCCTGATCCCGCCCACGGCGGGCCCGGAGCGTCCGGCGGACGGCTGCGAGCTGGCCTTCGTCCGCGAGGAGCGGGCCACCGAGGTGCGTACCGCGCTGATCGGCGCCCGCGGCTTCGACGGCTTCAACAGTGCCGTCCTGCTGCGCGCGCACTCCTGATCCGCACGACCGACCCGCACGACCACGCACGACTGATCGGCACGACTGATCGGCACGACACGCACGACTGATCGGCACGACCACGCACGACCACCCACGACCACCACGACCCGGAAGGAGACCGCCATGCCGGTCGACGAGGGCGCGGCACAGGGCCGCGTGCTCTTCCTCATCACCGTCAAGGAGGAGCGCCGGGAGGACTTCCTCAAGGCGTACGAGCAGATCCGCCACCTGGTCGCCGACGGCGTCCCCGGGCACGTGCGCGACCAGGTCTGCCAGTCCTCCACCGACCCGGAGCAGTGGCTGATCACCAGCGAGTGGCGCTCGCTGGACGACTTCGTCGCCTGGGAGCGGACCGAGGAGCACCGGGACCTCGTGCGCCCGATGCGCGAGTGCTTCAGCGCCGCGAAGTCCATCCGCTTCCACATCAAGGCCGAGACCTCGCGGGACACCCCGCGGGTGGGCCTTTCCACTCCTACCACCGCGGGGTGACGCAATGACACGGACACTGATCATCGGTGGCAGCGTCGCGGGTCTGGTGGCCGCGCTGGCGTTCGCCGACCTGGGACACGACGTCACGGTGTTGGAACGGGACGCCAACGAGGCGCCGGACACCGTCGACCAGGCGCACGGCGACTGGCAGCGGCCGACCGTTCCGCAGCTGCACCACTCGCACGCCTTCGGCTCGCTCGGCACCAACCTGCTGCGCGACCGGCTGCCCGGCGTCTACCAGGCGCTGGTCGCGGCCGGCGCCCGGGAGATCGAGCTGGGCAAGGCCATGCCGCCGACCCTGGCCGACAAGACGCCGCACCCGGACGACGCCGAGCTGCGGATGCTCGGCAGCCGGCGGACCACCTTCGAGCTGGTCCTCCGCCAGGAGGCGCTGCGCAAGCCGGGCGTCTCGCTCCGCCGGGGCGAGACGGTGCGCGGCCTGACCGTCGCCGACCGCGGCCCGACCCGGGTGACCGGCGTGGTCACCAAGGACGGCCGCACCATCGAGGCCGACCTGGTGATCGACGCCAGCGGCCGCCGCTCGCAGGGCCACGAGTGGCTGCGCGAGCACGGCCTGGCCGAGCCCGAACTGGTCGCGCACAGCGCCGACATCACCTACTACACCCGCTACTACCGCGCGCTGGGCCAGCGCCCGGTCGGGCCGCTCAACCGCGGCTTCGGCGCCGGCGGGCTCTGGGACCACTACACCGGCGTGATGTTCCTGGGCGACAACAACACCTTCGCCATCTCCTTCGGCATCCTGCCGGACGACACCGAGCTCAAGCAGATGCGCTCGGAGGACGTGTTCACCGCCGTGGTCCGGGCCACCCCGCTGCTCGCCCCCTGGGTGGCGCCGGAGGCCTCCGTCCCGATCTCGCCGGTGCACGCGATGGCCGGCCTGGACAACTCGCTGAAGCTGTACGGCCAGGACGCGCAGCCGGTGCCCGGCTTCCTGCCGGTCGCCGACGCGGTCTGCACCACCAACCCGGCGTTCGGCCGCGGCGTCTCGCTGGCCATCGCGCACGTGCTCGGCCTGGCCGACCTGGTGCGCGAGCACCCGGAGCCGGACGCCGAGCAGGCCGCGCTGGCGGCCGGCCTGGCCGGGCGGACCTTCCGCCCGTGGTTCGAGGACGCCGTCCGCAACGACGCGGGCCGCGCCCGGCTCTGGCGGGCCACGGTGGCCGGCCAGCAGCTGCCGCCGCTGCCGCCGGACGTGCTCACCTTCGGCACGGTCGCCGAGGCGGCCGCCACCGACGAGGTGGTCTGGCGCCGGCTGGTCCGCACCATGATGTCGCTCGACAACCCGGCCGGCCTGTACGAGGACGAGGAGATCCGGCTGCGGGTCAAGCAGGCGGTCGCCGGTTCGCCCCCGCCGTTCCCCGCCCCGGACCGGGCCACCCTGGTCGACATCGTCCGCCGCGCCGCCGGCTGACGCACCGTCACCGACGAGCCGCCGCTCCACCGCAAGGCTCCGCATCGCAAGGCCCCGCATCGCAAGGCCCCGCACCGCAAGGCCCCGCACCGCACCGACGCACAGCCACAGGAGGAGAGTCATGAAGGTCGTCGACCACCCCAACGCCACGCTCATGGAAGCGGTCTACGCCGCGTTCACCGTGGGCGACGTGCAGAAGGCGGCCAGCTACTGGACCAAGGACTGCGTGCACTACTACCCGGGCACCAGCGAGCTGTCCGGCGCGCACGAGGGCATCGAGTCCGCGCTGGCCTTCGCCGGCCGGATGTTCGAGATCTGCCAGGGCCGGATCACGATGGAGATCCACGAGATCGGCGCCAGCGACTCGTTCGCCTTCGCCACCGTCTTCACCCGGTACGAGCGCGAGGGCAAGAGCCTGGAAATGCCGTTCATCAACGTGGCACGGATCCAGGACGGCCTGATCGCCGAGTTCTGGACCTACCCCGAGGACCAGTACGCCGTCGACCAGTTCTGGGCCTGAGCGCCCCCCGACGAATCGAGAGGTCGCATCACCATGGCAGGCATGATCAGCAGTTGGGGTGACAACACCAACGGCCAGCTCGGCGACGGCGGTACCGTCAACCGGGCCGTCGCGCAGGACATCAAGGGCCTGGAGAACGTGGTCCGGATCGCGGCCGGCAGCGGCCACGCGCTGGCCCTGACCGGCGACGGCGAGCTCTGGGGCTTCGGCCGCAACGCCTTCGGCCAGCTCGGGGACGGCTCCACCGAGAACCAGGCCACCCCGGTGCGCACCGTCGGCCTCCCCGGCCGGGTCCGCTCGGTCGGCGCCGGCGGCGGCCACACCGCCGCCCTGCTGGAGGACGGCACCGTCTGGGCGTGGGGCGCCGGCTTCTTCTGCGCCCTCGGCGAGGCCAACTTCGGCGTGCAGCCCGTCCCGGTCCGGGTCGACGGCCTGGAGGACGTCGTCGAGCTGGCGGTCGGCGGCGCGCACAACCTGGCGCTCAAGGCCGACGGCACGGTCTGGTCCTGGGGCCGCGACGACCGCGGCCAGCTGGGCGACGGCCCCGGCTCGACCCGCGAGGGCCGCATCGTCCGCTCGTACATGACCGCCTCCTTCGACTGCCGGCCGCGCCCGGCCGTGATCGAGGGCCTGGAGCCGGCCGTCCGGCTGAGCGCCGGCGGCGGCCACAGCATGGTCGTGCACGCCGACGGCACCGCCTCGGTCTGGGGCTTCAACGACCGCGGCCAGCTCGGCGACGGCACCACCGTCGACCGCGCCGCCCCGCAGAAGGTCGCGGGCCTGCGCTCGGTCACCCAGCTGGTCGGCGCGTACCACCACACGGTGGCGCTGCTGGCCGACGGCACCGTCTGGGCCTGGGGCCTCAACGACGGCGGCCAGCTCGGCGACGGCACCACCGCCGACCGCGCGGTGCCGGCCCCGGTGCCGGGCCTGACCGGCGTCAAGGCGGTCTCCGTCAGCGGCGGCGGCACCGACGCGGCTCCCGGCAACGGCGGGCACGCGCTGGCGCTGCTGGCCGACGGCTCGGTGCAGGGCTGGGGCTGGAACAACTGGGGCCAGCTGGCCGCCGGCCAGGTCCAGATCGTCCCGACCCCGACCCCGATCGCGCTGACCGGTCCGGCGGTGGGCATCGCGGCCGGCGGTGAGATCCCGCCGACCAACAAGTTCATGGCCAACCCGGGCGGTGGCTTCGCCTTCGCCCTGCTGGGCTGAGCCCCGGCCATGCGCAACCGCCGGGCGGCCCGGCCCGTCCGGGCCGCCCGGTGCGGGGCCGTCCGGCCCGTCAACCCATGACCGCTGACCTCGGGCCGGGGGCGCCGTCCGCCCCCGGCCCGGTCCCCGCAGGGAGGCCTCACCCCATGACCGCCGTTCCCCAGACCGCCCCTGCCTCGGCCGGCGCGGTGTTCCTCTCCGAATTGATGTTCCCGTCCACCCCGCGCTGCCTGGCCCTGGCCGCCGAGTTCCGGATCGCCGAGCTGCTGGCCGAAGGCCCGCTGCCGGTGGCCGACCTGGCCGAGCGCGCCGGAGTGACCGCCGCCCCGCTGGCCAAGGTGCTCTCGCTGCTCACCGAGGACGGCGTGTTCGAGGAGGTCGAGCCCGGCGTCTTCGCCAACAACGGCCTCTCCGAGCTGCTCCGCCCCGGCGTGCCCGGCTCGATGGACGCGATGGCCCGGATGGTCGGCGCCGAGTGGCTCTGGTCCTCCTGGGGCGCGCTGGACCACAGCCTGGCCACCGGGAAGCCCGGTTTCGAGAAGGTGCACGGCACCGCGCTCTGGCCCTGGCTGCAGAAGAACCCGGCCGCCGCCGCGACCTTCAACCAGGCGATGACCGACTTCACCGACGCGCTCGCCGACGCCCTGGTGAGCGCGTACCCCGAGTTCGCCGAGGCCGGCGCGGTCTGCGACCTCGGTGGCGGACAGGGCACCTACCTGGCCGCGATCCTGCACAAGTACGACGCCCTCGGGCGCGGCGTGCTGGCCGACCTGCCGAGCGTCATCGAGCAGGCCCGGACCCAGCCGGACGTCGCCAAGCTGGCCGAGCAGGGCCGGCTGGACTTCGAGCCGGTCGACTTCTTCGCCGGCGTCCCGGCCGGGATCGGCGCCTACGTCACCAAGCAGGTCTGGCACTCCTGGCCGGACGACGCGCTGGTCCGGCTGCTGCGCAAGTGCCGGGAGGCCTCGCCGGGCGCCCGCTTCGTCGCGGCCGAGCTGGTGCACGGCGACGGGGTGCCGCGCTTCGTGAAGAACTTCGACCTGGTCATGCTGGTCACCATGAGCGGCGAGGTGCGCACCGAGGCGCAGTTCGCCGAGGTCTTCCGCCGTGGCGGCTACCGGCTGAACCGGGTGGTCCCCACCGGGACGGCCTTCTCGCTGCTGGAGGCCGTGCCGGACCCCGACCCGCTGGACTGACCGAGCCGTCGGCGCCGCCCCGGCGGGAATTCCCGGGACAGCTCCCGGGAATTCCGGGGCGGCACGACGGAAGGGGCCCGGATCCGTTTTCGGATCCGGGCCCCGCGCTTTCCCCCGGGGAATTCCCCGGGGGAGTGCCGGTCAGTCGAACCGGAATTCCGAGAGGCCGCCGGCCGGACGGAATCCGAACGATTCGAAGAGCGACCGGATCGCGCTGTTGCCCTCCGCGGTGACGGCCAGGCCGATCGGCGCCGCCTCGCCGCCGTGCACCTCGGCCAGCAGCTCGCCGAGCAGCGTCCGCCCGTAGCCGCCGCGGCGGTTCTCGGGCCGGACGTACATCGGGTTGTACCGCACCACGCCGGCGACGGTGGCGGTGCGGCCCAGGATGGCGACCGGGCGGCCGTCCTCCTCCCAGACCCGCAGCAGTCCGCCGGCGATCTGGCCCTGGACCGAGCGGGCGGCGGTCTCCCGGCTGAGCCCGGCGCCGTGCGCGGCCTCCAGGCACCAGTCGGTGAACAGCTCGGCCTCCTCCGGCAGGGCGGCCCTGACCAGGCCGGGAGGGGCCGGTCGGCCGGACGGCAGCGGCGCGCCGTCCAGCCTCAGCAGCTGCTCGCGCCGGTCGGCGCGGGCCGGCCGGCCACTGGCGCCGGACCAGGCCGCGGCGAACGCGGCGGCCGCCGCGTCCGGCCCGATGACGCCGGGGATCCGGTCGGGACCGGCTCCGAGCTCGGCGCCGAGGGCGGCCGCGGCGGCCTCCGGCATCCCGCTCAGCACGACCAGGTACGGGGGCGTGAAGGCCGCCACGCCGACCACCGGCGCCGAGCCGGAGTCCGGGTCCTCGACCCGGCTCCAGGTGATCGGCGGGGCGGTCGGCGGGCGGAATTTCGCGCCGGCCATCATGGTCAGCAGGATGGAATTCTCGACGGGGTTGCCGGCAATCCACTCACCGGTTTCCGAGATGAACTCTTCGGTGTTCCTCGTGGTTTTTACGAGCATGTCGAAAAAATAGCCCGAGGGGGGAGTGCTGGCAATGGTGCGGTACCGCCGGGGCGGCGTTCCGGTCAGTTCGCCGTGTTCCGGTCAGTTCGCGCCCGGTCGGCCCTGACCCTGACCGCCCTGACCGCCCTGACCGCCCTGGGCGCCGGGGCCGCCCTGACCGCCGGGACCGCCCTGGCCGCCGCCGGGCCGTCCCATCGTCCCGGCCGTGACGCCGGCCGTCATGCCGCCCTCCAGCCCGAACAGCGAGCCGGTGACGAAGCTGGCCGCGTCGCTGCCGAGGAAGACCACCGCGTGGGCGACCTCCTCCTCGGTCGCGATCCGCCCCAGGGCGGTGGCCGCCCCGGCCCGCTCCAGCGCGCCCGGCTGCCCGCCGACCCGCTGGCGGAAGTCCTCGGTGTCGACCGGGCCGGTGATCAGCGCGTTGACCCGGATGCCGGCCGGGCCGGCCTCCAGCGCGGTGGCCCGGGTCAGCCCGACCACCCCGTGCTTGGCCGCGGTGTACGCGCCCAGGCCGAAGGCGGTGCCCTGGACGCCGGCCGTGGAGGCGTTGTTGATGATGCTGCCGCCGCCGGTGGCCCGCATGGCGGCGATCTCGTGCTTGAGCGAGTGGTAGGTGCCGACGAGGTTGACCGCGAGCACCGCGGCGAAGGCCTCGGCCGGGACCCGGTCCAGCGGGCCGAACGCCCCGCCGCCGCCCGCGTTGTTGAAGGCGATGTCGAGGCGGCCGTGTCGCTCGACCGTGGTACCCACCAGGCGGGCGACGTCATCCTCCACGGTGACATCGGCGGCGATGAACTCCGCCTGCCCGCCCTTCTCGCGGATCCGGTCCACCACCGCGTTGCCCAGCTCGGCCCGGCGGCCGGAGACCACGACGTGCGCCCCCGCGGCGGCGAGCGCCACCGCGGCGGCGGCGCCCATGCCCGAGGTAGAACCGGTCACGAGCGCGATTTTCCCCTGGAGTTGGCTCATCGTTAGCTGCCCTTCCGGGCGGCCGGGGCCGCCCTTGACGTTGGCTCTTGACGGCTAATTTTGATTGTATAGTCTATACGAATTCAAGCTCGGAGCAAGGACTCCGAGCCGGCGGACGCCTCCTCAAGGAGTACCCAATGAGCGCCCCGTACGCTGCACCCGCCCCGGAAGTGCCACGTAAAACCTTCTTGACGATCTTCGCTGCCCTGGTGCTTGCCATGTTCCTGGCAGCCCTGGACCAGACGATCGTGGCGACGGCCCTGCCGACCATCGCCGGTGACCTCGGCGGCGTGACCCACCTGGCCTGGGTCGTCACCGCCTACATGCTGGCCGCGACCGCGGCCACCCCGCTCTGGGGCAAGCTGGGCGACCTCTACGGCCGCAAGCTGATGTTCCAGTCGGCGATCACGATCTTCCTGCTCGGCTCGGCGCTGTCCGGCCTCTCCGCCAACATCGGTCAGCTGATCGGCTTCCGCACCCTGCAGGGTCTGGGCGCCGGCGGTCTGATGGCGCTGGCCATGGCGCTGATCGCGGAGCTCGTCCCGCCCCGCGAGCGCGGCAAGTGGCAGGGCTACGCGCAGTCCTGCTTCGTGCTCGCCGGTGTGGTCGGCCCGCTGATCGGCGGCGCCTTCGTCGACCACCTGAGCTGGCCGTGGATCTTCTACATCAACCTGCCGATCGGCGCGGTCGCGCTGGTGATCGTCAGCTCGGTGCTGAAGCTGCCGGTCAACAAGCAGAAGAAGCAGCTCGACTACCTCGGTTCGGCGCTGCTCAGCTCCGCCATCGTCGCGATCCTGCTGGTCTCGGTCTGGGCCGGTGACCAGTACTCCTGGGGCTCGGTCCAGATCATCGGCCTGCTGGTGCTGGCCGCGCTGCTGCTGGTCGGCTTCGTCCTGCAGGAGAAGCGGGCCAGTGAGCCGGTCGTCCCGCTGGAGCTGTTCAAGGACCCGGTCATCCTGGTGGCCACCCTCGGCCTCTTCCTCGCCTCGATCTCGCTCTTCGTGGCGACCGTCTACACCCCGCTCTTCCTCCAGGTCGCCAACGGGGACACCGCCACCGAGTCCGGCCTGCTGCTGGTCCCGATGATGATCGCGACCGTGGTCAGCCTGACCATCTCGGGCAAGGTCGTCGCGGCGACCGGCAAGTACAAGCTGTTCCCGATCGCGGGCCTGCTGATCATGTCGCTCGGCCTGTACCTGATGTCGACCCTCAAGGCCGACTCCTCCGAGGTGGCCGCCGGCGGCTTCCTGGCGGTCTTCGGTATCGGCTTCGGTCTGGTCACCCAGGTGCTCATCGCGGCGGTGCAGAACTCCGTCGAGATGCGCCAGCTGGGCGTGGCGACCGCCGCGGCGAACTTCTTCCGCTCGCTCGGTGGCGCCATGGGTGTGACCGTCTTCGGTGCCATCCTCAACTCCCAGCTGCGCGAGCAGCTGCCGAAGAAGGTGCCGGCCGAGGCCCTGGCCCGGCTCGGTACGGACGGTCTGCTGACCTCGCCGGCCAAGGTCCGGGCGCAGGCGCCCGAGGTGCGCGACGGTGTGTCCTCGGCGCTGGCCGAGTCGCTGCACACGGTGTACCTGATCGGCATGGTCATCGCGCTGATCGGCGCCCTGGTCCTGGTCTTCCTCCAGGAGCGTCCGATGCGGGCGCCGATGGGCGCGCCCGGCGGCCGGGGCCCCGGTGCTCCCGGTGGCCAGGGTGGCCCCGGCGGCCCGGGTGGCCAGCAGCAGGGCCAGGGCGGCCCCGGCGGCCAGTGGCAGGGCCAGGGCGGTCAGGGCGGCCCCGGCGGTCCCGGCGGTCAGGGCCAGGGTGCCCCGGCGGGTCAGGGCGCCCCGGCGGCCCAAGCCGGCCAGGGCGGCCAGCCCGGACACGCCGGCGGACGACCGGAGACCGCGGCCGGCTGACGGCCGCCGAACCGCCCGGTCGAAGGACCGGCGTCCGCCCCACAGCCCCTCCTCCCCTACCGTTACCCCCGGCGGTAGGGGAGGAGGCTTGTTCAGGACGAGAATTGACAGCGCGTCAGTGACGGATACGGCTCGAAACGGACGCCGAAAGCCATCGCGGAGTGAGTGTTCACCCGCTAGGCTGGACGGGCAGTCGGCACCCCGGCCGCGGTGGGGCGGGGTGTCTGGCACGGCCTTCCCCGCCGCACTCCGAGCGCCGGGAGCACCGGCGCGACCAGCCCACCAGGAAGCGGGTCGACACCATGGCCGACATACCCAGCCAGCGGCGTGCACTCTCCCGGGACCTCCCGCCCGCCGCCACCCCCGGCATCCCGCCGGCGACCAGGATCGGTGTCATCGGTCTCGGTGTGATGGGTGGCGGCATGGCCTCCCGGCTGCTCGACCAGGGCCACCGCATCGTGGTCCACAACCGCACCCCCGAGCGCGCCGCGCCGTTCGCCGCCCGCGGCGCCGTGGTCGCCGCCACCCCGGCCGAACTGGCCGCGCAGGTGGACGTGGTCCTGCTCAGCCTCGCCTCCGAGGCGGCCGTCGAGGAGCAGCTGTTCGGCGCCGGCGGCGTGCTGGAGACCCTGCCCGCGCACGGCATCGTGATGGACACCAGCACCGTCTCCCCGGACTTCGCCCGCTCGGTGGCCGAGCGGGTGGCCGGCCGCGGCCGCAGCGCCGTCGACGCCTGCATCATCGGCAACGGCCAGCACGCCAAGGACGGCGAACTGCGTTTCATGGTCGGCGGATCCGCCGACACCTTCGAGCGGCTCGGCACCGTGCTGGAGCCGCTCGCCAAGGAGATCCGCCACCTCGGCCCGAGCGGCCTCGGCGCCACCGCCAAGGTGATGCTCAACGTGCTGATGGGCGTGGAGATGCAGGTGCTCGCCGAGTCGGTGACGCTGGCCCAGCGGGCCGGCATCGACCGCGAGCTGGCCCTGTCGATGATCAGCGAGAGCGGTTTCAGCTCGCCCGTGATGAAGTACAAGGCCGGTGTGATGCGCCGCCGGGCCTACGGCGAGCCGCAGTTCCGGCTCGACCTGATGCGCAAGGACCTCCGGCTGGCGACCGCCGAGGCCGGCCGCCTCGGGGTCGCCACCCCCGTCTGCGACGCCACCCACGAGACGCTCGTGGCCGCCGCCGAGGCCGGCCTCGGCGCGCTGGACTGTGCCGCCGTGCTCTCCCACGCGGAGGTCGCCGCCGGACTCCCCGGCACTCCGGACCGTACGTGAACCACTCACCCTCACCGAGGAGTTGATCCACGTGTCCCAGCCCGGACGGCCACGGGCGGCAAGCTTCGGCACCGCCCTGGTGGCCCTGTTGACCGCCCTCGTCCTGCTCGCCGCCACCAACGGCGCGGGTGCCGAGGACACCGAGTCCCGCCCCCGCCCCCCGGCCAACTGGAGCAGCTGGCAGTTCGACCAGACCGGCAGCCGGTTCAACGGCCAGGAGTACCGGATCACCCCGGCCAACGTCGGCGGACTCGACCTGAAGTGGTCCTTCGGCCACGCCAAGGTCCCCAACATCTACCTCGGCAGCCAGCCCGCCGTGGTGGACGGCACCCTGTACGTCGGCGGCGCCGAGGGCACCTTCCACGCCCTGGACGCCAAGACCGGCGCGGCGCGCTGGACCTTCGACGTCACCCCGGTGGCCGGCGCCCACTCCACCACCAACCCCGACCCGGTCCGCAGCAGCCCGGCCGTCGAGGGCAACACCGTCTACTTCGGCGACAACCGCGGCTACCTGTACGCGCTCGACCGCCGCACCGGCGCGCTGCGCTGGTCGCTGAAGCTCGACACCCACCCGCTGGCCCAGATCACCAGCTCCCCGCTGGTCTACAACGGCCAGGTCTACGTCGGCGTCTCCAGCAAGGAGTCCGGCGCCACCTTCGACCTGACCTACCCGTGCTGCACCTTCCGCGGCTCGGTGGTCGCCGTCAACGCGTACACCGGCCAGCTGAATTGGCGGCACTGGACCACCCCGGAGCCGCAGCCGGCCGGCACCTGGCCGAACGGCGCGAACCGCTACGAGCCCTCCGGCGTCGCCGTCTGGAGCTCCCCGGTGGTCGACCGGGAGACCGGCACCATCTACGTCGGCACCGGCCAGAACTACAGCGGCGCGGCCGGTGACACCGACTCGGTGCTCGCCCTGGACGCCTACACCGGCAACGTCCGCTGGCGGGCCCAGGAGGTCTTCCCGGACACCTTCACCGTCGCCTGCGGCATCCCCGGCGCCGACGCCTACTGCCCCAGCAAGGCCAACGGCACCGACCACGACTGGGACTTCGGCGCCAGCGCCAACGTCTTCAGCATCGGCAACCGCCGGGTGATCGGCATCGGCCAGAAGAACGGCATCTACCACGTCTACGACGCCCTGACCGGCGCCAAGGTCTGGGACCGCGCGGTGGTCGCCGACCCCAACACCAAGGGCGGCAGCTCGGGCATCCAGTGGGGCACCAGCTACGACGGCACCCGGCTCTACGTCGCCACCTGGTTCGCCAACCCCGGCACCCTGTACGCCCTCGACCCGGCGACCGGCGCGATCCTCTGGCAGACCCAGAGCCCGGCCGACGGCTGCCAGTGGGGCGGCGCGGCCGCCAACCCCGAACTCTGCCAGCGCGGCTTCACGCCGGCCGTGACCGCCACCCGCGGCCTGGTCTACGAGGGCGGCGCGGACGGCAAGATGCGCGTCTTCTCGGCCACCACCGGCGCGGTGCTCTGGCAGTACGACGTGGTCCGCGACTTCACCACGGTCAACGGCGTGCCGGCGCACGGCACGGCGCTGTCCGGCGGCGGTGGCGCGGTGGTGGCCGACGGCATGCTCTACGTCCAGGCCGCGTACTACCCGCAGTACCCGAGCAATGCGGGCGGCGTTCTGCTCGCCTTTTCCCTACCGTAGGACCAGTCCGGCGTAGCGAAGGTCAACTCACGGCCGGCGGCACCCAGTTGCCGCCGGCCCCGGCAAGGAGGAAATCATGGAGATCGTCGTTGTGGGCGCGGCCGGTCGGACCGGGCGGCTGCTCGTCGAGAAGGCCCTGGAGAACAAGCACAGCGTCACGGCGCTGCTGCGCGACCCGGCCAAGCTGCCGGTCGAGCACGAGCGGCTGACCAAGGTCCGCGCCGACGTGTTCGACGTGGACTCGCTGACCGGCCCGCTGACCGGCAAGGAGGCCGTGGTGGTCGCGCTGGGGGTGACCACCCGCACCACGACGACGGTCTTCTCCGAGGGCGTGCGCAACGTCATCGCCGCCGCCCGGACGGGCGGGGTGCGCCGGCTGGTCACCATGTCCTCGGCCGGCCTGGAGACCAAGCACCTGCCAGCGATGCAGCGCTTCGTCGCCGAGTTCGTGGTGGACCGGGTCTACCGGAACATCCACCTCGACCTCGGCCGGATGGAGGACGAGGTCGAGGCCAGCCCGCTGGACTGGACGATCGTCCGGGTGCCGATGCTGACCGACGGCCCGGCCACGCCCAACTACCAGGCCGTGGTGGGCGGTCACATCCCCAAGGCGTCCCGCATCGCACGGGCGAACGTGGCCGACTACATCGTCACCCATCTGGATGACGCGGCCACCTACGGCCGGCGCGTCGAGGTGGCCAACTGATGACCCCCGGCGGAGGCCGGCCCGCCCGCGGCACGTCCGCGGCGCGGGCCGGCCGCGCGCCGGCCGCCCACCGCGGCGGCTGACCGAGGCCGAACGAGGCCCACCCAGGCCCACCGGGGCCCACCGAGGCCGATCAAGGCTGATCGAGGGGGAAACGCACCGTGAACATCGTCGTCTTCGGCGCGACCGGCGGCACCGGCCGCCACTTCCTGGAGCTGGCCGCCGCGGCCGGCCACTCCACCGTCGCCTTCGCCCGCGACCCGCTGGCCCTGGCCGACGCCCGCCCCGGCACCATCCGGCAGGGCGACGTCCTCGACCCGGACGCGGTGGCCCGCGCCGTCGAGGGCGCGGACGCGGTGGTCTCCGCGCTCGGCATCGGCTACAGCCGGGCCGCCACCACCGTCTACTCGGCCGGCACCGACCACATCCTCAAGGCGATGCGCGCGACCGGCGTCGCCCGGGTGCTCTGCGTCTCCACCACCAGCATGAACCCGGTGCCCTGGCGGGCGGCCCCGTTCCAGCGGGCGCTCACCTCCTGGGTGCTGCACCCGATGCTCCGCCGGCCGTACGCCGACATGGCGCGAATGGAGCGGCTGCTGCTGGAGGACACCGAGCTGGACTGGACGCTGGTCCGGGCCGCCCGGCTCACCGGCGGCCGGGCCCGCGGCCGCTACCGCACGGCGGCCGGCCACCGGCTGCCCGGGGCCTGGTCGATAGCGCGCGCCGACCTCGCGCACTACCTGCTCGACGCGCTGGGCGACCCGACCGCCCGCCGCTCGGTCGTGGAGATCGCCTACTGACCGCTCGTCCACCGACCGTGCACCGATCGATCCCGGCCGCCGACCGCCCCCGCGCCGCGCCGCCCGTACTCAACGAGCGGTACGGCCGGCTACTCCCGCCGTGCGATGCCCGGCCCACACCGACCGGGCAGAGTAGTGGTGATCCCACGGATCACCCAAGCCGTGGGCCGGCGGCCACACACCATCCACCCCGGTGGCCGCCGGCCCGTGGCCCGCGTCGCCCCTCGCCCTCCGGAGCACAGCCGATGCCCACACCTCCTGGTCCGCCCGCCGCCGACACCTCCGCGCCCCCGACCGGGTCCGCCGCGGAGCAGCCGTCCGCGGCCCCGACGGCCCCCGCCGAGCCTGCGGCCGACCGCGCCCGGTTCCCCCGGCTGCCCCGGCACGCCCGCCGGGTCTGGCTGGTCGTGCACGTCGCCTGCTCGGTCGGCTGGCTCGGCCTGACCGCCGGCGTCCTCGCCCTCGGCATCGCCGGCCGCTTCTCCGACAACCCCGACACCGTGCGCGCCGCCTACCTGGCGCAGGAGATCTTCGCCGACTGGCTGCTGATCCCGATCAGCCTGCTCTCGCTGCTCTCCGGCCTGCTGCTCTCCCTCGGCACCACCTGGGGACTGCTGCGCCACCGCTGGGTCGCCACCAAGTTCTGGCTCACCCTGGCCGCCACGCTGGCCTCGATCTTCGCCCTGCGCGCCTTCATCCACGACGCGGCCGGCCAGGTCGCGGCCGGGACCGTCCCGCTGCACGGTCGCTCCCCGCACGTCCTGGTGATCGCCCCCTCGGTGGCGCTGACCATCTACCTGGTCGCCACCGTGCTCTCCATCGTCAAGCCGTGGGGGATGACCAAGCGGGGCCGGCGACTGGCCGCCGAGGCCCGCACCGCCCGCACCAACCGGGCCGCCGGGTGACTCTCCCCTGTTCATGAGCACCGACACCGACCCCTTCCCCGGACCGCCGTGGACCAGACCGTCCTGGACGAGGCTCTCCGCCCTCCTGGTCGCCCTGGTCCAGGTGGTCGGCTCCACCGCGGCCGCCCGCGAGCAGACCGACCGGGCCGCGCTGGACGCCTTCGGGTACGCGCTGCTGCTGCTCGGGCCCGCCCTGCTGCTCCTGCGCGAGCGCTTCCCCGGCCCGGTGGTGGCCGGCGTCACGGCCGTCACCGTCGGCTACCTGATGGCCGGCTACCCGTACGGCCCGGTGTTCTTCAGCCTCGCCGTCGCCGTCTACGGCGCGCTCGCCCGCGGCCGGCGCCGGTGGGCCTGGATCTCCCTCGGCGCCGGCTACCTGCTCCACCTGGCCAGCTCCCACCTGCTGCCGCACGACTGGCAGCGCGCGCCCGGACCCGGCCCCAACTGGTGGCAGGAGGCCGGCGCGGCCGCCTGGCTGCTGCTGATCCTGGCCGGCGCCGAGATCATGCGCTCGCGCGGCGAGCAGTTGGCCGCCCGACGGCTGTCCCGGCGGCAGGCGGAGGAGAACCGCGCCGCCGAGGAACGCCTGCGGATGGCCCGGGAACTCCACGACATCCTGGCCCACTCCATCTCGGTGATCCACCTCCAGGCCGGAGTGGCCCTGGAACTCATCGACCAGCACCCCGACCAGGTGCGCGCCGCGCTGACCATCATCAAGGCCACCAGCAAGGAGGCGCTCGGCGAGGTCCGCCAGGTGCTCGGCACCCTGCGCGGCCCGGACGGCCAGGCCCCCCGCACGCCCGCCCCCGGACTCGCCCGGCTGCCCGAACTCGTGACCCAGGCCGGCCACGCCGGGCTCACCGTCACGGTCGACACGGTGGGCACCGCCCGACCGCTCTCCGCCCAGGTGGAGCTGGCCGCGTTCCGGATCGTCCAGGAGGCGCTCACCAACGTCATCCGCCATTCGGCCGCGCGCGAGGCCACCGTTCTGATGGACTGGTCCTCCCCGGCGGGGCTGCTGCTCCGGATCGACGACCCGGGACCGTCCGCCGGCGGCGAGGGCGGCGGCTCCGGCAACGGCCTGATCGGCATGCGCGAGCGGGCCGCGGCGTTCGCCGGCGAGCTGACCACCGGTCCGCACGGCGGCGGCTTCCGGGTCCGGGCCTGGCTGCCCGACCCGGCGGGGTCGGGCGCGGCGAGTGAGGAGAAGCGGTCGGGATGATCCGAGTACTACTGGCGGACGACCAGGTCCTGGTCCGGGCGGGTTTCCGGGCCCTGCTCGACGCCCAGCCCGACATCGAGGTGGTCGGCGAGGCGGACGACGGCGGCGCGGCCGTCCGGCTGGCGGACGAACTGCGGCCGGACGTCGTGCTGATGGACATCCGGATGCCCGGCACCGACGGCCTGGAGGCCACCCGGCAGATCTGCGCCCGCCCCGAGCTCTCCGGCGTCCGGGTGGTGGTGCTGACCACCTTCGAACTGGACGAGTACATCTTCGAGGCGCTCCGGCTGGGCGCGGCCGGCTTCCTCGCCAAGGACACCGAACCGGCCGACCTGCTGCGCGCCGTCCGGGTCGCCGCCGTCGGCGACTCGCTGCTCTCCCCGGGCGTGACCCGCCGGCTGATCGACGAGTTCGCCAGCCGCTCCCGGGAGCCCTCCGCGAGCGGACAGCTGCTGGACGCGCTCACCGACCGGGAGCGCGAGGTGCTCACCCTGGTCGGCATGGGTCTGAGCAACGACGACATCGCCCGCCGCCTGGTGGTCAGCCCGCTCACCGCGAAGACGCACGTCAGCCGCGCCATGGTGAAGCTCGGCGTCCGCGACCGCGCCCAGCTGGTCGTCCTCGCCTACGAGTCCGGCCTGGTCCGCCCCGGTTGGTTGTAATTCGGGGTGCGGGAGCAGCCCCGGCCCCGGCCCGTACTCCCCGCGTCGTACCCGCGGTGCCGCTCCCCGGAGGACGCGCCGGACCCCCTTCCGGCGGGAAGCTCGTGGTGGCCTCGGGGAACGTCCGGGGCCGGCGCCGCCCCCGTCCGAACGTGCGGGGCACACCGAGGAGTTGACCGCCATGCAGAGCACCGCACTGCTCGCCGACACGATCTGCCGGGACGGCTGGGGCCCGTGGAACAACGGGGGTGGCCCGGGCCCGTGGTTCCTGCTCTTCCCGCTGTTCTGGCTGCTCGTCCTGATCACCGTGTTCACCGTCTTCCGCCGCCGCGGCGGGTTCCGGCGCGGGCCGTGGGGCCCGCCGTGGGCCGGCCAGTGGGGCGGCCCCTGGGGCGGTGGCCCGGGCTGGCGCGGCGGCCCCTGGGGCGGCGGCGGTACCGAGGCCCCGCTGGCGAGCCTGGCCCGCCGGTACGCCGACGGCGAGATCACCGAGGAGGAGTACCGCACCCGCCGGGACACCCTGCTGGAGCACCTCCAGGACGGCCCGGGTGACACCAAGCCGGGTCAGGGCGGTGCCAAGTGACCACCTTCCCGGTCCTCGAACTGGTCGAGACCGACCGGATGGCCGCCCGGGTGGCCGACGCGGTCAAGGTCTACGGCATCGGCCGCACCGAGGTGCGCGCCCTGGACCACGTGACCGTCGGCTTCCCGGCCGGCCGGCTCACCGCGATCATGGGCCCGTCCGGCTCCGGCAAGTCCACCCTGCTGCACTGCGCGGCGGGCCTGGACCGGCTGACCGCCGGGACGGCGATGATCGGCGACACCGAGCTGGAGACCCTCAACGACCGCCGGCTGACCCTGCTGCGCCGGGAGCGGATCGGCTTCGTCTTCCAGTCCTTCAACCTGGTGCCGGTGCTGACCGCCCGGGAGAACATCACGCTGCCGGTCGACCTGGCCGGCGGCGAGGTGGACCGGGAGTGGGTGGAGACCCTGATCGACGCGGTCGGTCTGCGCGACCGGCTCGACCACCGGCCGACCGAGCTCTCCGGCGGCCAGCAGCAGCGGGTCGCGCTGGCCCGGGCGCTGGCCGGCCGTCCGGAGGTGGTCTTCGCGGACGAGCCGACCGGGAACCTGGACTCCCGGACCGGCGCCGAGGTGCTGGAGCTGATGCGCCGCGCGGTGGACGAGATGGAGCAGACGGTGGTCATGGTCACCCACGACCCGACCGCCGCCGGCTACGCGGACGAGGTGCTGTTCCTCGCCGACGGCCGGCTGGTGGACCGGATGGAGCGGCCCAACCCGGCCGGGGTGCTGGACCGGATGAAGGCCTTCGAGCACGGCCCCGCGGCCGGCCGGGCTGGAGGCGGCGGGTCATGAGTAGCACCACCGCCACTCTCCGGATCAGTCTGCGCTCGCTGGCCGCGCACAAGCGCCGGCTGGCCGGGACGTTCACCGCGATCCTGCTCGGGGTGAGCTTCCTGACCGGCACCCTGGTGCTCGGCGACACCCTGCGCGGCAGCTTCGACACCCTGTTCGCCGATGCCAACCGCGGCACCGACGCGGTGGTGCGCAGCGCCGACGTGATGGACACCGAGAACACCTTCGGCGGTGTCCGCGCCCCGGTGGACATCGCGCTGGCCGACCAGCTGCGCCAGGTGCCCGGGGTCGCGGCCGCCGAGCCGGCCATCCAGGGCTCCGGTCAGCTGATCGGCAAGAACGGCAAGGCGGTGGGCGGCCAGGGTCCGCCCACGCTGGCCGGCTACTGGCAGGCCGACAGCGGGCTCAACCCGTACCGGCTGGCCGAGGGCCGGGCGCCGCAGCAGCCGGGGGAGGCGGTGATCAACCGGGGCGCGGCCAAGGCCGGTGAGCTGAAGATCGGCGACACGACCGTGCTGCGCGCCCCCGACCCGGTGCCGGTGACGATCGTCGGCATCGCGACCTTCGGCGCCGAGGCCGACGGCATGGGCCAGAACACCTACACCGGCCTGACCCTGGCGGACGCCCAGCGGTACCTGACCCCGAAGGGGCAGGGCCAGGCCACCTCGATCCAGTTCCGGGCGGCCGGCGGCCTCTCCCAGCAGGAGCTGGTGGCGGCGCTGTCGGCGAAGCTGCCGGCCGGGCTGGAGGCGGTGACCGGGACGAAGGTCTCGGAGGAGGCCACCACGCAGGTGTCCAGCCGCTTCCTGACCATGTTCACCACCCTGCTGCTGGTCTTCGCGGGCATCGCCCTGCTGGTGGCGACCTTCACCATCCACAACACCTTCGCCATCGTGGTGGCGCAGCGGACCAGGGAGAACGCGCTGCTCCGCGCGCTGGGCGCGGCGCGCGGCCAGGTGCTGGGGGCGACCCTGGCGGAGGCGGTGGTGGTCGGGCTGGCCGCCTCGGTGGCCGGACTGCTCGGCGGGATCGGGGTGGCGGCCGGGCTGAAGTCGCTGTTCAAGGTGATCGGCTTCAACCTGCCGACCGGCGGCCTGGTGATCGGCGCGGTCTCGGTGGCGCTGCCGCTGGCGGTGGGCACGGTCACGGCGGTCGCCTCGGCGGTCGCGCCGGCCGTGCGGGCGGGCCGGACGGCGCCGCTGGCCGCGATGCGGGCGGTGGCCGTGGACGGCGCGGCGGACGGCCGGGCCGGCCGGATCCGCTGGATCGCGGGTGTGCTGCTGGCGGCGGCCGGGGTGGTCGGCACGGTGGTCGGCGCGACCAACGGCCCGTCGGTCGGGCTGACCGCGGGCGGGGCGGTGACCACGCTGATGGGCGTGGTGGTGCTCGGCCCGGTGTTCGCGACCTTCGTGGTGCGGGTGCTGGGTGCCCCGCTGCCGAGGCTGCGCGGCATGCCGGGTGTGCTGGCGAAGCGCAACGCGACCCGCAATCCGAAGCGGACGGCGGCGACGGCCAGCGCGCTGATGGTCGGGGTCACGGTGGTCTCGCTGTTCACCGTCTTCGGCGCGTCGATCAAGGCGACCATGGACGACACGGTGAGCCGGACCTTCGCCGGGGACCTCGCGGTCTCCACCGGCGGCTTCCGGGGCGGCGGGCTCAGCCCGAAGCTGGCGGACGCGGTCGGCGGGCTGCCCGAGGTGCGGCAGAGCGTCGGCCTGGGCCGGGGCGTGGCGCGGGTGGACGGCCACGGCCGGACCCTGGACGTCACCGATCCGAGCCGGCTGGCCGGCATCGTGGACCTCGGCCGGGTGGACGGTTCGCTCCAACTGGGCACCGACGGACTGGCGGTGGCCCGGACGGAGGCGGAGAAGCACGGCTGGCAGGTGGGCACGACCGTGCCGGTGCGGTTCAGTGACGGCGCCGAGTCGCCGTTCACGGTGAAGGCGCTCTACCAGGGCAGCGAGCTGGCCGGCGACTACCTGGTCACCCGGGAGGCCTGGGCTCCGCACAAGGGGCAGGACGCCGACTCGCTGGTGGCGGTCGCGCTCAAGGACGGCGTCTCGCTGTCGGCCGGCAAGGCCGCGGTGACGGCGGCGGCGGCCCCGTTCGGCGATCCGAAGGTGCAGACCCGCTCCGAGTACGCGAAGAGCGCCGCCTCGGTGGTCGACATCATGCTCTCGGTGGTCTACGCGCTGCTGGCGCTCGCGGTGCTGATCGCGCTGCTGGGGATCGCCAACACGCTGACCCTGGCGGTGCACGAGCGGACCAGGGAGCTGGGCCTGCTCCGCGCGGTCGGCCAGACCCGCAGCCAGCTGCGCGCGATGGTGCGCTGGGAGTCGGTGCTGGTGGCGCTGTTCGGCACGATCGGCGGTCTGGGCCTGGGGGCGTTCCTGGGCTGGGCGCTGGTGCGGGCGGCCGACACCGAGGGGACGGGCAGCTTCGCCGTCCCGCCGCTCCAGCTGTCCGTGGTGCTGGTGGCCGGGCTGGTGGCGGGCGCGGTGGCCGGGCTGCGGCCGGCCCGTCGGGCGGCCCGGCTGGACATCCTGCGGGCCATCGCGTCCGGCTGACCGCCGCCGCGCACGCCGGAGCCCGGGTCCCCGACCAAACAGGGGGCCCGGGCTCCGGGTGTGCGCGGGGTGGCTCAGGCCGCGGCGGGCAGCTCGTCCAGGCCCTCCTGGACCAGCTTGGCCAGGCGGTCCAGGGCCGCGTCGGCGCCCTCGGCGTCGGAGGCCAGCACGACCTCCTCGCCGCCCTGCGCGCCGAGCGCGAGCAGGCCGAGCATCGAGCCGGCGTTGACCGGGTTGCCGCCCGGCTTGGCGATGGTGATCGGCACGCCGGTGGCCGCCACGGCCTTGACGAAGACGGAGGCGGGACGGGCGTGCAGGCCCTCGGCCCAACCGATGGTGACGCGGCGCTCGGCCATGAGACGTGCCTTTCCGGTAAAGCTGGTCACGGTCGTGCTGGGGGATAGCGGCCGTGTTGTCTAGACCAGTATGCCCGCAGTTGACCCCTGGAGGCCGCGCCGTTCGGGACTTGTGATTGTTTCTTTCGGGGGCATATTCGGGGCATTCTCGGAGCGCATTCAGGGGCGCGTCCAGGCCCGTGACCGGTGCGTCGTCCCCGTTCGGAGGCCCTGTCCACCCTGCCGTGCCCGCACCTCCGGCGCCATTCGCCCCGCCGCCGGATAACCTGGCGGTCGTGGACGACTCCGCGGCACCGAACCCCGAGCAGGACCCGCAGCGCGACCGGTCGGCGGGCCGCCCGGACCTCGCTCCGACCGGCCCGGACTACCCCCAGCACTGGGAGGCCGACGTCCTGCTGCGCGACGGCGGCACGGCCCGGATCCGCCCGATCACGCCCGCCGACGCCGGCCGCCTGGTGGAGTTCTACGAGCAGGTCTCGGACCAGTCCAAGTACTTCCGCTTCTTCGCGCCCTACCCCCGGCTCTCCGACAAGGACGTCCGCCGCTTCACCCACCACGACTTCGTCAACCGGGTCGGCCTCGCCGTCGTCGTCCGCGACCGCTTCATCGCCACCGTCCGCTACGACCGGATCGACCCCGACGGCCGCCCCTCGGAGACCGGCACCGACGCCGAGGTCGCCTTCCTGGTCCAGGACGCCCACCAGGGCCGCGGCGTCGCCTCCGCCCTGCTGGAGCACATCGCCGCGGTCGCCCAGGAGCGCGGCATCCGCCGCTTCCAGGCCGAGGTGCTGCCGGAGAACCGCAAGATGGTGAAGGTCTTCACCGACGCCGGCTACGTCCAGCGCCGCAGCTTCGCCGACGGCGTCGTCCACCTGGAGTTCGACCTCGAACCCACCGCCGCCTCGCTCGCCGTCATGCGGGCCCGCGAGCACCGCGCCGAGGCCCGCTCCGTCCAGCGGCTGCTCACCCCGCGCTCGGTCGCGGTGATCGGCGCCTCGCGCGACCCGCGGACCGTCGGCCGGGCCCTGCTGCGCGACCTGCTCACCGGCTTCGCCGCCGACGACCGGCCGGTGTACGCGGTGAACCGCAACGCCCCGCCCGGCACCGAGCTGGACGGCGTCCCGGTGCACCGCTCGATCCTGGAGATCCCCGGCCCGGTCGACCTCGCGGTGATCGCCGTCCCCGCCTCCGCCGTGCCCGAGGCGGTCGCCGAGTGCGGCGCGCACGGCGTCCAGGGCCTGGTGGTGGTCACCGCCGGCTACGCCGAGACCGGCCCGGAGGGCCGCGACCGCCAGCGCGCCCTGATCCGCCAGGCCCGCGCGGCCGGCATGCGGGTGATCGGCCCGAACGCCTTCGGCCTGATCTCCACCGACCCCGGGCACCCGCTGAACGCCTCGCTCGCCCCGGTGCTGCCGGCCCGCGGCGGCTTCGGCGTCTTCTGCCAGTCCGGCGCGATCGGCGTCGCCCTGCTGGAGGCCGGCCACCGGCGCGGCCTCGGCATCTCCTCCTTCGCCTCGGTCGGCAACCGCGCCGACGTCTCCGGCAACGACTTCCTCCAGTACTGGGCCGAGGACCCGGCCACCGACGTCGTCCTGCTCTACCTGGAGTCCTTCGGCAACCCCCGCAAGTTCACCCGGATCGCCCGCCGGCTCGCCCAGGCCAAGCCGATCGTCGTGGTCAAGGGCGCCCGCCATACCGGCAGCCTGCCGCCCGGCCACGCCGTCCCGCCCACCGCCGGCGGCCTGCGGGACGCCACCGTCGACGCGCTCTTCGAACAGGCCGGCGTCACCCGGGTGGAGACCATCACCGAGCTGTACGACACCGGCGAACTGCTCGCCCTCCAGCCGCTGCCGCCCGGCGACCGGGTCGCGGTGATCGGCAACTCCGACTCCCTGGGCCTGCTCACCCACGACGCCTGCCTCTCCGCCGGCCTGCGCCCGCGCACCCCCGTCGACCTCACCACCGCCGCCACCGGCGAGAACTTCCGGATCGCCCTGGACACCGCGCTGACCGACCCCGGGGTGGACGCGGTGATCGCCGTCGCCATCCCGCCGATCGGCACCTCCTCCCACGCCTTCATGGGCGGCCGGCTGACCGGCCCGGACGACCCCGAGCTCGGCTCCGACGACCCGGAGATCGCCGCCGCCCTGCTCGACGCCGGCGAACGCGCCCGGGCCGCCGGCAAGCCGCTGCTCCTCGCCCACCTGGCGCTCACCGACCTGCCGAGCCGGCTGCGCCCCGGCGGCATCCCCGCCTACCCCGCGCCCGAGCGGGCGGTCCGGGCCCTCGCCCACGCCGTCCACTACGCCGACTGGCGCCGCCGGATGGCCGAGGCCGAGGAGACCGCGCGGGTCCCCGAACTCGACCGGATCGACGAGGCCGGCGCCCGCGCCCTGGTCGACGCCGCGCTCGCCACCCGCTCCGCCGTGGCCGCCCGCACCCAGCCCGGCGGCGCCCGGATCACCCTGCCCGACGCCGAGGCCGCCGCCCTGCTCGCCCGCTACGGCATCGACGTCTCGCCGACCCTGCCCGCCCCCGACGAGGAGAGCGCGGTGCGGGCCGCCGCGACCCTCGGCTACCCCGTCGCGCTCAAGGCCACCGCCCCCCACCTGCGCCACCGACCGGACCTCGGCAGCGTCCGGCTCGACCTGACCGGCGAGGCCGGCCTGCGGCACGCCCACCGCGAGCTGGACGGCCTGCTCGGCGGCGCGGCCGAGGCCCGGCTCGTGGTGCAGCGGCTCGCCCCCCGCGGGGTGGACACCGTGATCGGCGCCACCGTCGACCTCGCGGTCGGCGCGATCCTCTCCTTCGGCCTGGCCGGCGCCCCCGCCGAACTGCTCGGCGACGTCGCCCACCGACTGGTTCCGGCCACCGACCAGGACGTCGCCTCGCTGGTCCGCGAGGTCCGGGCCGCGCCCCTGCTGTTCGGCTGGCGCGGTGCCGAGGCCGTCGACACCGACGCCCTGGAGGAGGTGCTGCTGCGGGTGTCCCGGCTGGTCGACGACCTGCCGGAGATCGCCTCGGTGGACCTCGAACCGGTGGTCGTCGCCCCGCACGGGCTGGCGATCCTGGGGGCGCGCGTCCGCATCGCGCCCCTGCCGGTCCGCAGTGATCTGGGCCCGCGCGCCATGAGCACGCTGTAACCTTCCTTGGTTGCGTCCGGACCGCGGGCGCCCGTTGTCCGAAGCTCGGCGCCGTGCCGCCCGCTTCGTCGGCGGACCATGCCAGGATGGAGTTATGGCGAAGACCGGTACCACCACCACGCAGGACCTGCGTTCCGCGATCGAACGCAGCGGCTATTACCCGGCCCTGGTGTCCGAGGCCGTCGAGTCCGCGGTGGGTCCCGAGCCGATCAGCTCCTACCTGGTCCACCAGGAGACCACCTTCGACGCCAACGAGGTGCGCCGGCACGTCACCGTGCTGGTGCTGACCCCGACCCGCTTCGTGGTGAGCCACACCGACGAGCAGACCGGCGACGCGAGCGGCCCCGCCGTCCCGCTCGCCACCACCTCGACCGAGAGCGTCCGGCTGGACCGGATCGGCTCCGTCGTGGTCAGCCGGATGGTCGCCAACCCGGAGACCTACACCCCGGGCACGCTGCCCCGCGAGGTGGTGCTGACCATCGGCTGGGGCGCCGTCCAGCGCCTCGACCTCGAACCGGCCGGCTGCTCCGACCCGAACTGCGAGGCGGACCACGGCTACACCGGCTCCGCCACCGCGGACGACCTGTCCCTGCGGGTCAGCGAGGCCGGCGACGGCCCCGAGACGGTCGCGCAGGCGCTGCTCTTCGCCCGCGCCCTCTCCGAGGCGACCGTCACCGGCGGCCCCCGGGTCTGATCCGCCCGGACCCGTACAGCCCGCACCGCAAAAGCACAGCCCGCCCCGCACCGACCCGTACCGTTCTGCGCCGACGGGCGCCGACCCGCCGCCGCCCGGACGCCGCCCCGACGCGTCCGGGCCGCCCCGGCCAGCCAGGAAGCCACCCCCGCCACCATGCCCTTCGCCCCAGACGGCCACGACGCCTTCGAGCTCCTCGACCCCGCCACCGCGCCCGCGCCGCCCTACGGCAGCGGCTCGCTCTGCGACCTGCTGCCCTCGGTGGCCGCCGGCCTCGGCGTGCCCGGCTTCACCGCCACCCTGCCGCTCGCGCCCGCCGACCGCGCGGTGGTCTTCCTGGTCGACGGCCTGGGCTGGGAGCTGCTGCTGCGCCACCCCGAGTACGCGCCGTTCCTCTCCTCGCTGACGGCCGGCTCGCTCGGCGGCACCGGCCGGCCGCTGACCGCCGGCTTCCCGTCGACCACCGCCACCTCGCTGGCCTCGGTCGGCACCGGCACCCCGCCCGGCCTGCACGGCCTGGCCGGTTACACGGTGGCGGTGCCCGGCGCCGGGCACCTGATGAACCAGCTCCGCTGGCAGCCGCCCACCGACCCGGCCGTCTGGCAGCCGTACCCCACCGTCTTCGAGCGGGTGCACGCCGCCGGGGTGGCCACCGCCCAGGTGTCCTCCCCGCTGTTCGCCCAGACCCCGCTCACCAAGGTCGCGCTCTCCGGCGGCACCTTCCTCGGCCGCACCACCGGCGAGGAGCGGATGGACCGGGCCGCCGCCTGGCTGGCCGAGCACGACCGCGCGCTGGTCTACACGTACGTCAGCGAGCTCGACGGCGCCGGCCACCGCTTCGGCGTGGACTCCGACGAGTGGCGGATGACCCTGGACGCGGTCGACCGGCTGGCCCGCCGGCTCGCCGAACAGCTGCCCCCGCGCTCGGTGATGTACGTCACCGCCGACCACGGCATGATCGACATCGGGCCCGAGGACCGGATCGACTTCGACGAGGACTGGGAGCTCGGCGCCGGCGTCGCCCTGCTCGGCGGCGAGGGCCGGGCCCGTCACGTCTACGCCGTCCCCGGCGCCGCCGCCGACGTCCACACCGTCTGGAGCGAGGTGCTCGGCGACCGGATGTGGGTGGCCACCCGGGACGCGGCGATCGAGGCCGGCTGGTTCGGCCCCGTCGTGGACGACCGGGTCTACCACCGGATCGGCGACGTGGTCGCCGCCGCCCGTGACGACATCGCCATCGTCGCCTCCCGCAACGAGCCCGGCGAGTCCGCGATGATCGGCCTGCACGGTTCGATGACCCCGGTCGAGCAGTTCGTGCCGCTGCTCGAATTCCGCCGCTGAACTCCCTTGACGCGAAAGGCCTTTGCACCACCCATGGCTGAACTGGTGTTCTTCTCCGGCACGATGGACTGCGGGAAGTCGACCCTCGCGCTCCAGATGGACCACAACCACGCCGCCCGTGGCCGGCAGGGGATCATCCTCACCCGCAACGACCGGGCCGGCGCGGCCACCATCTCCAGCCGCCTCGGCCTGCGCGCCGACGCGGTCGAGGTGGCCGACGACTTCGACTTCCACGCCCATGTGGTGCACCGGCTCTCGGCCGGCGGCCGGGTCGACTACCTGATCTGCGACGAGGCCCAGTTCTTCGCCCCCGAGCAGATCGACCAGCTCGCCCGGGTGGTCGACGAACTCGACATCGACGTCTACACCTTCGGCATCACCACCGACTTCCGCACCCGGCTCTTCCCCGGCTCCCAGCGGCTGATCGAACTCGCCGACCGGGTCGAGGTGCTCCAGGTCGAGGCGCTCTGCTGGTGCGGCGCCCGGGCCACCCACAACGCCCGCACGGTCGGCGGGGTCATGGTGGTCGAGGGGGCGCAGGTGGTGATCGGCGACATCTCGGTCCGCGAGGACGAGGTCGGCTACGAGGTGCTCTGCCGCCGCCACCACCGCCGCCGGCTGACCTCCGCCACCGCCCGCGCCGCGGTGCTCTCCCCGGACGTCCTCCCCTTCGAGGAGCAGCAGGCCTGACGCTCAGGCCGCTGCCTGCAGCACCGAGAAGTGCCCGCCGCGCGGGTCCGCCAGCCGGGCCGCCCGGCCGCGCGGCGTCGGTCGCGGCGCCACCAGCACCCGGCCGCCCAGCTCCACCGCCCGACCCGCCGTCAGGTCCACGTCGGCCACCGCGAAGTGGGTGCGCCAGCGCGGCGGGTGGCCGCGCAACTCGGCGCCGCGCCGGATCCCGGCCACCGGCCGGCCGCCGACCAGCAGCGCCGACCCGCCCTCGGCCCCGGCCACCGGCACCCCGAGCACCGCGCCGTAGAACGCGGCCGCGCCGTCCGCGTCCGGGGTCAGCAGCTCGGCCCAGGCCGGCCCGCCAGGCCCCGGGCCGGCCTCCCGGCCGAGGTGCTCCTCACCCTGCCAGAGCCCGAACACCGCACCCGAGACGTCCGCCGCGATCGCCAGCCGCCCGGCCCGCTCGGCCTGGAGCGGCCCGACCGCGACCGTTCCGCCGCACTCCCGCACCAACTGGGTCGAGCGGTCCGCGTCGTCGACCGCGAAGTAGGTGGTCCACTGCACCGGGAAGCCGGTCACCGAGGAGACCCCGAGCCCGGCCACCTGCTCCTCGCCGAGCCGGGCCCGGACGTACTCGCCGAGCTGCGTCGGCCCCGGGGCGAAGGTCCAGCCGAGCAGCTCGCCGTAGAACGCCCGGGCGCCGGGCAGGTCGTCGGTCATCAGGCTGACCCAGCACGGGGTGCCCTGGGCCAGCCGGAGTGTCAGCGCGGGCATGACAGGTCTCCTCAACGGGCGGTCGGCGCACGAAACGGCGCAGTGAGGGTGATGCTTCCACCGTGCCGCTCCCCGAACCCTCGGGCCGCGCGGAAACTCCGGCAAAGACCGCACAAAGAGGCGCGCCCCGCCATGACCGTCCGACGCTGCGCCAGAATGGCCGCCATGACCGCCATGACCACCACTCACGATGATTCCCCACTGGTGTCGGTGACCGGGCTGCGGGAGGCGCTCGACTCCGGGCGCCCGCCGGTCCTGCTCGACGTGCGCTGGCAGCTCGGTGGCCCGCCCGGCATCGAGGACTACACCGCCGGCCACCTGCCCGGCGCCCACTTCGTCTCCCTCGACACCGAGCTCGCCGCCCCGCCCGGCCCGCCCGGGCGCGGCGGCCGCCACCCGCTGCCCGACCCGGAGGAGTTCGGCGTCGCGCTGCGCCGCTTCGGCGTCTCGGCCGACCGCCGGGTGGTGGTCTACGACGGCGCCACCTCGCTGGCCGCGGCCCGCGCCTGGTGGCTGCTGCGCTGGGCCGGCCACCCGGACGTCCGGGTGCTGGACGGCGGCTTCGCGGCCTGGCGGCAGGCCGGCCTGCCGGTCACCACCGAGCTGCCGCCCGCCGGGGACGGCGACTTCAAGCCCGTCCCGGGCCGGCTGCCGGTGGTCGACGCGGACGGCGCCGCCGGCTGGGCCCGCGAGGCGCTGCTGCTGGACGCCCGGGCGGGGGAGCGCTACCGGGGCGAGACCGAGCCGATCGACCCGCGGGCCGGCCACATCCCCGGCGCGGTCTCCGCGCCGACCACCGAGAACGTCGGCCCGGACGGCCGCTTCCGGCCGGCGGCCGAACTCGCCGCCCGGTTCCGGGCCCTGGGCGCGGGGGAGCGGGAGACGGCGGTCTACTGCGGCTCCGGCGTGACGGCCGCGCACCAGATCCTGGCGCTCGCGGTCGCCGGACTGCCGGCCACCCTCTACCCGGGCTCCTGGAGCGAGTGGTCCAGCGACGAGGCCCGCCCGGTGGCCGTCACCGACCGGCCCTGAGACGCGCCGAAGGCGCGGACGACCGGGGTCGTCCGCGCCTTCGATAGTCCTGCCGGATCCTACTCCTGCTTCTTGCGCCGACTGCCGAAGACGATCTCGTCCCAGCTCGGCACGGTGGCCCGGCGCCCGGGCCGGACACCGTCCGCCTCGGCCTGCCGGTCGGTGGTGCCGACCAGCCGCTCCCGGTGCGGTGCGACCGCCCGGGGCATCAGGATGTCCGCGTACGCCGAGCCCGCGCCGACCGCCGGGGCGGCGGCCGCCGGCTCCTCCGCCTCCTCGGCCACCTCGGCGGGCACCGGCTCGATGGACGGCGGTGCGCCGACCGCGAGATCGCCGCGGAAGGCGGGCACCACGTCCAGCAGGCTGGTCAGCGAGTCCCGGGCCTCGGCCGTCGCCTCGCGGGACTCCCGCACCTCGCGGGCCGACATGATCCGGTCCGCCGAGGGCCGGTCGATCATCGGACGCGGCGGACGCTCCTGGGGGAGCCGGGCGATCCGCGGGATGAACGGGAAGACCGACTCCTCCTCGCGCTCGACGGCCTCGCCGATCAGCGCGCGGGCCTCGTCGTCGTTCGGCTGCACCAGTCGCCGGGGCGGGTCGTACGTCCACGCCGCGCTGCGGCCCTCGCCGTCGGCCCGGTAGGAGAGGATGACCTCCCAGGTGCCGTCGTCGCGCCGCCAGGAGTCCCAGCGCTCGGTCTCCTTCTCGGCGCCGCGCAGCGCCAGCCGCTCGGCCACCGCCTCGCCCAGCTGGGGGCCGGGGGCCTCGCCGTGCCGGCGGATCGCGGTCTTGCGGGCCCGCTCGGCCATGAAGGCGCGCTCGGCCAGCACCGGACCCTCGAAGCGGCGGACCCGGTCGACGGAGATACCGGCCGCCTGGGCGACCTCCTCGGCGGAGGCACCGGCTCGTATCCGCGCCTGGATGTCCCGGGGGCGGAGGTGGCTCTCGACCTCGATCTCGATCTGACCGAGCCGAGGCCGGTCACCACGGATGGCGGCCCGCAGCCGCTCGTCGATCGGGAGGGTGTACTCCGTACTGTCGGCAGCCTTGAGCACCAGCCGTGTGCCGTCGTTGCTGACGGCCACAACCCGCAGTTCGGGCACGGTTACCTCCCGGGTGGTGCCTGCCGACGTCACCTGCGTCGCTGCTCCCGTACTGAGTGTGGCCTGCCCGCTCGCGACTGGCCACAACCTTGCTGAGTTCCCCGGCGTGTCGGGCTTACGCCCGGCCACACCGCTGTGGCACGGTTGCCTTTTTGCCACGTCATCCGTCGACGTCGCGCCTGGGTGCCCCGGCCGTCCTCGCACGTGGAGTGGACGCGACGATCCGGGACCGGCGTCGCCGTGCGTGCCTGTGCCACAACTCTTTGTCAAGCTGTCGACTGATGGGCAGTCGACAAGTCGACCAGGGCTCAGGCTTTACGAACAGTACTCCATTCGTGGCATCCAGAGGGGCGGCTCGCCGCTCAAGTCTCCCGCGATTCACGGGAATCTCAAGAGCACGCGTCCCCATGGCCGAGGATCGGCCGGTGGACGGTGATCATCTTCACATATATCTCCCGCTCGGAACCGCATTTTCGACCCTTGTGTCCTTCTTTGAGCAAGATGGAGTGACTTGTTCGAAAGACAGTCGTACTGACAGAGGGATGTTGATGCCGCAGCGGAAGCCCGACCCGGACGGAGCCGAGGAAGGTCGCAGGCGAATTGATCTGAGTGCGACTCAGGTCGCCGCCAGCGCGCTGGCCACGGTGGTGGGGGCGGTGCTCGCGTCCGAACTCGGTGTCTACGGCACCATTCTCGGCGCGGCGGTGGTGAGCGTCGGCGCGACCACCGGGGGCGCGGTGTTCCAGCACCTCTTCCGGCGCACGGGGGAGCAGCTGCGCGGCGCCGTCGACCGGGCCGCCGGTCCGGGGCCGCTGGCGAACGGGCTGCGGCAGGCGCCGCGGCCGGACCATGCGGACGCCGGACCATCGGAGTCCGGGCCGCCGGGTACCGCCGAGTGGAGCACCCCGCGGGTGGTCCGGGCGCGTCGGCGGTGGACCTGGAAGTCGTACGCGGCGGTCTCGGCGCTGGTCTTCGCGGTCGCGATGGTGCCGATCCTGGCCTTCGAACTGGCGACCGGTCAGCCGGTGTCGGCGACGGTCCAGGGCGGGTCGGGCAGCGGTACCTCGCTGGGCGGCCGGGTCGACCGGAAACCGCCGGTCCCGCCGGGCGAGGCGCCGTCCTCCGGTCCGGCCGCCGTCCCCTCGCCGTCCGCCGGCCGGGACGCCGGCGCCTCCGGGCGGCCGAGCCCCGGCGCCCGGCCGGGCACGGACGTCGGCGGGCCGACGGCCTCCCCGTCGGCCGGTGCTTCGACCGGCGCGTCGGCCGGCTCGGGCGCCGGTGGCACGCCGTCCGGCACGCCCGCCACCCCGCCGACGGCCCGCCCCTCCGGCGAGCCGTCCGGGTCGGCCACTCCCTCGCGGCCGTCCGGCGAGGGGACCGCCTCCGCCGGGCCGTCCGGCGGCGCGACCCCGAAACCCCCGGCCCCGACCACCGCCGTCGCCCCGCCGCCGGCCCCGGAGCCCGCGGCGACGCCCTAAGACGAACCGGCCAGTCCGGCTAAGCGCCGAGGACCCGGCGCAGGTAGTCGTTGCCGAAGCGGCGGTCCGGGTCGAGCTCGTCGCGCAGCGCGGTGAAGTCCGCGAAGCGCGGGTAGACCCCGGCGAGGTACTCGGCGTCCCGGGTGTGCAGCTTGCCCCAGTGCGGCCGGCCCCCGTGCCCGGTCATCAGCCGCTCCACCGCCGTGAAGTACCCCTGCTCCGCGGTGCCGCGGTAGAGGTGGACGGCGATGTAGGCGGTGTCCCGGCCGTGGGCGGTGGAGAGCCAGACCTCGTCGGCCGGGGCGAACCGCACCTCGACCGGGAAGCTGATCCGCCAGTCGGACCGTTCGACCAGGGCCCGCAGCTCGCGCAGCACCTCGCCCACCGCGGCCCGCGGCACGGCGTACTCCATCTCGATGAACCGGACCTTGCGGGGGCTGGTGAACACCCGGTACGCGGTGTCCGTGTAGCTGCGGTCCGACCAGGCGCGGCTGGCCACCGCCGCGATCGCCGGCACCGAGCCGGGGAAGCGGCGGCCGACCCGGCAGGCGCCCTCCCAGACGGTGTTGGAGAGGAAGTCGTCCTCCAGCCACTCCTTGAACCGGGGCAGCGGCGCGGCCGGACCCTGGCTCCGGTTGTTGCGCTTGGTGGAGCAGCGGTCGGTGTGCGGGAACCAGTAGAACTCGAAGTGCTCGTTGACGGCGGTGAGGTCGTCCAGCCGTTCCAGCACCTCGTCGAAGCGCATCGGCTGTTCGTGCGCGGTGAGCAGGAAGGCCGGTTCGACGGCGAGGGTGAGCGCGGTGATCACGCCGAGCGCGCCGAGGCCGAGCCGGGCGGCCTCGAACAGTCGCGGGTCCTCGGTGGGGGAGCAGCGCCGGACGCTGCCGTCGGCGAGCACGATCTCCAGCCCCCGGATCTGGGCGGCCAGCGATCCGGAGTCCCGGCCGGTGCCGTGGGTGCCGGTGCTGGTGGCGCCGGCCACGGTCTGCACCTCGATGTCGCCCATGTTGGTGAGCGAGAGGCCGGCGGCGGCGAGCAGCCGGTTGAGCCGGAGCAGCGGCAGTCCGGCCTCGACGGTGACCGTGCCGTTCTCCCGGTCGATCTCGCGGACGGCGGTCAGCGCGTGCGGCCGGACCAGGACGCCGTCCCCGGCGGAGGCGATCGCGGTGAAGGAGTGGCCGGAGCCGACCGCCTTCACGGTCCGCCCCTGGTCGGCGGCGCGCAGGATCTCCTTGGCCAGTTCCTCCGCCGTGCCGGGGGTGACCACCCGGGCGGGGAGGGCGCTCTGGTTGCCCGCCCAGTTGGTCCAGCGGGTGCGGGTCGCGGTACTGGCCTGGGGCATTGCGGCGCCTCCTGCGGGTGGCCGAACGGGCGTCGGCTCACCTGGTCCCTACCCGCGGGTAGGCCGCGGGTAGGGAGGAGGGTAAGGCAGGTCAGCGTTCGAGGTCCACGGTTTCGGCGGACGGCAGCGCGGCGTCCTCGGCGGCCAGCCCGGCCCGCAGCCGCTTGAGCCCGGCCAGCGCCGTCAGCACGCCGAACACCCCGGCGGTCAGCGGGACCCAGTAGCCGGCCGCCGCCCCGGCGCCGTCGACCGTCCAGCCGCCGACCGAGGAGCCGACCGCGACCCCGATCGCCAGTCCGGTGGTCGTCCAGGTCATGCCCTCGGTCAGCTGGGCGGCCGGGACGAGGCGCTCGACCAGGGCCATCGCGGTGATCAGGGTGGGGGAGATGGCGATGCCCGCGATCAGCAGCGCGCCGCCGACCGCGACCAGGCCGCCGACCCCGCCGACCGACTCGGCGACCAGCAGCAGCGGCACCATGCTGACCGCCATGAAGACCACCCCGCCGAAGAACCGGCTCGCCATCGACCCGGTGAGCTTCAGGGTGCCGAACACGACGCCGGCCAGGCAGGAGCCGAGCGCCCAGAGCGCCAGGATCACACTGGAGATCGCCTTGTGGCCCTGCGCCTCGGCGTAGGCGACCGTCACCACCTCGACCGAGCCGAAGATCGCCCCGGTGGCGACGAAGGTCAGCACCAGGACGACCAGGCCGCCGTTCAGGATCGCGCTGCGGCCGCTGCGGGCGTGCGCCGGATGGAGCGGCGGCTCGGTGCGCCGCTGGGCGGTGAACAGGGCGATGCCGACGGCGAGGAAGATCCCGGCGAGCAGGACGCCCGCCTCGGGGAAGACCGCGGTGGCCAGCCCGATCGACAGGATCGGGCCGACGATGAAGCAGACCTCGTCGACGACCGCCTCGAAGGAGTAGGCGGTGTGCAGCTTCGGCGCGTCCTCCCGGTAGAGGTGGGCCCAGCGCGCGCGGACCATGGCGCCGGTGCTCGGCATCCCGCCCATGCCGATCGCGAAGACGAACAGCGTCCAGGTCGGCGCCCCGAAGTGGGCGCAGAGCAGCAGTCCGGTCGCGGCGGCCATCGTGACGACGGTGGCCGGCACGGCGACCCGGCGCTGCCCGTGGCGGTCCACCAGCCAGGAGACCATCGGGCCCAGGACCGCCGCCGAGACCGCCAGCGTCGCCGAGACCAGGCCCGCGATGCCGTAGGAGCCTCTCAGCTGGGAGAGCATCGTGACGATGCCGATGCCCGTCATCGAGATCGGCAGCCGGGCTATGAACCCGCTGGACGAGAAGGCCAGAGTGCCTGGGGCGGCGAATATCCGGCGATAGCTGGACAGCAACGGGAGCTCCGCAAGGGGGTAAGGAACGTGACTGGCATAGACAGCTTACGAACCTTGGCAATCGCAATTTCCGGACGCCGAGCGCGGCCCCGTCGCCGGCCCCCCTGTCCACAGTGGCAGGATCGGTCCCATGCCCGACGCGCGCAACACCTCCCTCACCGGCGCCGCCCCGTACGACGCCCTGCTGCTGCTCTCCTTCGGCGGGCCCGAGGCCCCCGAGGACGTCGTCCCGTTCCTGGAGAACGTCACCCGGGGCCGAGGCATCCCGAAGGAACGCCTCCAGGAGGTCGGCAAGCACTACTTCCTGTTCGGCGGGGTCAGCCCGATCAACGAGCAGAACCGCGAGCTGCTGGCCGCCCTGCGCAAGGACTTCGCCGAGCACGGGCTCGACCTGCCGGTGTACTGGGGCAACCGGAACTGGGCGCCCTACCTGGTCGACACCCTGCGCGAGCTGGCCGCCGACGGGCACCGCCGGATCGCCGTCCTCGCCACCAGCGCCTACGCCGGCTACTCCGGCTGCCGCCAGTACCGGGAGAACCTCGCCGACGCGCTGGCCGCCCTGGCCGCCGAGGGCCTGCCGGAGCTGCGGGTCGACAAGCTGCGGCACTTCTACAACCACCCCGGCTTCGTCGAGCCGATGATCGACGCCACCCTGGCCGCCCTGGGCCGGCTGCCCGAGGAGGTCAGGGCCGGCGCCCGGCTGGCGTTCACCACCCACTCCATCCCGGACGCCATGGCCGAGAGCTCCGGCGCCCCGGACGACCCGGCTCGCGGCCGCCCCGGCGGCGCCTACGTCGCCCAGCACCTGGACGTGGCCCGGCTGGTTGCCCGCGCCGTCGCCGAGCGCACCGGCGTCGCCGACCGCCCGTGGGAGCTGGTCTACCAGAGCCGCAGCGGCGCCCCGCACATCCCGTGGCTGGAGCCGGACATCTGCGACCACCTGGAGGCCGAGCACGCCGCGGGCGCCCCGGCCGTGGTGATGGTGCCGATCGGCTTCGTCTCCGACCACATGGAGGTCAAGTACGACCTCGACACCGAGGCGGTGGCCAAGGCCGCCGAGCTCGGCCTGCCGGTCGCCCGGGCCGCCACCGTCGGCGCCGACCCCCGGTTCACCGCCGCCGTCCGCGAGCTCGTCCTGGAGCGGGCCGCCGCCGAGCGCGGCGAGCCGGTGTCCCGCTGCGCCCTCGGCGCGCTCGGTGCGAGCCAGGACGTCTGCGCGGTGGCCTGCTGCCCCAACCCGCGCGCATCCCGCCCGGCCGCCGCCGAGCGCTGACCGCCCCTGCCCCGCCCCGCCTCGCCCCGCCCCGCCTCCGGAGGAGAACCCGTGCCCGACCCCGCCCTGCTCGACGAGCTGCTCGACGTCGCCCTGGACGCCGCCCGCCGGGCCGGTGCCCTGCTGCTCGACGGCCGGCCCGCCGACCTCGCCGTGGCCGGCACCAAGAGCAGCCCGGTCGACGTCGTGACCGAGATGGACCTGGCCTCCGAGAAGCTCGTCCTGGAACTGATCACAGCCCGCCGGCCCGAGGACGGCTACCTCGGCGAGGAGGGCGCCGAGCGGCCCGGCACCAGCGGGGTGCGCTGGATCGTCGACCCGCTCGACGGCACCGTCAACTACCTCTACGGACTGCCGTCCTGGGCGGTCAGCGTGGCCGCCGAGCTGGACGGGCGCGTGGTGGTCGGGGTGGTGTACGCCCCGGCGCGCGGCGAGCTGTTCCACGCCGTGCTCGGCCGCGGCGCCCTGCGGGAGGGGCAGCCGGTCTCCGCCCGCCCGGCCCCGCCGTGGGGCCAGGCGCTGATCGGCACCGGCTTCGCCTACGTCCGCGAGGTGCGGGTCCGGCAGGCCGAGGTGGTGCTCGCCCTGATGCCCGAGGTGCGCGACATCCGCCGCGGCGGCGCCGCGGCCGTGGACCTCTGCGACGTCGCGGCCGGCCGGCTGGACGGCTACTACGAGCGCGGGCTGGCCCCCTGGGACCGCGCGGCGGGCTGCCTGATCGCCGCCGAGGCCGGCGCCCTGGTCGGCGGCCGCCCCGGGCAGGGCCCGGACGGCGAGCTGACGGTGGCCGCCGCCCCCGGCGTGTACGAGCCGCTCCAGGAGCGGCTGGCCGCCCTGCGCGCCTGGGCGGACTGAGCACGCCCCCACACCACCGGGCCCGCCCGCGCGACGGCGGACGGGCCCGGTGGTGCTTCCGGCGACGAGGCCGGAAAAGATCCAGGGGCAGCGAAGAGCCCTGACATACGGGGGATGCCAGGGCCTGGGTTTTCGCACGGCCCCCGTAGGGCCGCTGGTGCCGGAGATCCGGCGACGGGTCGGGCGGTCGGCGGATCAGGCGGCGGTGCGGTGGCGCTCCAGCACCGTGTCCACGCCGTGTTCGGCGGCGAGACGGCGAAGATCGTCCAGCTCGGACTGCTCCACCTCGGCGAGGAACTCGTCCCCGGCCTCGATCGCGCGGTGCAGGTCCTGCTCGGCGTTGGCGATGCGCTGCAGGATTCCGGCGGTGAAGGCGTCCATACGGGCCCCCTTACTGTGTCGGACGTGCACGGTCGTGCGCCCCCTGCCCCAGGGTTACGGTGGCCAGCGGAAGCGTCCGATCCGGGCGGTGAAGATCTCCGGTCGGGCGCGGAGACGGCCCTCGGCCGCTCCCGTGACGCCCCAGCCCCAGGGCCGGCGCGGAAGAACGCACGGCGGGTGGGTGCGATCGGCTCAGAAACCGGATCGCGGGTGTGCAGCTGTCCTCCCCAGCCCCGGGGCCGGGAAACCTCCCGCCGCGAGAAAGTTGCCCGCGTCACAGTCCAACCGGACTGGTCCCGCCACGAACCCTCGCCCGAAGCCTCGCCCGGACCTCCGCCCCGCGCCCCCCGCGGCGCCGCCGGGCGGCCCTGCCCGCGGGGCAGCTTATCGCTGCTTTACCGCAGGACCAGGCAGGATGGGGACACCGTCGGAGCCGCGCGTCCGCTTCCGGGGCCGGCCTGGAGAAGGGACAACGACTGTGCGGGTTCTCGTCGTCGAGGACGAGCAGCTGCTCGCCGAGGCAGTCGCCACGGGTCTGCGCCGCGAGGCGATGGCCGTCGACGTGGTCTACGACGGGGAGGCCGCGCTCCAGCGCATCGCGGTCAACGACTACGACGTGGTCGTGCTCGACCGCGACCTGCCGCTGGTCCACGGTGACGACGTCTGCCGCAGCGTCGTCGAGCAGGGCCTGGCCACCCGGGTGATCATGCTGACCGCCTCCGGCGACATCAGCGACCGGGTCGAGGGCCTGGAGATCGGAGCGGACGACTACCTTCCGAAGCCGTTCGCCTTCAGCGAACTCGTCGCCCGGGTCCGCGCCCTCGGCCGCCGCGCCACCGTCCCGCTGCCCCCCATCCTGGAACGGGCCGGCATCTCGGTCGACCCGGGCCGCCGGGAGGTCATCCGGGACGGCCGCCCCGTCCAGCTCGCCCCCAAGGAGTTCGCCGTCCTGGAGGTGCTGATGCGGGCCGGCGGCGCCGTCGTCTCCGCCGAGCAGCTGCTGGAGAAGGCCTGGGACGAGCACACCGACCCGTTCACCAACGTCGTGCGGGTCACCGTCATGACGCTGCGCCGCAAGCTCGGCGACCCGCCGGTGATCGTCACCGTGCCCGGTTCCGGCTACCGGATCTGACCGGACCCCGCCCCCACCACGCGCCCGCCGCGGCGGACGCCCCGAGAGGACCATCATGACCACCCCGCCCCCGGCCGGCGGGCCCTCCGGCGCGCCCTCCGGCGGGCGCGCCGTGCCCGACCGGCCCGTCCCGCCCAAGCCGGCCCACCCGCCGCGCGCCCCCCGACTGCACCAGCCCGAGAGCTACGTGCCCGGCGACGGCATGCTCGCCTGGCTGCCGTTCCGCCCGACCATCCGGATCCGGCTCACCTTGCTCTACGGCGGGATGTTCCTGATGGCCGGCGTGGTGCTGCTCCTGCTGATGTACGTCTTCGTCCGGCAGGCCATGCAGGACGTCCGGCCGCCGTCCTTCGACTTCGGGACGACCGGCGTCCGGGTGAACGGCACCTGGATGACCACCGACCAGTTCAACCAGTTCCTGGCCAACAGCCACACCGGCAAGGCCGACACGGCGCTCAACACGCTGCTGCGCAAGACGCTCACCATGCTGGTCTGCCTCTCCGTGATCGCCTTCGCGGCCGGCTACGCGATGGCCGGCCGGGTGCTGCGCCCGCTCGGCCGGATCACCCGCACCGCCCGCGAGGTCGCCTCCTCCGACCTGCACCGGCGGATCGAGCTGGACGGCCCGGACGACGAGCTCAAGGAGCTCGCCGACACCTTCGACGACATGCTGGAGCGCCTGGACCGGTCCTTCGACTCCCAGCGCCGCTTCGTCGCCAACGCCTCGCACGAACTGCGCACCCCGCTGGCGATCAACCGCACCCTGTTGGAGGTGCAGCTCTCCGACCCGGCGGCCTCGCCCGACCTCCAGCAGCTCGGCAAGACCCTGCTGGCCACCAACGAGCGCAGCGAGCAGCTGGTCGAGGGCCTGCTGCTGCTCGCCCGCAGCGACAACGAGCTGACCGACCGCCGCCCGGTCGAGCTGTCCGAGGCGGCCACCCGGGCGCTGGAGCAGACCAGGTCCGAGGCCGCCAAGCGGGAGGTCGACCTGCGCGCCTCGCTGCACCCGGCGGTGGTCGCCGGCAACGGCATCCTGCTGGAGCGGATAGCGCTCAACCTGCTGCAGAACGCCGTCCGCTACAACCTCCCGGACGGCTGGGTCGAGATCACCACCGCCCCGGTCCCGGGGGGCGGGGAACTGGTGGTCTCCAACACCGGCCCGGTGGTGCCCGGCTACGAGCTGGAGCACATCTTCGAGCCGTTCCGCCGGGTCAAGGGCGCCGACCGGACCCGCAGCGACAAGGGGGTCGGCCTCGGCCTCTCGATCGTCCGCTCGGTGGTGCGGGCGCACAACGGCACCATCGAGGCCACCCCGCGCGCCGGCGGCGGCCTCACCATGCGCGTGCGCATCCCGGGCATCTGATGCGCGCCCCGGGCATCTGATCGGCGCCCCGGGCACCCCCGCGCCCCACCGCGCGCCGGGCGGCTCCCAGGGCCTCCACGGCCCCGCCACGGCCCTTCTCGGGGCCGTCCGGCCGCCCGGGCGGGCGACCTCCGTGCGCCGACCGTTCCCCGCCGCCTCCGGCAGGCCCGTCAGGACGACATAAGGCCTGGCGGGGGCGGCTTGTCTTTTCCGGCCCGGGCAACTTACGGTTACGTAACCTACGCGACCGTAAGTGCGCTCGTCCCACGCGTGCCCGTCCCCCAGGAGCCAGACCCGTGACCATCGCCCCCGTGCAGCGCAGCACCTCGCTCGGTTCGAGCTCCTGGACCGACACGCGGCTGATCCTGGCCCTCGAAGAGGTCGTCGAGAAGGAGCTCAACCGTCACCTGTCGGTCGCCAAGGAGTGGATGCCCCACGAGTTCGTCCCGTGGAGCCAGGGCCGCGACTTCGCCGGCGTGCTGGGCGGCGAGGCCTGGGAGCCCGCGCACTCCAAGGTGACCCCGCTCGGCCGGGTCTCGCTCGTGGTCAACCTGCTCACCGAGGACAACCTCCCGAGCTACCACCACGAGATCGCGACCATGTTCGGCCGCGAGGGCGCCTGGGGGACGTGGGTCCACCGCTGGACGGCGGAGGAGGGCCGGCACGGCATAGCCATCCGCGACTACCTGCTCACCACCCGCGCCGTCGACCCGGACGAGCTGGAGCGGGCCCGGATGTCGCACATGTCGGAGGGCTTCGAGTCCGACAACGCGCACAGCATGCTGCACTCGGTCGCCTACGTGGCCTTCCAGGAGCTCGCCACCCGCATCTCGCACCGCAACACCGGCCACCACTCCGGCTGCGCGCTGGCCGACCAGCTGCTCGCGAAGATCGCCAACGACGAGAACCTGCACATGGTCTTCTACCGGAACCTCCTGAAGGCCGCCCTGGAGATCGCCCCCGACCAGGCCATGCGCGCGATCGCCGACGTGGTGACCGACTTCCGGATGCCCGGCCACGGCATCCCCGGCTTCGAGCGGGCCGCCGCCCAGATCGCCCTCGGCGGCGTCTACAACCTCCGCATCCACCACGACGACGTGCTGCAGCCGGTGCTGCGCCACCTCAAGGTGATGGACATCGCGGGCCTCGGGCCGGAGGGCGCGCGGGCCCAGGAGGAGCTCGGCGCCTTCCTCGCCGGGCTGGACGCGCAGGCCGTCAAGTTCGAGGAGCGGCAGGCGGCGATCCTGGCCCGCCGGATGGCCCGCCAGCAGGCGTAGTGGCTTGGGTGGGTTTTCCATGCTTTGCCCCGACCACAGGCGAACGTGACCAAGGTCACACCGTGTCGCTACCGGGGAGCGGTTGACCCCGGAGGGTGATCATCGCCAGAACCCCTCTGATCGCCGTCCGTGAGCGGAACGGCGATCGGAGGCGGATCGGAGGATTGACTCTCCGCCCTGGTGGGCAAGGGAATTGGCGGACGTGCCAGGGACCTTCGCTTACGGAGAGTGTCGGTCGGGCCGTCGTCGGCACGCTCCCGTGATGGCCCTGCGTGAGGCCCCGAACGCCCGAGTGGATCACCCCAACGGACCCCCGGCTGAGTGTCGATTGAGTAACAGGGCTTGAAGTAAGGCAAAATCTCCGCCTCGGGTCGGGCACAAGACCGACCCCCCATGCGTTACGTGCGCTGGAGATACCGCACACACCGCACAACCCGGAGGGGGAGAGCGAAAAATGGCTACCGACTACGACACCCCACGCAAGACCGACGACGAGCTCAACGAGGACAGCATCGAGGAGCTCAAGGCCCGGAGGAACGACAAGGGCGGGAACTCGGTCGACGTCGACGAGTTCGAGGCCGCCGAGGGCATGGAGCTCCCCGGCGCCGACCTCTCGAACGAGGAGCTCTCCGTCCGGGTGCTGCCGCGGCAGGCCGACGAGTTCACCTGCATGAGCTGCTTCCTGGTCCACCACCGCAGCCAGCTGTACAGCGAGAAGAACGGCAACCCGATCTGCCGGGACTGCGGCGCCTGAGGACCAGGGCGGTCATGACTAGGGCCTCGCGGTCTCCGCGAGACCGGTGCGACGCCCCTTCCGGCCCCGGGCAGCGGGGCCGGACGGCAGCTCCGGCGTCCGTTCCGACGGACGCACCAGTCATACGGTCGGAGGGTGCAGCGTCTCCCCGAGACGCCGAGGGACGGTACCGCCACGCGGTACCGTCCCTCTCCGTTGTGCGCCCAGCATGGGCGATTGCTTGAGGGTGAAAGTCCCTTGGGGGAAGA